>JBICHZ010000024.1:0-13917 GCA_043101355.1 Rhodopirellula sp. JB044
TTGCTTTTCGCTTTTTGATTTGCTGCGATTCATGAGAATCAAGAGGACGCTGCTTTCTGGCATCGATGATGATGCTTGCCAGATCTTTGTGCGTCTTCACGCAGCGATTCGGGTGAACCGACGCATGTCGACTTGCCGAAATACCTTTGCCAGTCCCAGACGAGATCGCGCCACATCGACGAATCGATTCCGAGGCCAGCCAAAGTGCTCGCGAGCGACTTGGGAAGTTTCTCTGACGCTCCTGCAACGCTTTGTCTCGCTGTCCATCGCAGCAGACGCAGGTACTCCCTGATCGAAACGTGCAAAAATCCCCTGTTGCTCGCCCGAATGCCGTCGCGGTTTGCTTCCGAATCGGAGGAGAGTTTGTTGGGCGAGAGCGTTAGGGGCGCGAGCCAGCCGTCGCGGCGGATACGCTTGCCGGTCGGGGTTCGCTTCGTTGCTTTTTCTTTGCGAAGCTCATCGACCGGAGTTTCGCGAATCTGTTTTGCCGCTTCGTCGGTAGGGACCGGTTTTAGGTCAAACGCGGCCGATTCGATTTGTTTCCCTTGGCCGGCATGGATTCGGTCAAACGCAGAGGTGTGAGGAGCGTCCTCTGGGCCCGACGCCATCGCGGCGCGAACGGGATTGAGGTCAACGTACATGCTGCACGCCAGCAATCCCGCCTCATCCACGATTCGCTGTGCCTTGAACCGTCCTTCCCAGAACCGTCCTGTGCATTCGTCCTGCTTGTTGGCCATCCGTGAGATCGGTTCGGCCAGCGACCGCATGAACCATGAGATATCCGAGAGACGCCGGCGAATTTCAGCCATCCGCTCTGCGTCACCTGCTAGCGTTTTGACCTCGTGTTCCGTCGGTTCGGCGAGATGCTCTTCCATCCGTCGACCCGGGAACACTCGCAGCCATCGTATCGCGACCTCTTCATCGCTCCACATTTCCACAACGTCTGGGCGATTTCGCAAAATCACGTGCATGTGATTGCTCATGATCGCGTAAGAGAGCACATCGATACCGAAGACCGAAGCAAGCGCCTCCATTCTGCGGCGAATCCACTCCTTGCGGAACGAGTAGTCCTTTCCCGTAGCCTGATCGACACCAGCCAGGAACGCCCTGCGAACACACCGCTGCACAGCATGCACGATACAAATCTCGCTGCAATCAAACTGCTCGTCACGTTTCGGTCGCGGCATCACATCATCTCCATATAAGTCAAGCAACAACCCAACGGTACGCCCCACCACCCCAAAAGTCAACCAGATGGTGGCTGGCACCATACGGAATTGGGTGTCGGGGGACGCGATCGGTTTTTTGAGACTTTAAATAACAGCATTCCCGGTATTGTCGCCGCTCTCGACATCGTCGGTCGAGTCGGTCGCCGGAGACGCGGTTATCGCTTCTTCTTTCGCTTTTATTCCGGTAGGTGGTGTGACCTCTGTCGTCTGTTCTTCTTGAGGCAGCAATGTCATGCCGACGTTCTCGATCGAACCATCCTCGGACAGTTCACGAATATGAAACGCGAGATGCTCGACGCGGACGGTCGCTCCTGCTTTCAACTCTTCACGCGATAGCTTTTCTTGCATCCAGTGGCTCAGCGTGGTGTTGGGCGTACCGCCGAGTGTCAATCCATAACACTGTTCCAAATCCCGAACGAGGATGGAGCCTCGCAGCGGAAACTCCAGTTGCACCGGCAACGACACACGCGAACAATCGTCACACGCAAAAACACGGTCCACCATTGCTCGAATCTTCGGTCGCAGTACGACGATGACGTGATCGCCGTGTTGAACACGTGTGCGGCCTTGCGGCAGGATGGTTTGCTCATCCCGAACGATCAGTGCGATGACGACCCCTTCGGGAAGAGCAAGGTTGCGAATCAGGCTGCCTTCTGCTCGACACCCCTTGTCGACGTAGTACTCGACAATGTCTCCTTCGACATTCCGCAGCGAGGTGATCTCGAGCGTAACCGGCGGCGGCCGATGCGTGACAATATCTAGCTTCAGATACCTCGCGACCGATGGCAGTGTCCAGCCTTGAACCAAGGCCGACACCAACACCACAAAGAAGACGGTGTCAAACATCACCGCTGCCCCCGGCAGTCCGGCGAGCATGGGGAACGTCGCGAGTGTAATCGGAACCGCTCCTTTGAGTCCCACCCAAGACAGGAAAGTCAACTCCTGGCGAGAGAATCGGAAAGGGACTGCACAGATGAAAACCGCCAGCGGCCTCGCAATGAAAATTAATACCAAGGCGATCATCAATGCCGGCATGGCCACTGCGATCAATCGGCTCGGGAAGGAAAGGATTCCCAACGCGGTGAACATCAGGATTTGACACATCCACGCCATCGCGTCATGGAACAACAAAATCCCCCGATGAAACACCGGACGGCGATTTCCGATCACGATCCCCGTCAAATACACCGACAAAAACCCGCTGCCACCGAAGGCGGCCGCGAACCCGAACGCGAACAAACCGAGTCCCGTCGCCATGACCGGATACAGACCCGCCGCCTCCAAGCGGATGTGTTTAAGCATCCACGATCCGGCCCATCCAACCCAAAGACCCACCAAGGTGCCGACCACGATTTGGTTGAGAAACAGCATCAACAATCCGACACCGAACGGGACTTCGCCGGTGAGTACCTGAATCAGGCCGATCGTCAGGAAGATCGCCATCGGATCGTTCGACCCGCTCTCTACCTCGAGCGTGTTCGCCAGACGCGGGCGGATCTGAACACCGCCGCCGCGCAGGACCGAGAATACCACTGACGCGTCGGTCGACCCCACGATGCTGCCCAGGAGCAAGCCTTGCCACACGGTCAGCCCCAGGATCCATGACGCGGCCAGGCCGGTAATCATAGCGGTAATAAAGACGCCAAGAGTCGCAAGAACACCGGCCGGTTTCCATGCCGATTGAATCGACTGATAATGTGTTCGCACGCCTCCGTCAAAAAGGATCAGGCATAATGCGACGGTCCCAATGCCGTAGGCGACCGAGTAGTCTTCAAACTCAATCCCTCCAATTCCCTCGGATCCTGCGAGCATACCGACAACGAGGAAGATGAAGAGTACCGGCACTCCCATCCGTGATGAGAATTGGTTCGATGCGATCCCCAGCAGAAGAAGGATTCCCGTGATCAGAATCAGAGTTTCAATGCTCAACATCGCAGAATCATCTCAAACACAATTACCGATCCCGGCCCACCGATCTCAAAGCCTACACACCCCGTGTCTCTTTTTTCAATGACGCGACATTCGGATATCCGCAAAGCAATGTCGGTAACGCAAAAGCACACCTTGCGTGAGAGAACTCTTTGTCCGGACCGTCTGCGATCGTAACTTCCACGCGATGGAGCGTCGGCTTCGCACACCTCGTTAGCAGCATCGTCGCGCCACCGCGGGCGGCGACGTCCAACGCATCGTAGCCAGTAGGCAACAATTCACGTGGCCGGCCGGGGGGATTTCGCGTTGACTTACCGTTAACGCTCGGCTGTGGCGTCAACGGCGACACTCGTGCATTTCATTGAGCGACCGAATGCCTTCGCCAACGCCGGGGCGGTCTGCTTTCGAGCGACTACCAACGGGTTTCCATTTGACTGACGATTCGTCCGGCGAGGTCTTCGATAGCCTGCTGCATCGCCATGTCGACGCTTTGTCCAGCCTCGGGAACGAAGCGTTCGTCCTGGCTGAATAAGATAGTCAAATCGTCAGTCGGAATGATCGAATTGTTCAGCAGCAACCGGCCCGCTCGGTCAGTCCATGACGCGCGGACTTGGATCGCGGCATCGAGAGCGCGTGGGTAGTCGGCGTCGGTTTCGGTGAGCACGCGTTTCGTTTCTCCGATCACCTCGCAGCGAAGCGTCGTGTCGGCGAACGGATCCGCGGTGACTTTGTACGGCGTCCGCAATTCGATCTCGCGGATCAACGCCTCGGTCAACTGGAGACCGAGGTCATGTCGGAAGGTTGCGTCGCGAACGATAGGAACATGCACGGTTTGAATCCCCGATGGAAACAAAGCCGCGTTCCCAAATTGATAGGGCGCACATCCGTTGGCAACGACAAACAGGAGCACCGCAACGAATGCAACGCTCCCGGTTCGGAGTCTTACCCTTTGGGGCAAATTCATTTCGATCACCGCAGCATTGTCTCGCGGTCTTCCCCGGAGGGCGACTCGAATTTGGTAACCAACGGCGGCGACCGGTCCGAGTCCGGGAAAACGGCCTTGAGCCAACTGAGCCGTTGTTTCGGAACCGGCGGCAGACCCGATGTTTTCTCGAGCCTCGCACGAGCCTTGTCCGCGATCGGCGTGCTGGGATACTCATCAAGAATCTTTTGATAGTATTCCGAGGCGGCACGATTCTCGCCTTTTTTCTCACGGTACTGCGCCCGCGCGTACAGGTGTTCGGACCGGCGATAGGCAACTTCCGCGGACGCCCGCGCGATCATGTCAGCGGTCTCTTGGTCTCGCATCTTGTCAGGAAACCGTTGGCGAGTTTGGTTAACGAGTTTTTCAGCCTCTTCGAGCATTAAACCGCTGTACTGAGGTCCGGCGTAAATCTCGAGTTTGGCGCGGATACCCAAAAGGTGAGCCACGAAAAAGTGTTCACTGTCGGGAAACGTCTCGCGAAGGTCGGTCAAGAATTCGTCGGCCATTTCATATTTGCCTTGGCGAATGTATTCCGCCGCCGCAGCCATCGTTGCGTCATCGGCCAAACGTCCCGTGGGGTCGTCGTAACGGATTTGGTCGAGCACGCGGACGGCGTGTCCGTCAACATCGAGACGCGGACGCGTGGGATCGAAAAGGTTCAGCGACCACCAACTGTTCGGATTCGCTTTCTCGGTGTCGATCCAGTACTGCGAGATTTCGAACAGTCGTGCTGCCACCCGGTCGTTGTGTCGGTTGCGTGGGTAGTCTTTTTGAAGCTTCGCGTAAACGTCACTCGCCGCCATCAGTTTGTCGGCGAAGAACAGACTCTCGGCCTGCATGAACATGGCGTCTTGTGACAAAGCCGATCCGGGTTCAGCGTCTGCCGCACGGCCGAACAGTTTCGCTGCTTTCGCGAATTGGCTTTTCTCATTCCCTTCGGTTTCACCATCGCGAGCGACGGTGTTGACTTGCTGCGCGGCGTTTCGAAAAATCGCGTCGGCTTCTTGGTACAGTTCTCTAGCACGGGCCGCGTCGGTCTGCTCACGACCGGTGAGAAACCGCGTCACGCTGTCGGCCCTTTTTTGGGTCGACTGCCAGAGGGTTTCTTCTTGCGCGGAAACGCTTCCGATCGCGGTCAGCGAGATCAGGCCGGTTAGCAAAACGATTAACGGGCGTCCGCAACCAAAGCACGCGAGGACGCGAGAAAGGGTCTCGTTAGGCGTTGGGCAGGTGTTCGGGTCAGGCATCGATGTTCCATCATCCTTGTCGAGTCGCCGGCACAAGGAGCAATTCCGGTAGGATCTACTGTCGGCGAATCGTTCCGGGGAGGAACGGTTGCATCCGAAGAGATCGACCCAGCAAACTCTGCATGTACCGACTGATTAAACCACGCAGTTCGGGATACGAAGTTTCACTCACCCAAGGCAACAGCGAAGTCAGCGGAAAATCGCTTTCTTGCTCGGTGTTTTCCGGGCTCGCGCCGCCGGTATTCTCATCGGCAGCCTTGCTCGGTTTCTGTAGCAATCCGTCGAGTGATTGGAGCGTCGCAGGGGTGATCAGGACCAGCGACGATTGTCGTGCCCGGCAGGCCTCGCAGACCACCCCGCCGCCGTCGAGCGAAAACGCGATTTTGCGACCGCGGGGCAGTTTCGTTTTCGCCGCCCCGTCCTGTTCGCCGTTTTGAGGAAGCAAATCGAGTTTCACGCCACATGCGGAACAGGCCCTGGTCGCTGGGGCATGACCGAGCAAGCGGAGGCACTGGCAATCGTAGGCCAGCAGGATTTCAGCAACCGGGCCTTCCCCATCGATCTGCCCCAACGCCGCAAGCGTCAGGTCGAACAACTCCTCGTGACGTTCCGAATCGTCCAGCCACCACCGCAGCGTTTCGGCCACGTAGTAGCCCGCGTAGGTTCGCGACAGGGATCGATCACCGCCACGAAACCGCCGACGCAGTTTCGATTCCGTCAACAGGTCGAGCGTGTCGCCCGCCTTGGCGATCAGCGTCACGCGGCAAACCGACAGTAAATCCAGCGAACCTTCGAAAGGGCCCTTGAGACGTCGGGCACCCTTCGCCAAAGCGGAGATGCGGCCCAGGTCGCGGGTCAACAAAGTGACGACCAGGCTCGTTTCGCTGAATTCCACCAGACGCAGGACAATCGCGGTGGTGGAATGGTGATTGGAATTCGTGTTGGAGTTTTTCAAAGATCGTCGTCTTCGTCCGCATCGCTTCCTTCACCCAGGCTGCCGAGCGACGCGAGCAATTCGCTCATCTCGGCGGCCGCGTGCGAGTTGCCTTGCCGGCGTGCCTCGTCGATTCCGTCGCGCAGCATGCCCCGAGCCTCATCGATTCGCCCCAACTCGACGAGTTGCTGTCCCGCCATGAAGAACGCCGGCACGTAAGGCTCTTTGTCACGGGTCAACTCGCCGAGTTTTTCCAAACTCTGCTCAGAATTCCCCTCGCTACGGAACTCCATCGCCAAGGAATACCGCAGAAACGTATCGGTGGGATCGTCCACTAGCATCGCTTCGATTTTTTCGCGTCGTGACATTGTGTTTCGGTAACGTGGGGTTTTAGGCAAAAACGAATCGTGATTAGGCAGAAACGAGCGGTAACGATGTTCATCGAAGACCGCCGCGGCGAGAAACGCCTGGCTGAGAAAAACGTCAATTCTCAGACGTTATCGACGACTTTCTCTGCCCTCACAACCGGGAATCTCATGCAATTCCGCAACGTCGGAAAGATTGATTCAAAAAGCATGACTGTTCGAACCGATATCACGATGGAACTACCCTTTCGTGCCTCGAGGCGAGAATCTAATGAACCGCAACGCCCTTTTTTCTTTCTTGAGCCCGCCAAGGCGAACTCGCGGTATGGCCGCACTTCTCGCCGCCGCGGTCGTATCCAGTTCGGTCGGTTTGGGACCCGCGAATTTCGCGACCGCCCAAACGTTCGAAGAATCACCTCAAATCAAACAGGTGGTCGGCAAAGAACTCAGTTCGAAGCGCCGATACGGTAGCTCCAATTATTCAAACGCCGGTGGACTGCTCGGCAGTCTGTTCGGTGGCTCGTCGAACAGCAGCAGCAGTTCGAAGAGCAGCGAGCCGTACCGCCGTGCGACGCCTGTGCCGAACGAACGAGATGTTGATTGGAGCGGTATTCCTTATCACTCCCCCAACGGTGAGCAGACGGCATCGAGTTCGGCGGCGCCGATCCGTGACCCTGGCACCGCCAGCCGACAACTCGCGCAACCTTCGCGCCGTTCGTCGACCAGCGGCACCCGCTCGGCCATTCCGACCCCACCACCGATCGCCCAAACCACACCTCGCCGGTTGAGCACACCTACGCCGGAGCCAACCGCAACGAGCAGCCGGCGTCCGGCCCCGTTGTCGGTGTCCAGCAGCAGTCGGCGTCCGGTTAGCCTCGAACCGTCCACATCACAGCCGACTCGCATCGAGTCCAAAGAACCCGCGTTGGTGAAGAAGAGCACGCCACGCGTGATCAAGAATTCCGATACCACCGATTCGGTGGAGTTGGTTCCACGCGTCAGCCGCAAGGTGGTCAAAAGCACCTCGCCTGCAAAAGCGACAACGGCGAAGCCTGAACCACCGAAGGCTGTTGAGCAGCCTACGAAGGTAGCCGCGGTCCCGACCAAGAAAGAGGTCGTGAAGACCGAGCAGCCTTCCTCTCGCCGCGCTCCTGAAGTCACGTCGAAACCCGCTCCAGCCAAAACCGAGGCTCCTCGGATTGCGGCCGCACCTGCTGCGAAACCAACGCCTGCCGTGAAACCATCGCCTGCACCGGAGAAGCCCGCGCCTGCTCCGGCACCACGGCAAGTCGCTGCTGCACCGGCACCTGCACCCGCCCCGGCGAAGCCAGAAACGAACGTTTCCTCGATCACGCTCGGTGCTGCTCGCCAAGCGGACATCGTTGCGACGAACGCGCCTTCGAATCGTCCGGCACCTGCTCCACAGCCGACTGGCGGTAACCAGCAGTCTGTGTCGAGCCGTCAACAATCGCCCGCCCATGCGGGAACCGTTGCCGCCAACTCGGCCGGATCGAAGCCAGCCAACCAGTTCAACCGAATGACCACGTTCGGAAACAATCAGGACGGCGGACGTTCGGCTGGCTCGCTCGCCGGAGTCGGGAATTCCGACGTCGCCCTGCACCCGATCAGCGACCGATTGCCGATCGAAAACCAGCATCCGACGCCGGACCCGATGAAGGCACAGCACGATTCGCAGTTCGCGTCGCACCAAGACGCGTTTGCTCCACGCAGCCGAACTGCGGCCGGTCCGACGGCACCGAATTATCACACCGCCGGTTACGGCCAGGGCACGACCTACGGACAAACGCCTGTATACGGGCAATCGACTGGTTATGGGCAATCGACTGGTTATGGGCAACAAGCCCCGTCGTCCTCAGTCGCTACACAGCATCCCAACGCGATGCGTGACCAGCACGGCACCGCAGCGGCTGCGATCGCGACTCCGAAAACACCGGCGATCAACGTCGCTGCTAATTCGAACATGACCGCGACGGAACTCCCGGTCATCCGCATCCTTACCGCCGGCCCACGCCGTGTGATGATTCGCCAAACGCACCCTTACGAGATCCGCGTTGAAAACCGTGGATCGGTCGATGCCGAAGGCCTCGTCGTTCGTGCTCACATTCCTGATTGGGGTGACGTCGTCGGGCATCAAGTCACTCGTGGTGACGTGCAGTCGGCAACCGAACAGGATGTCCGTAATCTGAATTGGCGGATCGAGAAGCTCGGTGCCGGTGAGAGCGAAACCATGTACGTTCGCCTGAAGGCCGCACGTCCGGGGACTCACGACCTCGACGTCGACTGGACCTTGGCACCTCAGAAAAAGATCGTCCAGGTGATCGTTCAAGAACCGCAACTCGCGTTGACCATCGATGGACCGGATGAAGTCATCTACGGCCAGTCGAAGACCTACCAAATCCGCGTTCTTAACCCGGGTGATGGCGTTGCACCGGAAGTCGTCTTTACCCTGAGCCCTGAATCGAGTTCGCCACAGAGCCAACGCATCGGCGATATCCCTGCCGGTAAAGAAGCTCAGTTCGAAGTGGAGCTGACCGCACAGGACCTCGGCGAGTTGAAGATTCACGGACTCGCCGTCGGCGACCTGGATCTGCGTGCCGAGGCTGGTAAGAACGTTCGTGTTTTGGCCGCCGATTTGGAAGCGATCTTGAGCGGTCCCGAGGTGAAATACCAAGGCTCCAATGCAACGTACCAACTCGAGTTGACCAACCACGGCACGACTGCGAGCGAAGACGTTATCGCCAACCTGCAACTCCCAATGGGTGTTGTTTACCAAGGCGGCATGGAAGGTGCCACGATGATCGACAATCAACTGCGTTGGAAGATCGCGTCGCTGACGCCGGGTGCCGTTCGCAAGTATCAGTTCCAGTGCCGTATGGAATCGACCGGAACACACCAGTTCGCGTTCGACTGCAAAGGCAGCGCCGCCGGACAAACCAATGTCAGCTTGGACACCAACGTCGAGGCAATCGCTGACCTTGTCCTGTCGGTCGTTGACCCGTCGGCTCCGGCACCGATTGGCGAAGACGTTTCGTATCAAATTGTGATCCGCAACCGCGGCAGCAAACCGGCACATAACGTCCAAGCGGTCGCACAGTTCAGCCACGGTATCGAGCCGAAACAGATCAGTGGACACGTCGGCAAAGTCATCACCGGTCAGGTGTTGATCGATCCGATTCCACGCATCGACGCCGGTGAAGAGGTGAAGATGACGATCGTTGCTCAAGCCGAGACCGGTGGGCACCATCGCTTTCGTACGGAAGTTCGCAGTGGCGACACCGTCTTGGTCGCCGAAGAAGCGACGCATTACCTGGCACCGAAGAACGACCGGATCACCCGTCGCAGCGGCCCGGGTGGCAACGAATTCTCGCTGCCGCTTCGCTAGGCGAGGCCGCCGTGGCACCATCTACCAAGGCGAGACGTTGTGACCGCCTTGGTCGATGAGTGAACCCAAAACGAGATCGCATCAAGCGACTTGTTCCGCACACCGAAGATTCGGGTGACGGGGCAAGTCGCTTTTTTTGTGTCGCGGTTTTCTGGTAGATTAGACGCCCCTCTGTTTCCCCCGGTATTCGCTCGCCATCGTGGTATCGCGAATCGCGATCGTGCCGGCCCGCCTCTTGGAATGACCTCTCGTACCTTCCAAAATTTCTCCCCTCCAACGAAACCACTCCCCCTACAAAAACCATGACTACTGCTTTGATGCGTCCCCCTTTGTACACCCGGCCCGTGACCTCCTTCCTGCCCCTGTTTTTGGCGTTCTGCGTCACCGCGATTTTTTGGGCCCCCGCTGCGTCTGCTGCCGATTCTCCCACAGCCACAGCGGCGCCATTGAAAGTTCTTCTGATCGACGGTCAGAACAACCACAAATGGAAAGAAACCACCCCCGTGATTGTCGAAACGCTCGAGTCAGGTGGATTCGCAGACGTGACGATCGCGACGACACCGGGCAAACGCGGCGACATGTCGACTTTCTCGCCGGACTTTGCCGAATACGACGTGGTCGTCTCGAACTACAACGGCGATCTGTGGAGCGGCGAAACGCAGCGTGCGTTTGAGGCTTACATGAAGAACGGAGGCGGGTTCGTCAGCGTCCACGCGGCCGACAATTCGTTCCCGGCTTGGGAAGCATACAACCGCATGATCGGCATCGGTGGATGGGGAGGCCGTAACGAGAAGGACGGCCCCTATGTCCGTTGGAAAGAAGACCTCCAACAATTCACTCGCGACACGTCAAAAGGTTCCGGCGGCACCCATGGTCGTCGCGTTCCTTTCGAAATCGTTGTTCGCAATCCAGACCACCCGATCACGAAGGGGTTGCCTCGGTCGTTCATGCAAGTTGCCGATGAGCTGTACGGTCGTCTTCGCGGCCCTGCCGAAAACATGGACGTCCTCGCGACCGCCTACAGCGACCCGTCGACTCGTGGTACCGGCGAACATGAACCGATCTTGATGGCGATTCAGTTCGGCAAAGGACGTGTCTTCCACAGCACTCTCGGGCACGACGTCAATGCCATGAAAGGCCTCGCCTTCCAAACGACGCTGCGTCGCGGAACTGAGTGGGCCGCTACCGGTAAGGTTGACCTGCCTGCGATCGACAACAACGTACTAACCTCCACCGAAGCCGCCGCGGGGGAACCGGCCGATGCAGCCGACGCGGAACAACAGCCGTCGGAAGCGGACAAAGCCGCCACCCTCAACCAGCCGCCGAAAATTGATGGTGATGGATGGCAGTCGATCTTCAACGGGGAATCCCTTGAGGGTTGGACTCAAAAGAATGGCACCGCCTCCTACCGGGTCGAAGACGGTATCATCATCGGCAAGACCGCAGTCGGCAGCCCCAACTCGTTTCTGTGCTCCGACGAAAGCTACGAGAACTTCGAGTTGACGTTTGAAGTCAACGTCGACGAAGGTCTCAACAGCGGTGTTCAGATCCGATCAAAAACTCGTGACGAAGGTGGACGCGTCTACGGTCCCCAGGTCGAAATCGAATCCGCTCCAGGCGAGTCGGGCTATATCTACGGCGAGGCGACCGGTCGCGGTTGGATCACGAAAGAGCAACCGATCAAAGATGCTTATCAGAACGGAAAGTTCAATCGATATCGCGTCAGGGCGATCGGAGATCGAATCCAAACGTGGGTCAACGACACGAAAATCTCTGACATTGTCGACCCCGAATCCTCAGGCAGCGGGTTCATCGGCCTGCAAGTTCACGGTATTGGAAAGAACAAGGGGCCGTACGAAGTCCGGTGGCGCGACATTCGCGTCCGTCCGATCCAGTAGATCAGGATTGCAGCTCTCGGACGAAGTCAATCTTGGGTGACCCTTTTCCGCGGCGATCACATCGGAAGTACTCGCTGACATAGCGAACGATCTTCCGATGTTCGGGAACTTTGAACCGATCGCCTTTTTGCAACACCGGGCGGTCTTCTTGCATCTCGCCGAACTGCTCGGTCCCTGCGGCTTGGCAGGGATACCAGTGACCTGACTCATTCCCCCCACCGTCGCGTTCGAGGTAGAACTCCGGATAGCAATGCCCAGGGATCCAAACCATTCTCGCCGGGATTTTTGCGTTGCGACAAAGGGCCACGAATAAACTAGTCATGTCTTCGCAGTCGCCTTTGCCGTCTTTCAATGCGTCGGAGGCGTTGCGAATCGGGCCTTCGGTATAGGTCACCTTCTCTCGCACCCGGTCGTAGATTCGGCGAACGGTTTGCCACGCGGATTCCCCTTCTTGTTTCTCGGACTCGAGTTGCCGAGAGAGGTTTCTTATTTCTCGGTTGGTGTTATCGATCATCGGGCTGCTGCCCATATACGATCGCATGTCGCGTGGCACGCGAGTGGGAATCACGAGTGAATCGGTTTCGGTAGGCGCGACGATGTTTCGTTTTTCAATGCGGTAGTTCAGCAGCACGTTCGCCGAACTGTTCGCGGTCATTCGTGCGATACCAATCACCACCTGTCGGGCTCCACCGGGCAGATCACGGACTTGCATTTGAGTGATTTGGCCCGACACATCTCGCGTGCCGAGTGTAACGCTCTGTTCTGGCCATTCCATCGGCACCGGAAACGTCACCAAACCACTCGTGAACGTCACCGGGGTTTGGAGCGTCATGCCGAACTGCCAATTGAACTCCTTGCCGGATGTGTAAGTGGGGGCAAACGGTGGCATTTCGTTCGCCGAGTCGTTCTCGCCGGTTCCCGACGTCGGTTCGTCGCCGCGCAGCATCGACGCAGCGAGAGAACTGCCTGACAATGCGAGCCATTGACGGCGAGACAGCGGTGTTGAGACCATGGAAGATGCTCCTAGCAAAACTCATCGCCCTGCGATCGACGATGTCAAAGTCGTGAAACCAATCAATTCGAGCTTAATCGCAAACAGGGGCCGCCTCCAAAAATCTTCGCCGAGCCGAGTCGCCAATTCCGATTCCCTGCCGTTTATGCGGGTCGTTCCGGTTTGCAGCGGACGATATCGCCGATCGGTTGCAAGCAACAAGGATCGATACGAACCCGGCAAGGTGCACGCCGGAACACTTGCGATACCGGGTGTTGCCCGCGCCGGTCTCAATGCGTCTGCCGGAACGTTGGCATGCTTTCGTCTGCGATCACCTGAAAAGGGGTTTCGCTCGTGGTATCTTGGCGGTTCATTGGCAGGCTCGAGCCCACATCGCATGAAGACTGGTCTTGGTCGCCAACATCCTACCTTCCGTGACACTGTGCACGCCTCGTTGTTCTCGCTCGATGAATCCTCGGGCTGCAGACAGGACATGAGTGTCGCTCGTCCTTTCACCCCCCTCGCCCCGCCCATGTTCCTGCCTCGATACCTGTGTTTGTGTCGTCTGTCCGTCCTGGCAATCGCGTTCGTGACCCTTTTTTCAGCCGCGGTGTATGCCGACAGACCGAACGTGCTGGTCATCATCACCGATGATCAAGGTTGGGCGGACATCGGTTACAACAACCCGCAAAAGGCATACACGCCGAATCTCGATCGGCTCGCCGCAGAAGGGGCGCGGCTGGCGAATCACTACGTGATGCCGCAATGCACTCCCACGCGTGTGGCGTGCTTTACCGGTCGCTACCCGGGACGCTTTGGGCGGACACCGTTGGAGGCGACCAACGATCGGTGTTTCCCAGTCGGAACACCGACCCTGGCGAACATGATGAAATCGGTGGGCTACCAAACGTATCTCATCGGCAAGTGGCACATGGG
>JBICHZ010000025.1:0-3118 GCA_043101355.1 Rhodopirellula sp. JB044
TGCCGCAACCCGGATCGGAGGCTCCTGCTGAACAACCGGTCGCGACGATGAGCCAACCGGGGATGCAGGAAATTCAATTCGAAGAAGGTCCCGGAATGGGACCGGGAATGGGCGGCGGTCCCGATGTGAACGCCGGACCACAGATGAATGCCGGACCTGATATGAACGCCGGCCCAGGCTTTGCCGCCGGACCGATGAACGACCTGCGGATGTCACCGCCGGCCGAAGCCCACGTCGAGGATTCGCATGCCGAACCTGATATGATTTCTGGACCTGCTATGAATTCTGGGGCTGCCTTGGATGCCGGACGGTCGTTGTATGGTGCCGGTCCGATGGACGCTGGTGTGCCCGTCCCAGGCGACGCGCCGATGGACATGGGCGGACCGGTTCATCCCGCACCCGCCGCTCAGGGTTTGGTCGGTGATTTCGGCCAGCCACCCGCACAAACGTTCGGCAACAACTCACTGCGCCAGCCCGCCGGTGGCGAGAACCAACTTCGCTCCGGTGCACCCCGCAGTGATTTGCGTCAGCCCGCGTTGCCGTCGTTGCCCGAACCGAACCTGGTTCGCGATACCGCCGGTCAGACGCCTTCGGTGTATGGCCAGCAAGAGCCTTACGGTCAAACACAACCGAACAATCAAACCCCCGCTCAGTTTGCCGGGCACCAACGTGACGGACGGTCGGGAATGGGGCTTCCCAACAACATGACCCCGAACCAGCGAAACGCAGGCGGATATGCTCCTGAACCGTATCTCGCCGGCGGTGGTGACCCGATCGCGATCAGCCAACCGGGCGACCGTCGTCTCGAGGGCGTGCAGACGCCGAGCGTCGTGATTCACAAACGGGCTCCCGCCGAAGTCAAAGTCGGGCGACCGGCAACGTTCGTGATTCAAGTTCGCAACGTCGGAACCGCCGAGGCTCTCGGCGTGCTCGTGCACGACCGTGTTCCCGCCGGGATGAAACTCGTCGACGCCACGCCGCAACCGGTCATGCAAGGTGACCTGCTCGTTTGGCAACTCGGTGCGATGCCCGCCGGAGACGAACGTTCGATCACGATGCAATTGATCCCACAGGAAGAAGGCGAGCTCGGCAGTGTGGCTCGCGTGACCTTCGAAGCCGCCGCTTCGGTGCGAACACGCAGCACGCGTCCGGAATTGAAGGTGACTCAACGTGCACCCGCGAAAGTCTTGATCGGCCAACAACTCGAAATCGAACTCGAAGTTGCCAACGTCGGCACGGGAGAGGCAACCGGCGTGATCTTGCAAGCCGACGTGCCACCGGGCCTCGACCATCCCCGCGGTCGCCAACTCGATAACGCTCTCGGATCGCTCCGTCCTGGCGAAGTCCGACGTGAAGTCTTGCGGATGCGTGCGGCAGAACCGGGCATGATCGAAAACGTCGTGCACCTGGTCGCCGAAGACGCCGAAGCGGTTTCGCATTCGGTATCGGTTGAGATCGTCGCGCCGAACATCAACGTGGCTCTGACGGGACCTTCACGTCGCTTCCTCGAACGACAAGCGACTTACATGGTGAATATCGAAAACCGCGGCACCGCTCCGGCGACCAACGTCGAAATCGTCGCCCGGCTCGATCGCGGATTCACGTTTGTCGGAACCGAAAACAACGGACACTACGATCCGAATCGACATGCCGTGCTGTGGTCGATCGTCGACTTGCCTGCCGGTGACGTCGCCTCGGTTCCCGTCACGTTGTTGCCGGTCGAAGCGGGCGACCAAGTCATCCGATTGGAAGCGAGTGCGGACTTGAACGCACGCAGCGAAGTGGAGAACACTGTTTCGGTGGAATCGCAAGCAGAGTTGACGTTCTCGATCGCCGACACGGCTGACCCGATCGAACTGGGCAGCGAAACGACTTACGAGATCAAGGTTCGTAACTCGGGTTCACGCAACGACACGAACGTTCAAGTTCAAATGTTGCTGCCTCCGGGAATCGAAATGCTCGGCAGCGATGCCGATGCGGGAACCGATGGTCGCGGCGGTGTGATGTTCGCGCCCCACGGCAACTTGCCCGCCGGCGAGGAATTGGTGTATCGCGTCAAAGTCCGCGGCGTCCAACCGGACACCCACGTGATCAAAGCGGTCGTCACCAGCGACCAATCCCGAGTGCCCGTCACGAAGGAAGAAAGCACGATGGTTTACGCGGATCGCTAAGGCCGCGTCACGATCAACAATGACTCCAGCCCGTAGCGAAAGTCCCCACGAGTTTCGCTACCTGGTCGTACGCAATGCCGGTAGCTGGATTCGCCAAGAATTCAGACTCCCCACCGCCAAAGCACGTCCGAAGTCTTGGCGACTCCGGCTACGGTGAGGTGTCTTAACTGAGTTCAAATCGTAGGGAAACTTTTGGCGAGTTTTGCTACCTGAGTCGGTCGCAATGCCGGTAGCTGGATTCGCCAAGAATTCAGACTTCCCACTACCAAAGCACGACCGAAGTCTTGGCGACTCCGGCTACGGTGAGGTGTCTTATCGGCGTTCAAATCGTAGGGAAACTTTTGGCGAGTTTTGCTACCTGAGTCGGTCGCAATGCCGGTAGCTGGATTCGCCAAGAATTCAGATTCCCCACCGCCAACGCACGACCGAAGTCTTGGCGACTCCGGCTACGGTGGGTGGTCTTATCGGCGTTCCACTCGTCGGGAAACGATCGGCGAGTTTCGCTTCCTGGTCGTAGGCAACGCCGGTAGCTGGATCCGCCAACAATTCAGACTCCCCACCGCCAAAGCACGACCGAAGTCTTGGCGACTCCGGCTACGGTGGGTCGTGTTATTGGCGTTCGAACCGTAGGGAAAATCGCCAGGACATTCGGCGATTCGCAGGTGCCCCGCCGAAATTCTTGGCGAGTTTTGCGACCCAAAGATTGCGTTTTGACGCACCACCACAAAACTCATCTACGCGGGCGGCGCTCTACCGCCTCATCACAATCGCTCTCTGCGTTGTAAGATACTCCCACAGAACTTTTTAGATTTCTGTGGCGGTTTTTCGGTTTGACCGCAACCAATTTCTTACGCTCCCGTTTCTTCGGCACCGCTCGCTTTGGAAAATTTATCTCAATCCCAGCATTCGCAGCCTCCGTCGCGCATGGAGCGTCTGATTGATGCTGC
>JBICHZ010000026.1:0-9509 GCA_043101355.1 Rhodopirellula sp. JB044
GCAAACTTGCCGAACCGGTTTTCGATATGGGCGACCGATCGAATTTGGTAGGGGGCATCCCACGGCCCCAGCGCGATCCCGGTCGCAATGACAGACAGCGACAGCGCCAAACAACTGACTAAAAACTCATCCGGAGTCAAAATGAATCCTCTCTGTTCGCCAACTGGCGATCGAATCAAACGTCGCTCTGACGCATCCGGCGTCGAATTTGACGACGCTGCATCCGGGCGGTTTCCAAATCGGGATTGATGTCTAGGCAGTAATCCAGGGCTTGCAGTGCCTTCTCGAGGCTCCCGTTCAGATAGCGGAGCTTCGCCAAACTTTGCCACGCCAGGTAATGAAAACGGCAATGCCAAAGGCAATTCTGATACGCCCGTTCGGCACGTACGAAATCTTCCAACCCGTGCCAGCAAATGGCGAGTTGATGATGTGCCTCCGCGTACATCGGAGCTTGATTGATCAGAATCAGGGCTGGCGAGAGGGCGGCGGCGTACTCACCGCCATCGTTCAGGTGCATCACTCGCAGCAGTTGCTGGTGATGCAGCGGGGCCGCGTCGCGAACGAGAACGGCTCGAAAGGAATCGTCAGCCACCAACCGTACCCCGCGGTCAGTGTCTGAGATTGCTCTCCCGAGCGAGTCGATGCATTTGCGATCCCCCAACATGCCCAGCGCCAATGCCGCGGCCCGGCGCTGCTCGACCACACCTCGGGCGAGCAGCGATAGCAAGGTCGCGGAAGTGTAGGATTCGTCCACTTCGTGAGCGAATCGGCAGGAGTTTGCGGATTGGAGGTATCTTCGGTAGGCAGCCGTCAGTCGGGTGGTATGGACTAGGGGTGTCGTCACGTTGGCATCCATTTGGGGCGTTATATTCGTTTCAATTATCCGTCTGCTTCGTCATCGAGGTCAAAGATCCTTTTTATTTCTCTCCCCCATTTGACTTTCCGATGTTAGACCGATCAAGCTGACAGGCAAGACGACAAATCAAAAAGAATTCGGGAGGCAGGATGAGCTACGGCACCGGAAAAGAGCGACGTGTCCGCAAACGCTGCCGTGCCGCCCATTCCTCCGTGTCGGCCCGAATCACATCCAACTCCGGTGTGCATCATTTCACCGAGAATCCTCGTCGAACGGCGAGACGCGACGTGGTGTTTTGCCGGACACTCCGCGGAAAGACGGCCGCGTTTTCCCCTCTGCAGTCATTGCTCAACGTCATCCTTTTGACCGCGGTCGGTGCGGCTTCGGTCTCCGCACAGGCCCCTGCGGATAGTGCATTCGCCGCCGAGTCGCTCGCTCGCACCCCTGTCACGCTCAGTATCGAAGACCAGACCCTTCCCACGCTGATTCGCCAGATTTTTGTGTCGATCGGCGGCTCCTGGTCCGCCCCTGGCAATTCCCAGGTCAACTCGTGTCGGTCCATTTGGATCGACCGCCAAGTCGATCCGACCACGACCGTTAGCCTGACGGTGACCGCAACTTCCGCGGCGAAAGTCATCGTGGACCTGGCCGAAAAATCCGACCTCGCTGTTTTTCCGCTTCCCGGCGTTCTCGTTGTCGGGCGTCCGCAATGGGTGGACGCCGCCGCCAGTTTCGTCACCGTCGGAGCCACCGACGACGACCTCATATCGGTTCGCTGGCCGAGCGGTAGCACCGCGTCCGAAGTTCTCGAACTGATCCTCGCCGCCCCCAAAGTTCGGAACTTACGGGCAAAGGTCACCGACCTCAGTGACCGTCTGCGAAACTCGAACGCGAGCACGCTTCCGCGACGCACCGTGACGTGGTTGCCCCACGATGTTTGGCCGGCAGGTGAGTTCATCGGTGTCGACCGGACCACTGCGGTGTCGTTGGTGCTCGCGCAGTTCGATTATGCGATCAAACCAGGGACCCGTTTGGAATCGCTAACCACGAGATCCTCGTCTCGATCTCGCGGCAACCCGGCCTCCCGCGGTGCACCGAGCGATTCGCAGTCCGACCTTCCCAGCGGAATCGTCGGGTGGTCCGAATTAACCGCCGGGAAACCTTTTTCAATGAGTTACCCAAAAGGTGATTCCGTGACGGCGATCCGAGAAACGCTCGACGCTCAAACCGTCCGTTCGTCAGTACGCACGTCCGGCGATACGATCACTGTCCGCGCGACGGCGGAAAACCATCGACGGGCATTGGCCGCTCACTGGAGATCCACCGCTGCGGCGCCTTCCCGGCGAGAGTCTTCAAGCGCAAAGGCAGCCGTTTTTGACCTCAAACTGATTAACAAAGCTGCCAGCGATGTTCTAAGACAGCTCGCCGCGACCGATGGTAAACGTTTCCGAATCGAACCGGATGCCGAGCTCGCTAGCCAACGTCGAATCAACCTGGACGGAAAACAAAAAACGCTTCGCGAACTCGCTGTTATGGTTGCCGAGTCCGCAAGCCTTGAGGTGGAGTGGGGCGAGGAAGAAGTCGTGATTCGCAAACCATAGCGACATGACGCGAGGGCTCAGCGCTTTTTAATGAGTAGCCGGGTTCTTCTCAGCCAGCCAATGCGCCACACCGTATGCCTTGCAAAAGGGGACAGTGTTTCGCCGCATCAGCACTCAGCAATATTGACAGCCAATCCGCCCTGAGATGTTTCTTTGTAGCGAGACGACATGTCGGCACCGGTCCGCTTCATTACCCGTATCACACGGTCGAGCGAAACGGTGTGGGTGCCATCACTCCGCAGTGCCAATCGGCTCGCGTTAATCGCCTTCACGGCTCCCATCGCGTTGCGTTCAATACACGGAATCTGAACCAATCCTTTGATCGGGTCACACGTCAATCCGAGGTTGTGTTCCATCCCGATCTCCGCCGCCTGCTCCACTTGCTCGGGCGATCCGCCGAGAACTTCCGTGATCGCACCGGCGGCCATCGAACAGGCGACACCGACTTCGCCTTGGCATCCGACCTCGGCACCGGAAATCGACGCGTTGCGTTTGTACAGCGAACCGATCGCGGCGGCTGTCAAGAAAAATCGTTCGATCTGGTCCTCTCTCGCGCCGGGGCAGAAACGCGTGTAGTAGTGCAGAACCGCAGGTATGATCCCCGCCGCCCCGTTGGTCGGCGCCGTCACGACGCGACCTCCCGCAGCGTTTTGCTCGTTGACGGCAAGAGCAAACAGATCGACCCAATCAAGAACCATCATCGGATCGGTTGGAATCGAATTTTTGCAGGTAAGCGAATCGTGAAGCGATGGGGCGCGTCGTTGTACCCCGAGCCCTCCTGGTAATACGCCGCGGGTTTGACAACCCAACTGGACGCACTCCCGCATCGTCTGCCAAAGATGCTGCACGCCTTCGCTGATTTCCGTATCGCTGCGAAAGACTCTTTCATTCTCGCGAATCAGGTCGCTGATTCGGCATTCACGTTTGCGTGTCAGTTCGAGTAATTCATTGGCAGACGAAAACGGATTGGGGATCTCAGGGCAATTGTCGGTGACGTTTTCCTGTCCCTCTTTGACGACAAAACCACCGCCAATGGAAAAATAGATGCTCTCGAGCAGTAGGTTGCTCTTCCCTTCTTCGCCAAACGCCCGGAAACGCATCGCGTTGGGATGCCCTTGCAAAGTGGTTCGGCGATTGAAGATCAGGTCTTCATTCTCGACGAAAGCGATTGTGCGCTGCTCATCAATCGCAATTCGCTTCGCCCCTCGAATCGACGCTAGCTTTTCCGGCACCGTCTCCGGATCGATCGTTTCCGGTGCTTCCCCGGTGAGGCCCATGAGAATCGCGGTATCTGTCCCGTGGCCCATCCCGGTCAGTGCGAGTGACCCATACAACTCAACATCAATGCGATTGACGTCGTTCAGGATTACTCCTGTCGCCAGTTCGAGCAGGAACAACTTCGCGGCTCGCATCGGGCCCACCGAATGAGAACTCGACGGTCCGATGCCGACTCGAAACAGATCAAACACGCCACAGTACTGCTGGGTCAAATCACAATCTCCCGATCGTCTTGTCGACGGAGTGTTTGTCTGAGAACTGATGCCGTGGCACGCGATTAACCTGGAAAAACACGCGGGCACGTAACCGACGGGGCGAAAACTAGAACCGTGATGGTGAATACGGTGTGGCGTCGATGTGAGTTTGATTGCCGGTCACCAACTCCGCAATCAATCGTCCCGTTGATGGAGCCAGGCTCAACCCTAACATATTATGACCGGTCGCCAGAAAAGCGTTGTGCAGATTTTTCGTTCGTCCGATGATTGGCAAACTGTCCCACGTCATCGGACGCCACCCAAACCACTTCTCTTCAGCCTCGCCGTCTACCGAAGCGACCAGGTATGGACGGGCCGAGTCTCGCAGTTGTTGAATTCTCGAGTCGCCGATGGTCTCGTCGTAGCCCGCGAATTCCATCATCGATCCAAGACGCCATCCGTCCTCAAAAGGTGACACACCCACTTTGTGTTCCGGAAACAGCATCGGGTATTTCGGTTGCGAGTCGGCTCGCGCCATTGTCAGTGAATATCCCTTCCCGGGCTCGATGGGAATACGACATTGCAATTCCTGCGACCACCGAGTGCTCCATGCCCCCATCGCAAACACAAAATGATCCGCTTCCAATTTCTCTTCGGTCGTCACCAGTGCTCGGATCCGTCCGCCTTCCTTTTCAACAGAAGACAGTTCGCAGTCTTCAAGGAATTGCACCCCGGAACCTTGTAGCAACTCAACCCATTGTTGATTGAGACGGTCCGGTCGCACCGACGCATCTCCGGTGTAATGAAAGGCACCGGCCAGCCCCGGTTTCAATCCGGGGTCGAAGCTAGGCAATTGGTCGCCTTCAATTCGAGTCGCGGAAACGCCAAACTCTTCGGTCAGCATCTCGTCGGACTTTGCGAACGCGTCCATCGCACGCTGCGTCCGCAAAACGTACAGCAGACCGTTTTCCGCCCACTCGCTATCGAAGGCGTGTTCCTTCATGATTTCTCGGTATTCGTCCATCGACGCATCGAGAATCGCCTGCAAGTGCTTTCCGACCGTCAACACCTGTTGGTGGTTGCAGCGTTTGGCAAACTGCCACATCCAATTCCACATCGCCGGACTGATGCGTGGCTTAACACGAAAGGGAGCCTGAGGGTTGAACAGAGATTTAAACGCGACTGAGAACGCGCCCGGTTCGGTCAGCGGCGGGACATGGCTCGGGCAGATGTAGCCGCAGTTGCCATGCGAGCAGGCGGACGCGAGCTTTCCTCGGTCAATGACCGTGACCTTCAACCCCATCTTTGACAGATAGTGAGCACAGGCGATTCCGATCGTCCCCGCACCGACGATCACCACCGATTGCCCGTCGTATTGACCTGTCATCAACTCACCATTTTTGACGCGAGAGGGTCGGGTGTTCGAATGCCATCTTTAAACGGGTCTCCCTCCTGACGAATCAGCTTCCCTTCGCTGCACACATACGCCGTTCCAACGATAACGGGCGAGACTCGGTCATTTTCGAGCGGGGTGTATGACGCGTGGAAGCGACTTCCGATGACCGATTCCTGGATCCATGTCTCCTTCGGTTTCAGGATTCCGTCTGCGGCGAGGCAGGCTAACTTGGCACTCGTTCCGGTTCCGCAGGGAGACCGATCATACTGACCGCCAGGACAGTAAACGAAGTTTCTGCTGTTCGCATCGGGCGATTGCGGTGGCCCGAAAAACTCAACGTGATCAATCTCAGCTCCGTCGCTGCCCGTGATTCCCTGATTCCACAGAGCGTGCCGGATTCTCGCCGAAGCATCGTTGAGGATTTCCAAGTTTTCCAATCGAATTTCCGCTGGTGCCGATCCGACAAGGAAAAACCAATTGCCACCCCATGCGACGTCACCGACAACGGTTCCGAAACCGTCCACCTCGACCTGAACATCCTTTTCCAGGCGATAGCTAGGCACGTTACCGATCGCGACTTCGTTCGGCTTTCGCAAATCAAACTCGACAATCCCTACCGATGTTTCTAATCGATGTTTTCCGAGACCGACGATCCCAAGATGATGCAAGGCCACGGCGACGCCGATCGCGCCGTGCCCACACATGCCCAGGTATCCGGCGTTGTTGAAAAAGATCGCGCCGGAAGCACAATCCGCATTTGTCGGTTTGCAAAGTAAGGCACCGACAACCGCGTCCCAGCCTCGCGGTTCGTGAATCACGCACTGGCGAAAGTGATCCGCGTGTTGCTTCAGAGCGGTGACTCGTTGGCGGATCGTACCGCCACCGAGGTCTGGACCGCCATCAACAATGATCCGTGTGGGTTCACCTTCGGTATGCGTGTCGACAAAGCGGATTTCATTCAAGATGCTTTCCCCGGCCATTGTTCCCACCATGCCCGGAAGAGCTTCCACTGATTTTCGAGGAATGCCCGCTGCGAGGGGCTCAACGCGTCTGAGCTGTGGAGTTGGTGGGAGTATTCTGGGTTGCCTTCCAAGACCATGAGGTGCTTGTAGTGCAGCACCAAATCAGGACCGTCATCGAACTTCGCCAGCACCGCGAGAGCATTGTCGAGTTCTTCTGCCAACCGTCGCGCTTCGACGTCACCGGTGGCCGCCATTTGGCATAGTTCCACTAACCGCAGAATCTCGGTCGGCAACGCATTCCCCACTCCTGTGATCGCTCCTGCAGCGCCGCAACGAACAAACCCATGGAAGACTTGCGTGTCGACGCCGACCATCAGAGTCAAGTCAGGATCACCGCTGGTAATGAACTCGGACGCATAACTCAGCGAAGCGGCTCCGCCGAACTCTTTGAAACCGATGAGGTTGGCATGGTCCGCTCGCAAATCAAAGAACAAATCGGCTTTGGTTTCAAAGCCATAGTACGGGCTGTTGTAGATCACCGAAGGAAGGCTTTCTCCCGCCTTCAGGATATCCGCGAAGTGCGCTCGCTGTGCTGTCGGAGAGATGCCTCGCGAGAGCACACGTGGGATCACCATCAGTCCGGCCGCACCGACCTCCTGTGCATGAGCGGCGTGCTGCGCCGCCAAACGAGGGTTCTGCGCCCCCGTCCCGACAACAACCGGGACATTCGCTTCGCACAGCAAACGAACCCCTTCTTGTCGTTGTTCATCGGACAGCAGAGGCCAATCACCCATCGAGCCACAGTAAACGACCGCTCGCATTCCGTGGTCGATCAGCTCGCTGCCTTTGCGAACCAACGCGTCAAAATCAGGTTTGCCGCTCGCGTCGCAAGGAGTCATCAGAGCGGGAATACACCCGCGGAAAATTGTTGCACTTTCGGACACACACAACTCCAGGATTGGAAGCGACTGTCGAATCAGTTGGCCGTGGACAGTCAAGAAATCTGAGCGAATCCGGGCAAACCATCGTCCGAACTCTCGACAGTGAAAGAGTAAGTGACAGAGCGAACCGGTTCTTGTCCGCGTTGACAGACGAAACAAAAAAATGCGCACAATTGAATTCGTTTTCGAATCGTACGCCACCGGCGGTGGGTCAATCTCATGTGATCCACCCGGTCCCATCGACCCGCCATGATGTGTCGCTCGGCCAGCAATGCACCGGGCACAAACAGTCCAACCGAGCATTAACTGGACTGGTGCCTGTATGCTCCTTTTGCGCCGGAAAAATATTGGCTTTCGAACTATCGAAACCGGTTCTACGTTGGGGGAAGGATGCTATCGTTGAAACGACATCGTGATAGAAGTGATGATGCGGGATCGGTTTCGTGCATCCATGCGAGAGACACTCTTTGCGTCCGCGATTCATTCATCATTCGATTTGACGGCGTGAGCGAGGCAGCTAACATTTTAGAAAACGCGCACATCCCACGAACCGGTGGCAAACATGATCGAGGAAATTTTCCAACGGCTTCCGAGCCCCTTCACGGGCGAAGAGCTCTTCGACCACCTCACCGACAGTGTGTTTTTTATCAAGAACACTCGCGGTGAATATTTGGTCGTCAACGAGACACTCGTTCAACGCAGCGGTGTCCGTGGGAAACAAGATGTGCTAGGGCGAACGGCAGATCAATTGCACGATGCACCGTTGGGACAACGTTATGTGGAGCAGGACCGGCAAGTCATTGAGACCGGACGACCGTTGCTCTCGCAATTAGAATTGCATCTCTATCCGTCGGGAGTTGTGGGTTGGTGCATGACCACCAAACTGCCCATGAAAGATCGAAACGGAAACGTGATCGGACTTGTCGGTATCTCTCAAGATCTCAAATTGCCCGACTACGAAACGGAAGAGTACGGCCACGTTGCAGAAGCACTCAAGTACGCCGAGGACAACCTTTCGCAACCGCCTTCGGTCGAGCAACTCGCATCCATTGCGATGATGTCGAGATACCAACTCGATCGCCGCATGCGACAAATTTTTGGAATCAGTACCGGCCAGTGGTTGATGAAGGCGCGTATCGATACGGCTCAAAATCTTTTAATCGGCACCGACATGTCGATCGCCTCGATCGGTCTGGAAGCAGGCTACGCCGATCAAAGTGCGTTCACCCGTCAATTTCGCCGGGCAACAGGACTGACTCCGCGAGAATACCGCGCCGTCCGAAAACGTACCTAAGAGGTAACGTTCTTCGGTTGTCTCACGTTGATGAAGACGCTTTAGAATCGGAAGTGAAACGACGACCGACGTGGACGGGTTCGCACCACGGGAGCCCGTCGCACCGGAGCAACGACTCGAACCGCAGGCTGAGGAGCGACCACGTAGACGCTGCTCGAGGGTGACACGTACGTCGTCGATGAACTCGCATACCCAGCGGCTTGATTCTGTTGAGACGCCGACTGCACGGCGACGATCACACCGTCGGAAACTCCATTGGATTTCAAATCAATCAAGCCGTTTGGACTCAAGTCAAACGAGCCCCCCCGTGTTTGCACGGTGTTGATAATGACGGCGTCGCCCAACCCGGATTGCGACATACGAATCAGATCGAAATTCGTCAGCGATGCGTCCTGCACCGGATGAGGCACCTGCCTTAACGCAGCATCTCTTTCTTCGCGAGCGTCTTTGGCGTCCCCAACGATCGCACCGGCAACGGCACCGGTGGCCGCACCGATCAACGCGCCTTCCCCGGCATGCCCTGATTGGTGTCCGATCACAGCTCCAGCCGCGCTCCCTAAAAAGGTGCCGACCGCAGCATCCTGCTGCATGTGACTGGTTGTTTGGCATCCCACCGTGCTAAGCAGACCGAGGGCAGCAACCGACCAACAAAGACACCGGCGATGCATCAGTTTCATTGTCATGGGACACTCTTGGAATTGGGGGATCGATGACGTCGCGTCGACTCGCAGCATAGGCAAGCGACCGTCGCCAACAGGAGTCTGCCCGCTAGTGAGTTTGCCACGTGAAGGCCGACAAACCGGTCGCGAAACGTTCCTCTCTTTCGGCCCCGCGACGACGCAGCATCCAATCATTCGTGAGATACGCACGTCGGCCGTCTTCATGCGAAAATGAATCGTACGGGCCAAAGGACTTGGGGGCCCGAACCGTGAAAGACTTCTCAATCGAGCAACCACTGATACTCGATCGTGTGTCACGATGTCAGTT
>JBICHZ010000027.1:0-30442 GCA_043101355.1 Rhodopirellula sp. JB044
CCGCTGGGAAAACGGCCCCCTCGGTCCTCCACCGCCGGGCGGCGGACCGAGTGCCTCCGCACGCCGGCTTCGAAGGCGTTCTTTCACCTTCGGCTCACCGATAAAGATAGAATTCCACGACATGTCGAACGTGCTCAAGTCGTCCGGGTCGTCATTGGGGCCTCCGCGAACGACGATGTCCTGAATTTGTTCAGGGACTTTCATCCTCGCGGTTACGTTGAGTTCCGTCAGAACACGGCTGCCGGCGAGAGGGTCGAGATCGCCCGATCGCAGCCGGCATCCACGTACGGAGATGGCCTGCAGGTCCTCGCATTTGGCCAGCAACTGAATCGATCGTCCCGAGATTGTCGTGCGATCCAGGTTGATGCGGCTGAGTTTTTTGATTTTTGCCAGCGACACGACGTGTTCGTCTGAGAGAGGGACAATTTCGCCGTTTTCTTTCTTGATTCGAAGTAGCTTTAGGTCGACTGTCGAGAGTTTGTCCCATTTCGGGAACTGCTCGAAAAGAGATTCCGGTACCACGCAGTTGGGCAAGCAGAGCGTCTGCAGGTCTTCACACTTCTTGAGTACTTCCAGGTATTCCGGTCTAAAGTCGCTGGTTGCAATGCAGAAGTGTTCTAATGCCGAAATGCCGCTGATGTTGGCCGTCCTGGGGATGCGTCCAGTGATAAACAGTCCTTGGAGTTGACCGACATTCGTCAGGCTGAGTTGATGGATACCTGTTCGTGTGAAAAGGTGGTCTCGTAGTCGCGGTAAGTTTTCGAGTTGGATCGAGTCGGCGATTAGTTCCCGGTTACCCGTTGCGCTGCGCAGCAGAGGTTGGTTGCGAATCTCGATTTTTCGCAAATTTGACCAGTCCACTTTGAGGGTTTCCCATTGCGAGTTTGCAGCGAGCAGACGCTGGATCGCTTTATCGGAGAGTTGGATGTTGGGTGCGTGGAGTTCACGCATCGATGGCATCTTCGCAACGGCTTCGAGTTGCTTGATCGAGGCGTTGCAGCCGTCTAGCCAAACTGACTTGAGGTAGGGAAGGTTTTGGAATCGTGAAAAGTCAACGCCCCGGATGTTGAGATTGACCAACCGCAGCGAGTTCACCCCTTGCCGTTGTGAAAGCCAGTCCCATAAGGGAGCAAGGGATTTGACCGTCGGTTTGTCATCGCTCGGGTCGTAGGTTCCTCCACGCATTTCTTCCCAAGAAATAGATGGTTGTTCCTTTGACACCGAGAGCCGACGCATCGAGACACAGTTGTCGATTTGCCACCGATGTAACTCGGTCGTGGCAATGTCAACGGATAGTAGGCTGGGGGCATTTTTGATGGTCAGTGAGTGGACGAACGGCATGCTGTCGATCCCGTCGTCGTCATCCATGCTGAAGAACGCACGGGCCTCGAAACCCGTTAGAAGCGGAAGGTCGGATAAGGTCAGGTCGAACTCTTGCGAGCGTGGCAGGTAGACCGAACAGAGGTTGGGGAGATCCTCGAGGACCATGCGAGTCGGTTCGGTACGCACGCGTGTCGAACTGAGCGAGATTGTTTTGAGGATTGGCATTCCCGAGATGACGAAACTGTCCTCCATCTCGCCGGCGATCTTCCAATCGAGTTCTTGTAGGTATGGGGACGTCTTGATGACTTGAGCCAGGTCGATCGCAGACTCGGGGACGTGTCCGAGTTGGAGGACTCGGAGATCGTGAAGATGACCGAGGTCGAACTCACCTTGGACGAATTCCGCATCGAATGTGTCTTCGGAGTCATCGTCGGATCCTGGGGAGTGATCGTGTAGGTCTTGCTCGTCAGGCATCTCGTAATCCCAGCCACGTCCGTAGAACTCGATGTCGTCGAGCGAGTCCCACGCGTCGGGGCCCCGATTCGACCGGCGGCGTGCCATGTGAATCTCGAGTGTGTCGAGCAGCGGTGCTTCGCGGATTATTTTTTGCACCGATTCGACGCTTTTGACTCGATAGAAAGTCAGCGAATGCAGTAGCGGGCGTTCTGCGACCTCCGAGAAATCCGTGTCTTCGAGCGGTCCGACTATCCCGACTGTTTGCAACGCCGGGTAGGCGGAAAAGTCGATCGGGCCGAGCTGTTGCGTTCGTGACCAGGATCGCGTCTGCGTCGAATTCTGGACGGCCGCATAGACTTCGAGTCGGTGGATGTGCGTCCAAGCCGATTGGAACCAAGTCGGCATCTGGCTCATGAATGGATGGTTTATCGAGCGAATCACTCCGGCTTCGCGTGCCTGATAGGCGTCTCGGTTTAGCCGTTCGCAGGTGCGGAAGTGATAGACCGCGATGGGAACGAGAATGCCGAGTGCGGCGGAGAGTCCGATCAGCACGCGGCTGCGCATTTGATCGCGGGGACGCAGGGTTGTGAGAATGGTTTCCTTGGGAGATTCGACGTAGGTGAAGAAGAGGCCTCCTGCAAACAGGATCGCGTTGGCCAGGAGATTGACTGTCATCGCGATGCCGTTGAACGCGACGCGGGTGTTTCTGCCTTTCTTGACAACGTGATACGAATCGACCGGGAATCCGCCGACACTCCATCCTTCTTGGATGCCCAGCAGTGATCGATTGCCGCCTTGTCGGCCGCCTTGGTGTGTGGCTCTTTGGTAGTCGAATTCCGCCGCCCCAATAGTCGATCTGGGGGAAAACCAAATGGATTCGGACGAGGAGACCGTGCGCGGTGCCCACATGTAGGCGATCGCAAGCATCATGATTGCCCCCACGACGGTCGCTCGGACGACGCGTCGTGTGTGTTCGTCTAGCGAGTTGGGACGCCAGCGATTGGGGGGAGAAGTCATGTCGCAGCTTTGAGGTCAGAAAAGATGAGGCGGCGCACCGTGCCGTAATTCTAGCAATGAGGTCGGGTTAACTGAACTAACAGTGCGATAAGAAAAATGTTCTGAAAATCGCTGCGATTGTTTATCGGCGTATCGACGCGTATCAAAGAAAACACTACTAATTCGCCGCTGTTCGCTTTCCCGTCCGAAGTCCACCTACAATCGAGTTCGTCGATGAACGTTACCGAATTTCTCGAAACACATTTTCGTCATTTTAACGCTCGTGAGCTTCGTGATGCGGCTCGGTCGTACGGCGAGTTCGTCAACCAGGGCGGCAAGATGATGGTGACGCTCGCCGGGGCGATGAGTACCGGAGAGTTGGGGTTGTCGCTCGCTGAAATGATTCGTCAGGACAAAGTGCATGCGATCACCTGCACGGCGGCAAATTTGGAAGAGGATTTGTTCAATTTGGTGGCTCATGACGAGTATCAGACAATCCAGGATTGGCGTGCCCTATCGGTCGATGATGAGGTTCGCCTGCGAGATGCCGGGTTCAATCGCGTTACCGACACCTGTATACCCGAAACCGTGATGCGGCATCTCGAGCATCGGTTGACGAAGCTGTGGGTGCAGCAGGCGGCTAGCGACGAGACCTGGATGCCAGCAGAGTTTATGTTTGCCTTGTTGGATGATCCCACCTTTGCGGAGCATTTTCAGGTGCCGCGTGAGAACAGTTGGGTGGCGGCAGCGAAAGATGCGGGGATTCCGATCTATACGCCAGGAATCGAAGATTCGACACTCGGCAATATCTATGCCGCCCGTGTCCATGACGGCACCGTCCCGAACCATACCGCGTTTGCGACCGGCACCGAGCAAATGGGACGATTGATCAAGTGGTACGAAGCCACTAGCACGGACGCGCCGATCGGGATGTTTCAGATTGGCGGCGGCATCGCGGGAGATTTCCCAATTTGTGTCGTCCCGTTGTTGAAGCAGGATCTCGAGAAAGACGTCCGGCTGTGGGGGTATTTCTGCCAGATCAGCGACGCCGTCACCAGTTACGGTGGTTACAGCGGCGCCGTGCCGAACGAAAAAATCACGTGGTACAAGCTCGATCCGGAGTCGCCCAAGTTCATGATCCAGAGTGATGCCTCGATATGTGCACCGCTCGTGTTTGCTCACGTCCTGGGGTGGTAAGGATGGAGTTGCCGAGATGATCGGCGTCGGACGCGAGTGGCTCGCGTCCGACAGGGTGATTCGCTTTAGCCGACCGTGGATCCGATTCCAAACTGGTCAAGAGACGCTTGCAGAATTTTACGCTCGTCCTGATCCAGCGCGACCATCGGCAGTCGCAGTTCGCCGGTGTCCCGGCCGAGCATTTCCATGGCGGCTTTGACCGGGATCGGGTTGGTCGATAGGCCGAGCATGATGCTGCAAAACGAATAGAGGCGGTGGTGAACTTCCGCCGCGGTCGTGTAGTCGCCGGAAGCTGCGGCTCGGACGAGTTCGAGCATCACGTTAGGGACGACGTTTCCGGCAACCGAAATGACACCCTCGGCGCCGACGCTCATCATCGGCAGTGTCAATGAATCGTCGCCCGAAAGGACGGTTAGATCGGTCGAGCCGAGAATCGCGGAGCACTGGTCGAGCGAACCGGTTGCTTCTTTCACCATCGTGATCCCCGGTAACTCGGCGAGTCGTTGGATCGTCTCGACCTCGATGTTTTTCCCTGTTCGGCCAGGGATATTGTAGACGCAGACGGGGATATCGACATCTTCAGCGACCGCTTTGAAGTGCTGGTACATGCCTTCTTGGGTCGGTTTGTTGTAGTAAGGCGCGACCTGCAACGTGGCGTCGGCGCCTTCGGCGGCGGCACGACGCGTCAAACGCAGGGCTTCGGCGGTGCTGTTGCTGCCCGTGCCGGCCATGACTTTCACGCGACCGGCCACGCAGGAGATCGTCTCGGCGATGACCCGTTCGTGCTCGTCGTGCGAAAGCGTGGGGGATTCCCCGGTGGTGCCGGCGGGGACGATGCAGTTGGTACCGGCGTCGATTTGGAATTCGATCTGTTCGCGGAGTCGAGCGACATCGAGTGATCCGTCACGAAACGGGGTGACGATGGCGACGGCTAATCCTGCGAACTGGCTCCCTTTGCGTTGTTTCATTGGAGGCTATTTCTTTCTGAAGGAGAGGAGGCGTGGGGCGGTTAGTTTTGCGGGTCGGGTGGTTACGGTTGATGGGGCACGGACACCTAAGATCGGCTGGGTTGAGTTGGCTCAAGCAAAATCGGCAATCGGTGGCACATGAGGCGGGAATAGGCAAGGTAGCGAGCGGGGAAGGCGGTCACGGGTTCGGCCGCCTAAGTATGTCGGCTTCAATGCGTCGGCCTCGCCGATTTTGCTTTGTCGGGTGCAAACGCCATTGCCGAAACGATCCTGTGCCGAAACGACCCCCAGTCGGAACGGCCCAGTGCGAACGGTTGCGATGCGGGCCGGCGTACGGGAATTCTTGTTCGGTCTGTCACGTGGGAAACCGGTTCGACGCCGATCCCCCGCGACGCTTGATTCCAGCGTGCTGACACAGGCCCGCTTCGCCTGTTTTTGCATCAGGGTTCGTTAGGCCAGGTTTTTCGAGTGCGCCAGACCTTTCGGGGGTGGCTTTGATTCATGAGTTTTATTCGATTCGCACTTTGCCAAGTCATTCGCACTTCGGCAAATCAATCGTCCACTCGCGGTCTGCGTGCCTCGTTGACGGCAAATCAAACAGCATCTCGGCGATAGTTGCGTGCTAAGTGTAACGGCAGAGGGCCCTGTTTCACGAGGGCTAATCGCGTTTCACGAGGGTGGAAAAACAGACTCCCGTGTTCGGCCTTGACAAATCTGCCCCACACGCGATACTTCGCGGCTTGCATTGACTCACCCTTTCGTTGTCAATCGTTCCGGTAATCAAGTTTCGCCGGGCGGTTTTTACGTTTAGATTTCCATTTATGCCCACAATCAACCAACTCGTCCGTAAGAATCGGAAGCTGAAAAAGAGCCAGAGCAAGTCGCCTGTGCTCGAAAAGTGCCCTCAGAAACAGGGTGTTTGCCTCCAAGTCCGGACGATGACCCCGAAAAAACCAAACTCCGCTCTGCGGAAGATCACTCGTGTTCGGTTGAGCAACGGCAAAGAAGTCACGGTTTACATCCCAGGGGAAGGTCACAACCTGCAGGAACACTCGATCGTTCTCGTCCGTGGTGGACGTGTTCGCGATTTGCCGGGTGTTCGTTACCAGGTGGTCCGTGGGTCTCGCGACGCGTTGGGCGTTGACGGACGTAAGCAGTCGCGTAGCCGCTACGGTGCCAAGAAATAGTTTTAGATGCCTCGGCGGAGGCGTTTCCTTTCTCACACAACCACACACAAACCTTCTAACTTTACCGACGTACTTTCATGGGACGAATCACTTCCAGTCGCTCACAGCTCAAAGGCGATCCGCGGCACCAGTCACTGCTCGCCAGCAAGTTCATCAACTGCCTCATGCTCGATGGCAAGAAGACCACCGCTCAGCGAGTTTTCTACGATGCACTTGAAGAAATTGGCAAGCGACACGAAGGTGAGGAAACTCCTTTCGAGGTGTTCGAAACGGCTTTGGAAAACATCAAGCCTTACATCGAAGTGCGTAGCAAGCGAGTCGGCGGTGCGAGTTACCAGGTTCCAATGCAGGTGAACAAGGCTCGCCAGCAGAGCCTTGCGATTCGCTGGGTTCTCGGTGCCGTTCGCGAGAAGAAGGGCCGTCCGATGCACCTGAAGTTGGCCGACGAATTGCTCGCCGGTTTCAAGAAGGAAGGTGCTGCCTACACCCGTCGTGAGAACACGCACCGCATGGCGGACGCTAACAAGGCATTCGCTCACTTCGCATGGTAGTTCGCGGGCTTGCCCTCAACGGCAATGTCCCCTGATCTCGCTCCGCCGGATCCGACTCGGCTATCCGGCGACGCAAAAAATCATCACAATTGCTCGCGATTCGGTCGCTTCCGAATCGCGATTTTTTTTGCGCCCCCGTCATCGACGCATCCTGCCGCTCGACATCCTGCTTTCTGATTTCCCGCTCATGGCCTCCGACATATCCAAGCTTCGCAACATTGGCATCATCGCCCACATCGACGCCGGTAAAACGACCGTCACCGAACGGATGTTGTACCTCAGCGGAGAGAAGCACCGGGTCGGTCGGGTGGATCACGGAACGACGGATACGGACGACGATCCGGAGGAGCAGGATCGGGGCATTACGATTTTCAGTGCCTGTGTGAAGTACAGTTGGGGCGACTACAACATCAACCTTCTCGATACCCCGGGCCACGTTGACTTCACCGCCGAGGTCGAACGTTGTTTGCGTGTGCTCGATGGCGCCGTGGTGGTGTTCTCAGCTCGCGAGGGTGTGGAGGCTCAGAGCGAGACGGTGTGGCGTCAGGCGGATCGCTACGAAGTCCCGCGGATCGTTTTCATTAACAAGATGGACCGCGAGGGTGCGAGCTTCGACGACGTGTTCAACGACATCGCCCCGCGTCTGGGCGGACGCCCGGTTGCCGTCGAAATTCCGGTTGGTCAAGGCCCGACCCACGTCAGTGACCCGTTCCGAGGTGTCATCGATCTGGTCGACATGAAGTTGCTTCAGTTCGATCCGGAAACCGAGGGGAAGGAAGTTACCGAGACGGCACTTCCCGAAGAATTGATGGACGACGCCACTTTTTGGCGAGAGCAGATGCTCGAGGTGGTGTATGAGTTGGATGAAGAGGCGATGGCTCTCGCTCTCGAGGAGAAAGAGGTTCCTCGCGAGATGATCATAGCGGCACTGCGAAAGGGGTGCCTCGAGCGGACGATCCAACCGGTTTTCTGCGGATCGGCGTTGCACGGAATCGGCGTTCAGCCGCTGATGACGGGCGTCGGCAATTATCTGCCGAGCCCGCTCGATCGGCCGCCGGTCACGGGAAATACTCCAGGGAAAGAAGATAAGCCGCAATCGCGGAAACCGGACTCCAAGGAACCGTTCTGTGGTTTGGTTTTCAAGATCCTTCCCGCGAAAACCGGGGACAACTATTGGATTCGCGTCTACAGCGGAACGTTGCAGCAGAACTCGCGTGTTTTCTGTCCGAATAGGGACAAGAAAGAGAATGTGGCTCAAATTTGGCAGATCCATGCGACGAAGAAAGACCGTGACGGGCAAAGCGATTCGGTCGGTGCGGGCGATATCTGCTGCGTGATCGGTCCACGTTTTGCCATTACCGGTGATACGGTTTGCGATTCGAAATCACCGATCGAACTGCCCAGCATCAAGTTTGCCGAAACCGTTTTGTCGATGGCGATTGAACCGGAGAGCACGGCGGATCGGAAGAAGCTCGAGGAGACGCTCGACATGCTCCGTCGGCAGGACCCGACGTTCCGCGCCGTCGAAAACGAAGAGATCGGTCAAACGATCATTAGCGGAATGGGGGAGTTGCACCTCGAGGTGATCCAGCATCGGCTCACGCGTGATTTCAACCTGAACGTGAAGTTCTACAAGCCGCGAGTGAACTATCGCGAAACGATTGGTGGTACTGCGGACGTGGTCGGTCAGTGCAACCGTGTTGTCGGCGCGACGCAGATGTTCGCTCGGTTGAAGACCCGCGTAATGGCGACGGAAGACCCGTCTGCCCCGGTGGTTGTCTTCGATCGTTTGCCGCCTGACTGCCCACTGCCCAACGCGGTCCGCACCGCTGCGATCGAGGAGATGCGAGAGCGGGCAGGTGGCGGTGGGATGATTGCCGGTTTCCCACTGTCGGGCGTTCGGTTTGAGGTCTACGACGCGGAAATGCAGGATGAAGGTAGCGACGAAGTGGCGTTCCGAATTGCTGCCGGAGACGCGTTCGAAACGGGACTCGAGAAGGCCGGACCGGTGTTGCTCGAGCCAATCATGCGAGTCGAGGTCACCACTCCGGAAGATTACATGGGCGAGATCGTCGGTGATCTTCAGCAACGACGCGCCATCATCGCGTCGACGGAAACCAGGGGCATGATGACGGTGATCACCGCACACGCTCCTTTGAAAGAGATGTTCGGTTACAGCAGTGCGATCCGCAGTTTGAGCCAAGGCCGCGCCGGCAGCAGCATGGAGCCTTACGGTTACCAACCAGCACCGAAAGAAGATGCCGAAGGCTTCCAGTTCGGCAACTAGATGGCGGCATCGCCAGTAGGTTGATGCAGCCTCAAAAAAGGGGTGACGGCCGTAGTGAACGTCGCCAAGACTTTCGGTGGTTTCATGAGCTGCCGAAACTCTTAACGGTTTGTCGATTTAATTTTTTTAATGCTGACGATAGTCGCCGATCACTCCGTGATCGGTTCATAAGCCAAGCTGCGATCACGGAGTGATCGGCGACCCTCTTTAAATCAACAAACCGTTTATGAGTTTCGCTGCCTTCCATTGGAGCTGACGCGAGTTAATTGCTTTTGACCATGCAGTTGCGGACTGCGTCGAGCACTGCATTTTTTACCGCGTCGGCGAGCATGCCGTCTGTTTGGATCACAATCGCATCGGGTGCGGCTCTTAGTCGGCCGACTTCCCGCAATCGGTCTTCAAGGTCGCGTTGGTTTTGCGCGGTTAGGACATCCTCAAAGGTTGTCTCTCTGCCTGACTCCTGCAGTTGTCGCAGGCGTCGTCGTGCGCGTTCTTCGGGGGAGGCGGTTAGAAAAATTTTGCACTGCGCGTCTGGAAAGACCTCCGTTCCTTGGTCTCGTCCTTCGGTAACGATATCGCGTCCATGGGCGATCCGTCGTTGTTGCATGGTAAGGCATTCGCGAATTTCGGGCGGGTCGGCGACGTGTCGGATGTTGGAGGTAACCGCGGGCGTCCGGATTTGCTCCGACACGTTGTTCCCGTCTAGGTCGATCCTATCTTCATCCCAAGAGAGTTCGGCGTTTGCAGCGTAGGAGACTAACGCGTCCACGTCGGCGAGGTCGATTCCAGCCTGCATCGCGCCGAAGGTGATGGCGCGATACATCGCTCCGGTATCAAGGAAGGCAAACCCGAGGTCGATGGCTACGTCGCGTGCGATACTGCTTTTCCCTGCCCCGGCGGGGCCATCGATAGTCACGATCATGCGTGTGTTTTCTGTTTGGGTTGCTTACTTTTTATCGTGCTGTTTGAGCGTGCCCCGAATCATCTCGAGTGCTTGGTCGATTTTCTTCTTCGACGCCCGGTCGGGAGTGCTCTCGGCCGACGCGGCACCAGTCGTGTCGGTCGCACCGAACCGCATCCGGTAGAAGGATTGCGTCAGCACCGCGAGCGGGTTTCGAAGGTTTTCGTCAGGCAGGCTGGCGGTCAATTCCGCAGGGGTTTGTCCCGGCGACCGAGCATACCCGGCTTCCTCGATCAGTTCGAGTGCTTCGGCATAGAATGGCAGCGAGGGGCGAGGTGATTTTTGCGATACGGCGGTGCGTCGTCGGCGGCCATACATGTTGGGAAATTGTATCTTCAGAAAAACGACTGCTGCGAAAGCAATGAACACGGCGATGATGGCACCGTTGGTGGAAAACAGTTTGCCGCCGCCGATGCCACGAACCTCTCCCGAGTTGATTTTGAGGGCGAGCGTTTTGGTCCGTTCGATCCAGGTCCGGTAGGATTGTGTCATCGGAGCAAACCCGGGAGTCGATAGCAGCGTGGACTCCTGCTTCTTCGGGTCCATCTCGATCACGTAGTCGGTCCAGAGGTTTTGTGCCAAGTCGGCGATCTGCCGTGTCCCCGCGCCTCCCTCTTCGTCGATCGGTCCGCCGCCGCCCGGTGTCGGGTCGAGTCGGAGCCAATAGCGCCGCGACTTCGGCTGCCCGTAGACGTTCTTCCCCAGAGGCATGTCCTTGGCATCAATAAGGGCCTCCACCCAAGCGTGTGCGTGGCTTTGCCGGACGTTGAAATACTGGCCCAGATCGCTGAATTCGTCGCAGTGGTAACCGACCACCAGTCGCGTCGGGATCCCTTGGCTGCGGAGCATCATTGCGAGCGCGGATGCGAAGTATTGGCAGTGTCCGCGGCGATCGATGCTGAGAAACTGTTCGATCGGGTCCATTCCGATGATCGTTGGCGAATCGAGGTTCAGCGTGTACTGATACTGATTGCTCAGTGACAGGTGACGTTCCAGTGTTCTAGCGATTTCGACCGGCGTGCGTTTCCGGGCGGGAATCTTGGCGAGCACTTCTTCGGCGACTCGGCGCGCCGAGGGCATCAACTGCTCGGAGTAATCAAGCAGTTCGTCGAGATATTCGAGTTGCTCGGCCACGAGAAACTGGTCGGTTTCTAAGGAGAGGTCGTCGTCCTGCGAGATGCTTTGGCGTCCATCGGCGTCCACCATTTCAACAGGGGCGAGCGAGAGGTCGTGGGTCCATTCGGACTGAACGCCATCGCGGAACGCCTGGGTGCCAAAGAAGTATTCCATTCGAGGGAATGACGACGAGCCGTCTGAGTTGCCCTGTTTGTCTTTTCGCGTGATGACCCACTGAAACGGAAGGTTGCGTACCGATTCGCTGCCAATGATCCGGTGATAGGGCGCGATGGCAAACAGTTCGGCGGTGCGCATTGATTCGCAGTGGACTTCCGCATGGACGCGGTCGAAGAACATCTGGTCGCTGGTTCGTTTGGGAACGTAGCGAACCGGCAGCGCCTGGACAGGCCCACGGAGTCCGACGGGGACTGTTTGCCAGGTGCCACCTCCTTCGGAGATTTCGCGATCGGCGATGTACTTTTCGAGTGTCCGTCCGCGGAGGTAGATCCCACCGAGAACCGAGTAAGGTTGTTTCTTATCCGGGTCGGTCAACTTGACGCGGAGTGCGCGTTCGGTGCTCGTTTGCATGCGGCCGATCTGGCCGAGTCGGACTGTGCCGCTGAAGCCAACGAGTGCTTCGGTCGACGCGCCTCGCTGTGCCTCGATTCGGCGTGGCAAGGCGAAGAAGATGGTCGCCGCCATTACCGTGACCGCAGGCAACAGGATAAAAATGCTCGTCCACGGAAGGCCCAGCGAGACTTTGGTGAAGGCGCGTTTGGCCGCTCGGTTGTTCAACGCATACAGCCGCGTCATGGGGCCGCCCGGTGGTGGTGGCGAGTTCGCAGTCTTGCTGGCTTCCTCGGCGCGAGTGCTGGTTTCGTCGGCGGCGAGAAATGCCAAGGCGAACCCGGCGGCGATGACGAGCGGAATGAACCAAATCGCATAATTGAATGCGTCGTTGAAGACGGCGGCGACGACACAGTTCAGGAGCGCAAAGACCAGAAGTTGTTCGAAGAGACGGTGTGTTTTTTCCTGTAGCATTAGGATCGCCTGCGCGACGGCGAGAAGCTGCGCGACGGCGACCATTTTGCGTCCCAGTTGGTCTGCGTCCTGGACGAACTCGGCCACGCAAACGAATGCCGTTAACGCCATCGCCGCGTATGCCACCAAGGACGGAAGGGCGAACAGTTTTTGCCAGTCGACGCAGATGAACCCGATGATCGCGAACGTCACGACGATAACAGAGAGCGACTGCGTGTCTGATGCTGTCCCGAGTAGCATTCCTCCCAGGGCGGTCACGATGGCGTAGGCGAATTTTGTCCGCAATCGAAGCGGCGTGTCGGGTTGCTGCCAAACACCGACGTCATGGGGAGGGGTGGCTTTTTCATCGGCCACTTGGACGGCTGGTGTCGCGGGGACGCTCATTTCAAAAGCCTCTGGCCTGTGCTAGATATTTTCCGAGTCGATCCATTGCCCCGCGTCTTTACCCGAGACGTCGACCCAGGTGACCTGGCTGCGTGTTCGCCAGCGTCGCAGGGCATTGGCGGTGGCCGCATCGGACGCGACCGCGCGATTTTGCGAGCGTGGGCTGACGACCAGCAAATCGGGCAGCCGTGTTGCGGCGGAGGATGCCTGCAAGAGCGCGTCAGCGATCGGGACGTGTGAGGACGGGTTCATCCGTGCGAGCGCCTGCAACATGCGTTTGCGCCCAACCAACGAGGCACCGGTGGCGATGACGCCGGTTTCTTGACCGGCGACGACGAGGACCAAACGGTTCTCACTGCCGTGCGTTAACTCGACTGACAGGGTTGCTGCCAAACTGATGGCACGTTCGACATCTTCATCGACGGCGAATTCGGCGGCGGCTTGAGATTCAGCTTGTTTCTTGGAGGACGCGGTTTTGGGGCCGAGGGCTTTGATGCGGCTGCCGAGGGTGGATCCGCTCGAAGTGGCCCGGCCATCGCCCGGGGCGGGGGCGTTAGGCGACCACGCGTCAATTAGCAAGCAAAGGTCAAAACGCTTTTGTTGTTCGAACTGTCTGACGGCCGGCTCGCCGAGTCTCGCGGTCGTCCGCCAGTGGATGTGCCGTGGGCTGTCGCCGTGCCGGTACTCACGCAGGCCGAAGAAAACATCATTGGAAGGGCCTTGCCGATGAACGGTTGCCGAGACGTTGCCCATCCGGCTCGGTAGCAGTCGTTGCCAGGACCGTTTGAGGCGAAAGAGACGGGGGTACACATCCACGAAGTCTTCTTCGCGGATCGATTCTCGGAAGGCGGTCGACAAAGCCAGGGGCGCCACCGTGGATGCCTTCCATCGGCCGAAACGATATCTGCCGCGGTGGTGTGCGATCAAATCAAAGTAGGCGCTGGTTGTCTGGCCTGGCATCAATAGGCCGACGCCGGTCAGGGCCTCGACGCTGCCCAAGGGGACTTGGGTGGGCCGTTTGCTCACCGCAGCAAATTCGGTGTTGCTGACTAGCATTTTCTCCATCGTGTCGACCAGGCTGATCAGCCATAGCGGCATGAAGCGGTGTTGGTTGTTGATCTGGTAGCGGATCCGCATCGGTTTGCCCGCGAACGCCTCGGCGGGCATCCGGCGGTCGATCCGCAGCGACGTGATCATCGCGCGACTGATCCGCCACTGCACGATCACACTACCGAGCGTGATGGCGGCGACGACGATGAGAAGATTCAGGCCATTGAGCGAACCACCCAGGATGCCAAAGAGCCCGATCAACATCACCTGGACGCCCAGTCGCGTGAGTCGGTGGCGGGTGCTACGTCTTTCCATAGATGAACTTACTTTGTCCGGCTCGTCCGCAGGCGAGATCGCTGTCGGTGGAAGTCAATGCGGCCGAAATCGTGTGAGTGGATGCCCTACTATTATACCGGCACAGGGATCGGCTCGATCAAATCGGCCAACTGTTGTTCCACGACGGTGCGACTTCCGCCCTGGAAGATCCCTTCCGGCAGGACGCGGTGCGCCAACGCGGGAACGGCCAGCATTTTCAGGTCATCGGGGACGACATAGTCCCTGCCTCTGAGCAGCGCGAGCGATTGGCAGCCTCGGTAGAAACTCAACGCACCCCGGGTACTCACGCCAACCTGAAACGCTTCGTGGCTGCGCGTCGCGTTGACGATATCCAACAGGTAGTCAGTCAACGATTCGTCGAAACGCACCCGACCGACCTCGCTCTGAACCGAGAGGATGTCCGCGGGGGTGATGACGCTCTGAAGGTCGTTAACCGGCTCGCCGGCTTGGTGGGTCGAAAGAACCGAACGTTCGATTTCACGAACCGGGTAACCGATCGAGGTGCGTAGCAGGAACCGGTCCAATTGGCTCTCAGGCAACGCGTAGGTTCCTTCGTACTCGAAGGGGTTTTGCGTCGCGATCACCATAAACGGTTTGGGAAGGTCATGAGTGACGCCGTCAACGGTGACCTGGCCTTCGCTCATCGCTTCGAGCAATGCGGATTGTGTGCGAGGTGGGGCGCGGTTGATTTCGTCGGCTAACACGACGTTGGCAAAGATGGGCCCTTTCGAGAACTCAAATTCACCCGTTGCTGCGCGATAAATCATGCTCCCGGTAATATCACTGGGAAGCAGGTCGGGGGTGAACTGAAGTCGTGAAAACTTCGCATCCAAACTGTGGGCTAGTGCTTTTGCCGCCAACGTCTTACCAACCCCGGGGACGTCTTCGAGCAAGACGTGCTCACCCGCCATCGCGGCGAGAATCAGCATGTCGATTAACTCGTCTTTTCCCAGGACAACTTTCGCAATGTTGTCACGGAGCAATTGGCAGGTGTCGAATGCGCTGCGCTGGGCCATGAAAAACTTCTAAAAGCGAGGCAGTATGAAAAGGAGAAGCGGTCGAGCGTGAGCTGTCGCTACCACATGCTAGTGGCTTGGCGCGTATCTTTCCATCGGGCGACAGGTTCTCGATGCTGGGTTGTCATCGATGTTATACGGGGTTGGCTGTTATAACCCCGCACCACGCATCCAAGTTTCGAGAATCAAAAGATTCCAAAGCCGGTAGCCGTGGTTTTGCTCGCCACTCTCGTGTGCGGTGACCAATTCCTCGATCGCTTCGGGTCGGAAGAAGCGATGAATGGACGCATCATTCGCCATCATCGTGTCATGGACGAGCGGTCGGAACTCGTTGCGAAACCAGCTTCCAATCGGGATGCCAAAGCCCATTTTGGGACGTGTGAAGATTCCCGGCGGGATCCGATCCCCAAACGCATCCTGAAGCAACAATTTGCCTCGCCGACCACGAATTTTGTGACGCACCGGAAGCGTAGCAGCAAACTCCACGACGCGATAATCGAGCATCGGTTGTCGGACTTCCAGACCATGTGCCATCGAAGCGATGTCGACTTTGGTCATCAAATCACACGGCAGATACGTTAATACGTCCGACGTGGAGGCTCGAGTTACCAGGTCTCGCCCTTCGCTCCGATCCCAAGCGGATTCGAGGAAAGCGAGAGGATCTTCGCCGGGCAGTTCGGCGACAAAATCGTCGGTGTACATCGACGCCCGCAACGACTCAGGAAAAATCTGTAGCCAATTCAAATAACGTCTTACTGCCGGTTGGCCGATCGCTTCCAAAAAACGTTTCCCACGGCGGACGATGCTTCGTCTGCGGTTGGAATCAGGCAGTCTTTGAATGAGCCCGATTCCCGGTAGCGAATGAATAGGGAACAGACGTTGTATTTTCTGGCTGAGCCACAACGCACGGTAACGTTCGTAGCCGGCAAACAACTCGTCGCCGCCGTCACCCGACAATGCCACCGTGACGCTTTGCCGTGTCAGTTCGGATAGATACCACGTCGGAACCGCCGAGGAGTCACCGAACGGTTCGTCATAGTGCCAGACCAGTTTTTCGAGGATACCGATCGCATCGGGAGTCACCTCAAAGCGTGTGTGATCCGTTTTTAGATGTTTGGCAACCTGTGCGGCATAGGTTGTTTCGTCGAAGTCCGCAATCGGGAATCCGATGCTGAACGTCTTGAGCGGTTTGTCGGTGTGGTCCCCTGCCATCGCAGTGATCAATGACGAGTCGATGCCGCCCGACAGGAACGAACCCAGCGGTACATCACTCCGCATCCGCAAACGCACCGAATCGGTCAGTAGAGCGCGTAGTTGATCGACGGCATCCTGATGGCTGATGTTGTGTTCGATGGAAGGGTCGTAGTCCCAGTAGCGTTGGACACGAAAACCATCTTGATCCAGTACCGCAAAATGCCCGGGAGATAACTTGTGAACGCCTTTCCAAATGGTGCCCGGGTGCGGGATGTATTGGTAGGTTAAAAAGTCATCGATGGCAGCCGGATCGATTTCTTCGCAGACTCCCGGCACGAGCGACAAGGATTTCAATTCGCTGCCGAAAACCAATCGGCCGTTCTTGAAGGAATAGTAGAGCGGTTTTTGCCCGATGCGATCTCGTCCTAAAACCAAACGATTCTGACGAGCATCCCAAATCGCGAGCCCAAACATTCCGTTCAGGTGAGAGAAACAGTCGGTCCCGATGTCCTCATAAAGGTGCAAAATCGATTCGCCGTCACCCTGTGTTGCGAACCGGTGTCCGGCTCCTTCGAGTCGCCGGCGAAGGTCGAGATAGTTGTAGATCTCGCCATTGAAGATCAACTTCACTCGGCCGTCTTCGTTGCTCAGCGGTTGCCGGGCACCTTCAACGTCAATGATGGACAGACGCCGAAATCCCAAGGCAACGCCCATCGGATTTCCGCTCGCGTCTCGATGATCGGGGGCGGTCCAGATTTGAGAGTCGTCAGGCCCGCGGTGCGAGATAATCTCCGTCATTTTACCGATCAGCGAATCATCAACCCGCTGATCGTCTCGCAACCAAACCGAACCCGTGATACCACACATAAACGCTAAATCGACCGCACGATGATTGAAAGCAAAACAAGAACGAAAGAACAACAGTGGCAGTATCGTCGACCTGACAACGATAAAACAGCCCCGCACCGTTTTGCCGGTAGGGCTTGCCACCGGAACCTTGTTGCGTCTCCATTGGACCCCCAGGGCGTTTTCGTGCAGTTGCTCCCTAATGGATGCGGCAAGAGCTTTGCTCGATCGCTCGGCGGAGCATCTGTTTTCGCCACATCACTCTGCGACCGAATCGGTATTGGATGAATGCCCCGAATTGGTGCCCACCATTCCGGTGCGATGGCGGGGGTGTGGAAAGCTAGCAATTAATTGCGAGCAAATCCGATAACGAACGTTTGGCTTCCCTCATGGAACGCCAAGGCTAAAATCGCCGCAGGAGAAATTTGAAGCCTCTGCGGGTTCATGGAGGCAGACCCAATCGAGAAAAACGATCGGACGAGGACTTCCACAGGGACTCGGCCAACGTCGACTCGGCTTACGTACACGGAAAGGATGACGTGCGATGCATCGCAACTCTCGTCGGCGACAGAGAAGCAGAACATTCGGTATGGAATCTCTTGAGCCGCGACGATTGCTCGCCGCCGACGCGGTCTGGCCCGATCCGGCCGTTGACGTCGTGGAGGTGTCCACATCGACCGCCGGGGATTTCTCCACAAATGTGAATTTTGCTTCGACGTCCGATGCCGGGTCGACTCTCGATACCGCGGCCGACATCGGGGCAATGGATGGCACACGGTCATTTCGTGGGCGTCTCGGTTGGCACGACCAAAGTGACGTAATACGTTTCTCGCTCGATCGACCTGGCGACGTCGAGGTCGAACTTTCTGATCTGACTCGGAATGCCAATGTTTACCTCACCGACGCGAGTGGCAGCCTGATCGATTACTCGATCGAAACAGGTTTGACGGATGATACCGTCGCGGTGAATTTGGCGGCGGGTGATTACTGGATCGCGGTGACGTCGACGTCGTTGTTGACGACCCATTACACCCTCACGGTTTCTGCGGATCTGCAACCGGAGTTGGACCGGATCGGGCCATCTCCCGAGAACGGCGATGAGGACAACGGCGATAGTCTTCCTGTTGTTTCACCGCTTCCTGACGTGGCTTACTACGGTTCGGGGCGCGATTGGAACGTCAACGCTGTCGGGGCACCCGAATCTTGGGCGGCCGGGTATACGGGGCAACAGGTTGTCGTCGCGGTCATTGATACCGGAGTGGATCTCGATCACCCCGACCTCGTGCAAAACCTGTTCGTCAATCCCGGTGAAATCCCGGGCAATGGTTTGGACGACGATCAGAACGGATTCGTGGATGACCTTCACGGTTACGACTTTGCCGATGGGGACAACGACCCGGATGACCTTCGAGGGCATGGAACCCATGTCGCCGGTACGATCGCGGCCGCGGCGAATGGGTACGGCGCGACTGGAATCGCACCCGACGCGACGATCATGCCGGTCCGTGTTTTGGGGGCAGACGGATCGGGCAGTTCGAATGATGTGGCGGCCGGTATTCGTTATGCCGCACAAATGGGGGCAGACATTATCAATCTTAGCCTGGGAGGCGGTTACAGCCGTTCGATCGATGCGGCCATTGAATTCGCGAGTTCTCTCGGGACGCTCGTGGTCGCCGCCGCAGGAAACGAGGCTGCGTCGTTACCGGGATATCCGGCACGGTTCAGTTCGTCGAATTCGAGTGTCATTTCCGTGGGAGCCTCGTCGTCGAACTCCGCGTTGGCTCATTTCAGTAACCGTGTGGGCGATAGCGGAGCGGTCCAAGTTGACGCTCCCGGGGTTGGCGTTTTTAGCACCTACCTCGGCGGACGCTACGCGACTCTTTCGGGGACTAGCATGGCGAGCCCTCATGTCGCCGGTTTGGCCGCGTTGGCCTTGTCGGCTAACACGCAGCTCACTGGTGTCCAGCTCCGCAATTTGATAGCGTCGGGGACTCGCGAACAAGCGTCCGGGTCGGATTCGATCGGAATCGCCAACGCGGCCATCACGGTGGCGTATGCGGCGGCAGGCTACACATCGTCGTCACTGTCGACTGCTCCTGTCGTGGGCGTGTCGAGTGTGGTTGCAAACTCGGTGGGGCAGGCGGAGGCCACGCAGAGAACTACCGAAGCGATCGATCAGTATCTGGCAACGTATCGGTTCGAAGGAAACGACAGAGACGATCTGTTTCCTGAGGGGATGCACCCGGCCGCGGAAACATTGGTCGATCAGGCCGGCTTCGTGAAGACCGAGAGTCACTCGCAACCGATCCACCACGAGTTGCGATCCATCGCTGACATCCTCGACGTGGATGTCAGTGGTGACGATGTTTCAGGCGACAGCGATCATCTTGTCGAGTTGTCGATCTAACACAATCGACTCGCTGCGGGTTCAATCGTTCGAACGAGGAACCGCGTAGTGGTAGTAGCCGATCATCATTTCTTCCCAGGTTTGGTCGCCCCATCGTACGGTGGCGGTCGGGTCGGGATTGCTGAGGTTTTTTTCGCTGTTGTCGTAGGTAGCCCGTCCGACAAAGCGACCGCCTTCGGGCAGCGGCATCGGTTCGGCGAGGATGTACGACGTCTGCCAATTGAAGTCGTACTGGGGAACATCCAACAGCACCTTCGAGTTCTTTTGAGACGACCACCAGGATCGTTTGGTGTGCATTTCATACTCAAAAGATTTCCCTCGCACATGCATGTGAGGCATCATCGCGAGCAGTTGCGAGTTGGGAGGAAACGCCGGGCCTCTTGCTGTTACTTCATGGTTCGATTTGCCAGGCGGAATCTGAAACCGCGTTTGCACTACGCTGTCGGTTCGAATTTCGTGACTGATTTCCGATTCCTCTGCTTCGACAATCGCGAACTCACTGAGGTCTTGTTGAGGTGTCCCGGTTGGCGTGTAGTGGACTTGAAAAATGAGTTCGCTGCCTGCGGGAATTCGTTTGGCGTATCCAGGTGCCAATGGGATTGCCCGGTAGCCAGGAACATATCCGTCGAGAAAACCACGTTGAGCATGCAGGCGTTGGGAAGACCCCGGTTCGCGGGCAAACACCAGAATGTGATGCACCACGCTGCGGTTGCCCGGGCGGAGCTGCATCGCCGATGCCCAGACGTCTTTTTCAAAGCCAGGATCGACCCGGTAGTACTGGTATTTGACTTCGCCGGTCGCCGGGATCGATACAGGTTTTGGTGTGATCTTAAAAACGTGATCCGGTTGGCAAGGTAGTTGCCAGTATCGCCCGTTCTCATCCCGAATGCCAAAGTGCTCGGTCGTCGACGCTTTGTCGCTGCTTCTCCGCGTCGTAGGCTGGCCTTCGTGGGTGCCGGTATCTGCCCAACGAGCCAGCAGGTCCAGTTCCTGCTCGGAAAGCGTTCTCTCGTTTCGAAACTTGGCCGTCGAACGTGGACCCGCGTGCCAGGGCGGCATTCGTCGTTCACGCGTGACTTCGGCAATCATGTCTGCCCACCCGGCGACTTCATCATACGCGTCCAACGCGAACGGTCCGATCTCACCTTCGCGGTGGCATTCGACGCAGTGAGTCTGCAGGATCGGATTGATGTGTTGATGATAGGTGACAACGTTTGATTCTTTGTCATCGTCGTCCGCGGAATGACTTGCTTCTTGGCTCACAGATTTGCGTCGGCCGATGATGCAGCCGACCGCGTCGGTATGGGGGACAGAAACCTTTTTTCCTGCGAGTACTTCTATGATTGCTTCTCGCAGATCGCTGCGACGTGGCCGGTCGAGAATCGTGCCGATCCCATACTGGTCGTCAACACGTCCTCGGTAGCGCAGTTCGCCGTTTGGGTCGAACAGAAACACTTCAGGCGTCCGCTGTGCATCCAATGCATCGGCCAACCGATTACGCAGGTCCTTGCCGATTGAAAACGGCAGTCCGCTGCGGCGTTCAAAGGTGGCGATCTCCTCTAGCGAGTCTTGTCGGTTGCTCATCACCGCGACAAACGAGACCTGCCGAGGGTGAAATTCGTCGTGCAGATCCGCCAGCGTTTGGGCGTAGAGTTTGGCGAGCGGGCATTCTGTCCCGAGAAACGCAACGACGAGACAGTTGCCGTCCTCTCGGACATCGTCATTGGTTAGTGAAAGTCCACGAGGATCTTTCAGTTCGAAATCGGGCAACTCGACGCTCGGAAGACTCGTATCCGCGTTTGCGCGTTGCATCCCAGGAGTTGACCCCGCCGCAGTGAAAACCAACGCCAAGATTCCTGTAATGAATCGATGGGGTGCCGAATGAAGAAGCATCGCCGTATCTGAGAAAATAGGTTTGGTCGAAGAGTGGTGATCGGGGCGCGCGTCGCCACGCGGTTTGGCCGGACGTTGGTGGTCGAACCGACTGCGTCACGGTATCTTGCCGCGGTGCACGCTCGCTCCATTGTATCGATCCCTTTCCTCCCTGTGACTGTCGTTTCTGTATGTGTTCGGAAAACGTTCTCGCTGAGTTGGCCCCCGAATTGGCTGGGTGGGAAGTTGTCGCGAGGCGGTCGGTGGGAGGAGGATGCATCAGTCAGGCGGAGCGGGTGACGATCGAGTGTGCCGATGCGAACCCGAATCGCCGAACGATCTTTTGGAAGACAAATTCGGCGGGCTTTCTCGACAATTTCCGCTGTGAAGCAGACGGGCTGCGGAGCCTCGCCAAGACCAACTCACTACGAACGCCACGTGTCCTCGGTGTCGGAGAGCTGAGTGGTCGATCGCACCTACTACTCGAGGCGATTGAGCGTCGGACCGGCGGGATGGATTATCGACGTTTCGGTGATGCACTCGCGGAGCATCATCGCTCGACCGAGGGAAGTGAAATCGGATGGAACTCCGACAATTATCTCGGTGCGAGCCCGCAACGGAACCAATGGAATGTAGACTCGGGCACATGGGCTGACTTTGTTGTGCAGCGAAGGATCGAACCACAGGTACGGATGGCGGCGGATCGTGACCTGGTCGATGCGAGATTGAAAAGCAATCTGAAAGACATCATCCACAACATGGAATCACTGTTGAGCGGTCGCGAAGATCATACGTCGCTTCTGCACGGAGACCTATGGAGTGGCAACTTTTGGTCGGATCCGTCGGGTGCTCCGGTTTGGATTGATCCGGCGGTGTACCGCGGATGCCGTGAAGCCGAGTTCGGAATGATCGAACTCTTTGGCGGTTGCTCTCGCGCGTTTTATGACGCGTACCAATCACGATGGAGCCTGCCCGATGGGTGGAAGCGGCGGACTGAAGTCTACGTTCTGTATCACTTGCTCAACCACCTGAACCTGTTCGGCGTCAGCTACCAACAGTCATGTTGTGATCGCGCGACATCGATTTTGCAGGCGACGTAGTTTTGTCTTTCTCGCTTTTGAAGAAATTTCATGTTGGAACCGATCACGCTGCCGCGTGACATCGACTCTCGGAAGATCCCCACCCCGGTGCACTCAATGGTTCACGATCTGAGGTGTCGTATCGAAGCCTTTCAGGATCGCTGGGACGTGCCGCAGATCGAACAGTTTGTCGCGGCCGACTACGAACTGGTCTATCAAACTCTCGAATGGATCCGGCAAACACAGATGATGATCGGAAATCGTTTTCTCGAGTGGGGGTGTGGTTTCGCCGCAGTGACGGTGCTCGCTGACTACCTTGGTTGGGACTGTGTGGGAGTAGAGTCGGAATCGATATTGCTGCAGCACGGACGCAAGACCGTTTCTGATTGGAGTCGAGCGCTGCAGTCCCCGGCGGACAATGATGCCGAGTGTTCGGGCAGGTCTGCGATACCCGCGTCTGAACCAGGCAGCGAGTTGCGTCCGAACAAAGAACCGCGTCCGAATCAAGAACAGGGGCCGGAATTGGTGCTAGGAAATTTCCTGCCCGCCGGTGCGGAAGAACTCGCGGATGATCCGACGCTGCCGAGTTTGGGGCATGCGGGCGATAACGCCTACGAGGTACTCGGTTTAGAACTCGACGATTTTTCAGTCGTGTACAGCTATCCCTGGCCGGGCGAAGATGAATTCCATGAGGCCGTGTTCGATCGTTTCGCCGCACGAGGAGCGATCCTCGTGCAGTTTTGCGGTCCGAACGACGTGCGAGCGTGGAGGGCAGTCTCACGCTCTTAGACAAAATCGCCGACCGCGCTGATGACGGTCGTGCACTTGAGAGATCGCTCTACGGTCGCGATGCGATTTCGGTCGGACGAACGAGTCCGAGGAAAGCCATCAAATCGCGCACCTCGGTGAGGGTGAGTTCATCAATCAGTCCGCTCGGCATTATGCTCATTCCGCTCGGCTGAATCGAATCGACTTCGTCTTCCGCGACGACGGTGATGTCGTTCCGGGAATCGCGAATATGCAATTCGTCACCCACCGAACTCACCATTCCCACGTAGACCTTGCCCGAGATCGTGAGCACTTTCTTGCTCGCGTACTGGTTACTGACCACGTGTGAAGGATGAAGAATCGACTCGAGGATTTCACGTCGGGTGAACCGTTTGGCCATGTTGGTCAGGTCGGGGCCGACGGAAACACCGGCGCCTTGGTGACGGTGGCAACTCGCACACTGGGCACTTTGATAGATCGCCAAACCGGCATGGAGATCGCCTGCCTCACCCTCGGGAGAATCGAGGAAGGTCAACAATTGTTCCAGATCCCATTTGGATTCGTCCTCGCGAGGCAGTTCGGCCACCGGACGATCGGGGAAGGTCTTCGAATACCAACGTTGCCACAGAGCCATCGATCGGGCTGCACCATTGGGGCGTGTCATCCCGGTCCAGTGTTCGAGCAGTTTTTCGATGTTCTCAAATGATCCGTGGTCCTTTTCCTGACGCAGTCCCATCAGGATGAGGGCGCGGAGTGCCATCGGGTCGTCGGTAGCGATCGGAACTGTTCGCAGTTTCGAGACGACTTCCTCGGCCGAAGGGCCGTCGAGAATATTCAGGCTGCGAACGAGGTAGTCCCAGTTTTCCCCGTCTGGCTTTTGCGCCAACGCGAGTGCGACGACGGCACGACGCTGCGGTTCGGTACGCCAGATCTTTCGAAGGTGATCGGCGGACGCGTCATCCGAGGCGGTCGACAGCATCGCGATGATGCCCGTTCGCAAACGCCGGTGGACGTCATCAATGGTCGGTTCGGCAACCAGTTCGTCGTCGAGTCGACGTAGTTTCGCTGCGGTCGCTTCATCGATCGGGCGTTTCAGTCGGAAGATGGCGCCGAGAGCCGCGTTACGCCAACGTCCGCCTTCATCCAAGATCGCTTGAATGTCATCTTCGGACAGGTGGCGTGCGAAGTCGCGTGTGACAGCAACCATGTACATCGGCAACGAGCCTTCGGAGTCTTCGCTCGCGATACGTTCATACATCTTCAGCATGGCGAAGCGTTCTTGTGCGGTCCAGTCGCGATCGATCCGTTGCAGGCACATGGCCGTCAAGACTCGATCGAGTTTGGGAGCGTCCGATTCAATGTATTCCATTGCACGCGGAATCATCGACTCGGCTTGCAGATAAGCCGCCAAACGGATCAGTTCGTGGTTGATTCGCGAGTCACCCGATGGGAACTCCTGCGCGATTCGGTCGCGCAACCAAGGCACGGCTGTCGGTGGGATTTCGCATCGAGTGAGCGTTACCTGACAAAGGCGAAGGGTATCGACAAAGTCTTTGTCGCTGAGGAAGCCTTCCATCATTTTGCCGGCACGTTGCAGTACCTTCCCACCGGTGGAGGTGGTCGGGTCAGCGGCAACGAGGCCGAGCATCCCTACCAAAGCGATACGCGTGTCGGTGGAGTTGAGCACTTCGTCACGCCATGTGTTCATCGGCATCCGCTGTAGAACTTGACGAGCGAGGTAAGCCACTGTTCGGTCATGCGATCCGAGCAGGTCGACGAGTTTATTGGTATCGTTGGGGAACTGGCCGCTGCGAAGGATGGCTTCACATGCCGTGCGTACGACGCGGGCATCGCCGTCGGACAGCAGTTCCTGCAGACGTGCGGCGGCACCACGGGAAGGCGACAGGCCTAATTGCATTGCGGCGCGGCGCCGGACGGCTTCGTTTTCGGTTTTGGATAACTCGACGAGCAGTTCTTCGCTCGGCGTCGGCCCGTACATTTGCATCAGGTTCATGGCCCGAATGCGATACATCGGAGGGTTGTCTTCGCTGTAGGCAACGCCCGCAACTTGACGTCCCCAGTCGTCGCCGAGTTCGTGTCGGATGGTCGCGATTTCTTGACGTGCCCAAGCCGCATCGAGTTGTGGTTGTCGTACGGCGGCGGCGATTCCGTTGCCGATTTGTTTCATCGCGTCGGGGATTTTCCCCTGGTAAACGACGCGGTAGACACCGCCCGCTGTTCCGCGACCGCCCGTGCAGAAATACAACGCTCCGTCGGGGCCGACGGCAAGGTCCGTCACATTGAGTGGTGTCCCCTTGAGAAATACTTCGCTGTCGGCGGAGTAGCCGCTGCCGTTTGACTTCAGCCGGACATTCAGGATCCGCCCTTCGGACCAATCCGCCAGGAACAGGCTGTCGTGGTAGCGAACGGGGAACATGTGGTGTTCATAGCATTCGATTCCCGTTGGGCTGCCGCGACCGGTATCGAGCAGGTTGGGGACTCGGTCATAGTAGTATTCAGGCCATTTCGCCCATCCGGTTCGCCAGCCAAACTCGCCGGCTTCGGTGACTTCCATCAGTGCGGTTGGGCGATACCACGGCGTGTCGACATCGGCTTCCATGTCGGCGTCGTGAACAAACAAACTGCCGCTGGGGTGGAAGACCAAGTCGTATGTGTTGCGAAGTCCGCCGGCAACTCGTTCGACGACATCGCCATCGATGTCGGTGCGAATGATCGTACCACCGGGGGCTTTGACGCCGCGACCGTGTCCACCGGGGTCTTCGAATCGAGGCAACAGATCGCCTTCGTAAACGTCACGCAACGTTTCCCCTTTGCCGGTCTTTCCGATTGGTCGAACGTGGCTGCCGAGAGTGACGTAAATCATCCCGTCGGGGCCAAGACGAAGTCCGTGCGGGCCGTGTTCGCCGCCCTCGCCGCGGAACTTCAAAATGGTCGTGACGTCTTCCAGGGTTCCGTCGCGGTTCTTGTCCGCTAGTCGGTACAGCGCGTTTCCGTCCGGGCCGCGGCCGGTGACGAAGACTTCTCCGTTGAGCGGAAGGATGCCCTGAACCAATTCAACTTGATCGCAGTAGGTGCGAACGTCTTCGGGGACACCGTCATCGTCACGATCGACGACGATTAAGAGTGGGCCCTGCTCTTGCGATAGGATCACATGTCCGAATTCATCGAACGCCATCGCTATTACAGAACCGACCTGTTCGTCGTTGAGAATGCGTTGGACGCCAAAGCCACGTTGAATTTGGAAACGTTCGGTTTGTTCTTTCTGGGTTTCAACCGCGACGGTCTGTTCGCGGTCCCAGGGGACGGTTTCGCCCAAGACGCCGAACGAGGTTGCGGTATCCCATGTTCGGTCGTTGAGCATGGGGTTGTCCCATGCGCTCACTTCCGAAAGGCTCGTTCGCCACGTCTCGTCACTGCTGAACGTGTACCATTTGTCGTCCTCTTCGGGGCGAATGGAAACACGCGCGACGAGTGCGGCGGTGTCACCGCTGGTGTTCTTGACACGAATGGCGACCACGTTCCGGCCGACTTCGAGGTAGTCTGAAATTTCAAACTCCTGCATCTGTCGGTAGGACTTTCCATCGCCAATCACACGACCGTTGACGCGGACCTCATAGTCATCGTCAGCCGCAATCTCGAGGTACCCTTCTCCACGTTGTCGAAGGTTGAGGACTTTACGAAACCAGCATGTTTCGCCGATTTCGATGGGTTGATCCGCAGCCGTTCCGCCCGCCCAAATCCATTGGGCTTCCGCGGCCGCAGCGATCGAACCGGTCGTTCCGTCAGGTGAAAGCGAGAGTCCCAACCCCAAGGGCGAGATGATACCGATCACGATCACGGCAATAAGCGTTAAGTTCCGTCCTGCAAACATTTCCTGACGAGCCTTCCATGGCGAGAAATCAGATCGTTCGAGTTAGCCCGTGACTTCGTCGCAATGGCAGACGTCGGGCTAATTGTGTATTTCACGCCCAGCGGTATCAAATCCATCGGAGGGACCGCAAGACCTTCCTGACTCTTTTCGAGAGACGAACGATGAGCGACGGGGGGCTCGCGGACGGCCGAGTTAACGCAGTTCGACAACGCTGTCTTTAGCGACCCAACCGTGTTTTTCGCGGTCGATCTGCACCTCGACCCAGTTTCCTCGCGTCCCGCAAACCTCCACGATCATGCCCTCGGCGGACTCGATCGTGTCTCGGATTTCGAACGATTCTCCGTCCCCGGTCCGCAGTGGCAGTTCTGACGTCACCGCGACCGCGTGGTCCGCGTTCTGCCACCGAGCCTCGCGAAGAACGATGGCACCTCCGAGGGCCGCGACCGCCAAACAGGTGGCGCCTGTCCATTTTAGGGTGGAGCTGCGACGAATCAGCGTAATCGTCAGTGCGCCCCAACCGGCGATCGAGCCGAAACCGAGAACGACGACGCCTATCAAAGGCACACGCCATCGCGAGAGTGGAGTTTTCGCGTTCCACTGTGCGACGAGGCCATTAATCTGTCCACGCAAGCTCATCGGGGAATATCGCAACGCGTTTTGGTAATGAGCGATCGCATGCCCGATTTGGTCGCTCTGGTAGTACGCGTTGCCCGCGTTGAGAAAGAGTCTCGCGTTGGTGACCCCGCTCGCGATCACCTGTCGGTATTTTTCCGCCGCCTCGGCAAACTTTTCCGAGGACTCGTCGCGAGTGTTTTGGTACGCCTCGGAGTAGAGTTTGTCTGCTTCGGCGAGCAGCATCCTTTGTTGTTCTTCGTTGAGATCGACAGAGCTATCCGGTGAACGGTCGGAGGCGAGTGTCGGTTCCAAGTCGAAGGCTTGCGTTTCGATATCCTCGTGGTCTTGATCCTCGTGGTCTTGGACGAGGTTGCTGTTGGGAACGTTATCGTTCTCGGCGAAGAGGGCGTCCTGTGCTTGCATGGGCGACGTGACAAGCGTCACCATTGCGAGGACTACGGCTCCGGCAACCGTTCGGTGGTTACTGATATTCCCGGAGCCAACGTGTGATTGATGGCGATGGGGCGTTGCGATCGTCTGCCATCCCGATCGCCGGACGCGGTCGGTGCGTTCGATCCAATCAGTTGCCCGTGGAATCAGTGACCTAAGATCGGCCGAGTTGGATCGACTGTCATGGGCGAGGGTTTCCAACTCGGCGGCTAATTGAGATTGGCCGTGACGACGAAGGTAGCCGAGTCCCGCGAGCCAGTCGTCCTGTGTTTGATTGTTGGAACTTGCTTCTCGGTCGTTCGTCCAAAACGCCTTTAAATAAGACGTACAGATCGCCGGGACTTCATCCGGTGATTGCGCAGCTTGCAGAGCAGCGAGGGATTGTTTGCGACGCGTACGAAACCACTGATTCGGCGACGTCATCCGGTCTCGATTCGTAACCGCCAGGACACCCAAAAACGCGAACATCGGCAGCAAAGCGACATACGCGGCGGTTCGCAGCAGCGACGGTCGGCTTTGATTGACGAGAACGAAATCGTCTGACTCATTGCGAAAAAGAAACGCAGTCGGGGAAACGCTCATTCGCAGATCGTTCTCCGAACCGGTGTTATCGTCTTGTGGACCTGCAACGCCTGAATCTCCGACAATCGCATCCATGTCGAGCGTTTCCGATTCACTGACCGTGATCGCGATCGGCTCGGTGGCAACGGTTTGGAACGTTTCCGATTCGGGATCGAAAAAACTCATTCGGATTGACGGGATTTCGGTAACCGCCGGGGTTCGTGGTCTGATCGTGGTCGTGAAGTACTTGGCCCCATCTTGAACGAAACCGGCGAGCGGTTGTTGGTCAACACGAAAGTCCTCATTCAAAATATCGAGCGGCGGCGCTTGCACCAATTCCAACGGGCCTTCTCCCCGGACGGCGAGTTGGAGTTTGATCGGTTCACCCGCAGCGACGGAACGCGAGTTTGTGCGTGCGGTAAGTTCGTATCGACCGACGGCCCCCTGGAAGCTATCAGGTCGGCCTTGCGTCGGGATCGGCAACACTTCGGTCGCGTCGACGCCGGCGGTGGCTTCGATCGGTCGTGTTTTTGTGATGCTCAGGCGGGGGCCGAATGGCGAACCGAAGTCGTCGTCTTCGAGTAGCCGCGAGAGTGACGAGCCGCCAAAGAATGCGTCCATCGGATCACGTGATCGCCCGAGTTGGACCGGGTAATCGACAACGATTCGAACATCGCTGGCGTCGATTTGACCGGGACGTTTGGGATAGATCGTGGTGTCGATCTCATACAGGTAGTAGCTCCGCTTGATTCCCTCGTTGTCCTGACGCAGCACCTCGCGTCCACCAGGGCGTTTTCGCTGATCATGCAGGTCCTGCATTTTCGATTCGAAACTTCCCCACGATGTACGACGTGACAGCGTTGACCACATGGATCCTTCGTTCAACGTCGTCTCGTACTGCCGATCACGATACGGTCGCAGCCAAATCTTCAACGTTAGATCGAGCGGCTCGCCGACATACACTCGGTCCTGCTTGCCTTGGATTTCAACAAACATCAGGTCACCGGTCTCGCTCTGCGTCGCGACAAACCGCAACGGCTGGCTCGTCAGTTTTTCGCCCGAGGTTGAGAGACGAATCGCGGGGATTTCGAATTCGCCAGGGCGTTCTGCGACAACCGTATAGCGCAGCAAGACTGACGAGGTCTGGGTCATTCGCCCGTTCTCGATGAGGGTTTGTGAACTCCGCGAGGGGCTGCCGAGGGGACGAATCTGCAGGCCGTCGATTTCTGGGATTTTGGGTCGCGGAATTTCGCGGACGTCCGAGATCTGCAGCGTCAGTAAGATCGGCTCGCCGACATAGGTTTCTCGGGATGACAAACCAGCAGTGAGTTCAGCGGCAGAACCGATCGGGGCGATTGCTGTCGTGATCAACAATGCGAGACACGCCACGAGAGAGTTTGTTCGCGTGGTAGAACGAGGCGATTGCTTTTCAGTGCGTAGGGCGACAAATTGCATGGCAGACCTCAATACGAACTCACTCCCATTGACGATGATTCGAAGCAACACGGTGCCGATCGGTGACGAGTCCCCTGTACGCAGCAAAATCGGGACTGGTTTTCCGACACCGTCGACCGACATCCAGCCTACGGCGTCGATTGTCCCCGCGTCGATTCCAGTTGCAATATCCAGTCCATCTGGAGGCGGAACCGACGTGGGCTAGCGGGCCGTCACGAGAGGGAGTCGCGACCGATCACGGGCGACTTTGTGGCTCGTTAACCCAGCGGTCAATCAAACCCAGCTGTCAGTCAAACTCAGCGGTCAATCAAACTCGCCGGTCTTCCGGAAGATACAACATCGCGTTGCAATTCGGACAGAAAGTTAACTTCGATAGCATGACTTGGCTGACGACTTGGGTGGTCAGCGTTTGATAGCATCCGCCGCACGATTCG
>JBICHZ010000028.1:0-2889 GCA_043101355.1 Rhodopirellula sp. JB044
CTCTCGCTTGCGTGACCGGAATAGATGGTCCCGTTTGGGGAAAAGCGAGGTTCCCCGCCATCACACCAAATTGACAGGATATCGAAACGATGAACAACGCGTCGAAGGCCCCCGCCGGTCCGGATGTCGCGGGCGAGTCGCGGGATGGAGATTCGTCGCCAGGCGAGCCGCCGCCGGGCGAGTTTTCGCCTCGCTGGTTGGCTGGCTCGATCGTTTTGGCCGGATTGTTGCCCGCCGGTTTGGTGTTCGCGTGTTATCTCCAACAAGGGTTTGTGCCGGCCGGACGCTGCGCGACAGCGTTGGTCATGCCGATTTCGCTGGTGTGGATCGGGCTCTTGGTGGTGACGATTTGGAACGCGGGTTTGGGACGATTCCGATCGGCGTGCATCGCGTTTGGTCTTTTTGCTGCTTGGTCAATCCTTGGTAACGGGGCGTTCAATCAAGCCTTGATCTCATGGGTGGAGGCTCCTTTGGTCGCCGACCCGCATCCTGAATTTGAACGTTGGACAGAACTGCCCGCTGGCTACCCAGGCAACTTGCCGATCGACGCCGCAGTCACGTTGGGTGGATCAGCAGGTCTCGCGCTGGAGGATTTCGAGGAGGTCTACAGCGAAGGCGAACGAATCGTCTCAGCGGCGCAGGCATATCATTCCGGGATGACAAAGACGATCATCACCACGGGAACGTCCAGCGATGGGATCGGCAACCCTTCCGAAGTCGGCCGGGAACTGCTCGTTTCTCTTGGCGTTCCGGACGAAGCAATCTTTTCGATCGAAGGTGAAAACACGACTCAGGAGATGGCGTCTCTCGCCGCGTTCCTCGACAACCCGCCGCAGGAATGGCTCGATCAGGTTGGCCCGGACGCTCGCGAGCAACCCACCGTCGGTGTGATCACCAGTGCGTTTCATATTCCCCGAGCGATCCGTTTGGCGTCCAACAACGGTCTCGATCTGATCCCGCTGCCGTGTGCGTATCGAAATGATCAAACCGAACGACCGTTTCTGGCTTCCAACCTGGTGCCTAACGCGGACGCCCATGTGTTGTTCGGGTTGTCGATGAAAGAGATCATGGCTTGGGTGCTCGGCCGCTAACGTTCGGGCGTGATCAACGCGACCGGGCCCGGTACTATGGAGAATCAGGCGGGCCAGACGGGTGGGACGTGATCTCGGACCGACGCATGATCGGGAACCATCGCAAAACCCAAATCGCGATCGAGATCGCGACCGCTGTCAAAACGGTTACCGCGGTCAGCAGCAACCCTAGCAACGAGGCGGCGGCGGAATGCTTCACGAGTGCCCATGCTGAAAAACAACCGGCCGCCGCCGCGAGGCAACAGATACCGGCTTCGCAAGCGTGCATCGCGGCCCGTTCGTTATTGCGGGTCGCCGTCGCTCGCAGAAAGCCTAACACCGAGGCTTCGCTGATCATCCACATCGCGAACAGCACGGCCAAGAGCAGTGGCAACAGGTTCAATGAAAAGTTCCCGGAACGTCCCGACACGATCACCCACCCGCCGGCACCGATGACTAGGATTTTCAGGAAATTCGACAGCCATAATGAGATGCGTTCCGGGCGCGGCGTGAAACTGCATCCGACGCCGCCGATCAACCCAGTCGCCATCAAAACGCCCAGCAGCAGAAACTGCCCGCGGTTGAGCCGCACAAACGCGACCAAATCGGATGCCGTATCGCTCCAAATGGCCATCGACATCGACAGCCAAACCGGGAAAAGCAACACGAAATACGTTGCCAGAACCACCTGACCGATCCGAGTCATGCGGCGGGAGGTGGTGTCAATCGTTTCTTCTGCGTGTCCGGTGGCTTGATCGCCAGGACGCGTTTTCGCCATCGCACTCCCGGCCCCCGACGCTGATCCGTCAACGAAATTGCTGGTTTGATAGGGGTTGGGGGCCTTCATGGGCGTCCGGTTTTGGCAAAAACAGTCGAATTTTCGAAATAATCCGCAAGACCGGCACAGTTTGACACGATAGAAGAACTACGCAAGCGAAGTGCAAACAAGCTGCAACGGTAGCATGCATTTTGCTCGCTTTATCGAACACGATGAAACCACGGAAGGTTGCTCGGATGACCCGGTTAATGAATTCAACACTGTCTCGCATCTGTCTCTGGTCGTTGGCGATCATGACAATCGCCTCCACCGGATGTTATGGTCTCGGCGGCAGCAACATCAGCTTGGGGTTCTTAGAGTATCCAATCCCAGTCAGCCCGTATTACCAGTTCCTGCAGGAGCAGAAGTTCCATAACAAGGAACGTTACGACCGCGTGCCGATCCTCGGGCCGACCACGTCGGGTGGAAACCCCGTGGCTTTGGATCCACCGAGTGACGACGAGGTGATGCAGGCACTCGAGCAAGCTCGCCCGGTACAAGGCGGCATCCCGCTGATCTGGGAAAAACAACGCAACGATGTGCGTATCATCAAAGAGAAGATCGCTGACTACATCGATCCGCCGCGTTTCTACCCGCTGATCGGTCCTGCTCAATTGCACCACGCTCACTACAAGTGCACGATCTACTTCGACGAGCGAACCACGGTCGGCTATCCAGTGCCTCACACGCTGCACGACCGCGAAGCAATCGAAGTCGTCTATGTTGACCACAACCACTTCCACATGGTCGGCGACGTCGAGCCGTACACCACACCGAACCTCTAAGAAACCAGCGGGCAGTACCGTAGCGGGAGCCGCCAAGGCTTCCGGTGAGTGCTGCTGAAGCTCACGATAGCTGCCGATGACATCGTGAGCGGTTTAGAAGGGAAGCTCCCGCATAGCAGTAATCGGCGCCGCTCATTAAGTCGGCTAGCCGTTGGCGATTTTTGCTACTGCGAGGTTTTGCTCCGACGCATCACCGGACCAGGAACAACAGTCCCGG
>JBICHZ010000029.1:0-7353 GCA_043101355.1 Rhodopirellula sp. JB044
GCTTTCCCGACCGGTGCGTTTTAATTCGACCGAAACGAGGAGTGAAAGCGGACGGAAAAACGACGAAAAGCGGTGTTAAAAGCCCACAAAATTCAGCGTGTACGTTGGTGAATCGCGTTGACAGGGGATGCTCAAATTTGATAGTTCGCGGGGAGACAAAGTGGATTCATTCCAGTTTCCTCAGCGAACGATTCATTGAATAACGGACACTGCCCCTCCACCGATCTCGCAAACACGCACGGGCTTCGTCGCGCGCCCTCGCTGCTGTGTCTATCGAAACAGGTCAGCGTGATCGCGATTTTGGCGGGATTGCTGTTGCCGTCGGCGGGGTGTCGCGGGCGGGCGCAGGAGGACATGTACCGACAATCGCTACAGCGCGAGGTTCGGACGCTCGAGGATCAGCTCTACCAAGCCGACTACGAAAATCGAATTCTGATCGACAAGCTGCGTCGCGAGCGAGAATCCAGATCGGCCGCCAAACCGTGTCCTGACCCGACCGACCCGAAATCGATCAATTATGACCCGGGGTATGTCCCGGTGGATTCGGATCGGTTTGATCTCAGCGATGGGCTCGACGATTTAGAAAACGATCCGGCCTTTCGTTCCCGTGACGATTCCTCGAATTCACGCGATCGGCGACCACTGAGGGACCCCGACGCGGAAGAGGTTCCATCGGGAAGCCAAACTCGCGACTCGTCCGATCGCCCATCGACCCGGTCAAGCGACGAATCGCAGAGTGACTCAGACGACATTGACGACGGTTTACCCGATATGGACTCGTTGATCGATCCAGGCGAATTGGTCGACCCGGGCGAACTCGTTGACCCGGGAACCCTTGTCGATCCGGGAACTCTCGTCGATCCCGGCACGATGCAGGGTTCAGGCGGCTCCACGGGCGATTCGAGCCAGGGCCGTTTGCAACTGCCGATTCCCACACCCGACCCGAACGCATCGCCAGGTTCGGGCGGTTTTGAACTGCCTGATCCTGGTTTGTTGCCCGCACCCGGTGGGCCTGTTCCTCCGGGAACTCCTGACCTGCAGGTCGATCCGATTGAACCCGGGATTCCTCTGCCACCGAACGCGCCGAACGGTCGTCCTGACGGGCCTCCCGGAAAAATTAATTTACCCGGCGTCAGCATGCTCGGCGGTCTCGGTCAAGTCGCCGGCTCGACCCCGAAAATTGTCCTGCAGCCTTCGAAGGTTCACATCGACGCGACGTCGAGTACCGTCCGTGTGATCCCTGGCGATTCGCAAACCAACAATCGTCAAACTGCCAAGACGGAAACGTCTGCCGACACGGCAACCGAACCGGCTGTGCCTACCGAAGGCGTTGATTTGGTTGTTCGTGCCGACGACCAATATGGCCATCCGATCGCGTTGCTCGGGCGGAGCCATGATCCGACTGAGAAACTGCGTCCGACCGATGCGGCGTCGACTCGGCCGTTGCCGAAGGGACCGATCCAGCTCAGTGTGATCGCGTTGGACCCCACCAAGAAGGGCGAAGATGCCCATTTGGGACGTTGGGATTTCGACACCGAGCAGCTCCGCCAGCTCGAAACGTCGAGTCTCGCGACGGCGGGCAACGGATTCGCGACCACCGTCCCGATCCGATGGCAAGATCGCGAGCCGCAGGGAGAAAAGGTCATTTTCTTTGCACGTCTCCAGACTGGCGAGCGAGATCTGCGATGCGAATCTGAGATCGAATTGAAGAAGCAACCGTCGGTCGCCGGTTGGTTGCCGCGACGCTAGGTTCGATTGCCGTCGGATCCGTGTTCGCGTGACAAACCGTTCGCTTCTCCAGTGCCTGCGAAGTCTATGCAATGGCGGTTAGGGTGCCCGCCTTCGTCGATAGGGGCATTTTGACGTTTGTTTTGTGGTGCGGAAGCAGTCATACTGACCGCTCCCCACACGCGAGTGCTTCGGCATCCGCCTCCGCATCCATCACAGGCATTTATCACCTTGCGAAATCCCCGCACTCGCATTTTGATCGCGATCGTTCCCGTGCTGTGGGTGTTGGTCCCATGCTGTCATTCCGTTTTGATCGGCGAGGACGACATCGCCACGTCCGGCGACGTAAAGCATTTGCCGTCATCGCGACCGGTGCGTATTGCCATGGTACCGTCGCCGGCCGATCGCGGCCCAGGACCGCCACAACCAGGCGGCAAAGAGGACGATAAGATAGGTGACAAGCATGAAAGTAAGGACGGTCAACCGGATGAGCAATCATCGCCGCCCAAGATCCTTCGTCGCGATGGGATTGATTTACCCGAAGGTGACCCGGCCGAACTGAAGGCGACCGTTGGCGAGGACGGCAGGGTCTCGTTCCGATTCCGCAATCAAGGTTGGGTCGACCTGATCAATTGGTTGTCTGACATTTCGGGGCAACCGATCGATTGGCAGGAATTGCCTGGCGACTCCGTGAACCTCGTCAGTCCAGAGCGATTGACTGTCGGCGAAACGGCGGACTTGATCAATCGTCACTTACTCGCCCGCGGATATACCATGTTGCGGCTCGAAGGTGGGATCACCATCTCGAAAACGTCGAGCGTGAACCCCGGAATGGTGCGGCGGGTTAGCGTCGATGAACTCGAACAGTTGCCTGATCACACCTACGTCCGCACGATGCTCGATGCCGGTTGGTTGTCGTCGGAGAAGTTGGCGGAAGAACTCAAACCGATGCTCAGCGGTTCGGGAAAGTTGACCGCATTGGCAACGACCAATCGGCTCGAAGCCATGGACGCTGCGGTCAATCTGCGGCAGGTCGCTCGGTTGCTCAGGGAGGAACGCGACGCGGCGAGCCGAGATGCGTTGGCACCTGAGTTTCGTTTGCGACATATCCCGGCCGAGGAGGCCAAGCGATTGCTCGAGCAGTTTCTCGGGGTTGAGAAGAAAGACAACGCGCCGATGACGCGTGAGCAAATGCAGATGATGCAGCGGATGCAGCAACAAAACGGTGGAAAGATGCCGCAAAAGAAAGAGGTGGAAATCTCGATCGTGGCCAACGTTCGTCAGAACTCCGTACTCGTGCGGGCGCCCATCGACCGGGTCGCGATCGCGGCGGAGTTTATTAAGCGAATCGATGTGCCCGGCGGTTCACTGCGATCGCTAGCCGACGCGAGCGAACGGGTAGATGTGTTCCGTCTCGTTTCGCTCGATCCGGAAAAACTGATCGAGATCGCGCAAGAGATGAACGTACTCGAACCGACCACGCGGATCCGTGTCGACAAAGACAACTCGGCGGTGATCGTTTCTGGCGCGGCGGCGGATCGGTTCATTATCAAATCGCTGATCGAACGGCTCGACGGTGGCAAACGACGATTCGAAGTGCTGCAACTGCGACGACTTGATGCCGCAGCGGTCGCAGAGTCGATCTCGTTCTTGATGGGTGAAGAGAAGAAAGAGGATAACAACAGCCGCAGTCGTTACTCGTACTACGGGTACGGCCGCTACAACGACGACGATAAAAAGGACGAGGACAAGTTTCGCGTCGCCGCCAACACGAGTTACCGGCAGGTTCTTTTGTGGGCCAACGAATCGGAAATGGAAGAGGTCCGGTCGCTGTTGATCAAACTCGGCGAGCTGCCTCCTCCGGGCGGCAGTCAACAAACGATGAGAGTAGTCGAGGCGTCGGCGACGCCGGAAACGCTGGAGTACCTCAAGAAACTCAAAGAGCGGTGGAGTTCGATCTCCTCAACCGAATTACTGCTGCCGGACGCGTCGGAGTTCACCGCACCTGCGGGCGATTCCACTGATGAAACGAAAGATGAACCAAACGAGTCGCAGGCGGATACCGAAACACGCAAAAGCGGCGATGCCGAATCCTCGGACCAGCAAGGGGAACCCAACCCGAAAGACGATCGCGACAACAGTGAACAACCAATCGTTGCACTGGAGAAAGACGTCCCGGCGCATACCGCTGCGGCGACGGATGTGGGTGCCGGGTTCGATAGCGGTCAGAATCCGTTCACGCTGACGATGCAGCAAACAAACGATCGTGATGCGGAGGAGGGGCCATCGAACCGACGAGCGTCACACAGCCCGCCGGTTGAGATCCGTTTGGATGCCAACGGCAACCTGATTTTGTCCAGCCAAGACACCAAGGCGCTCGACGCACTGGAAAGCCTGATGTTGGAGATCAAACCGCCTCAGCGACCCTACCATGTGTTTCATGTCGAAAACGCCTCGGTCACCCTTTTGACGCTCGATCTGGAGGACTATTTCGGCGACGACGAGGACGACGATGATGATGATTCCGATAGTTTTTATCGGTGGTATTGGGGCGGCAACGACGACGATTCGGACGCCGGGCCGACCGGGCTCGCGAAGGGGGGGAAGCTGAAATTTCTTCCCAATTCCGATACCGGAACGATCATTGTCACCGGTGCGACGAGTGGTCAGTTGAAAACCATCGAGGAGTTGATCTCCCTGTGGGACGTCGCCGAGCCGATCAATCCGACACGTAGCCGGTTCACAAAACTCGTTACTATCCGTTATGGTCGTGCGGAGAAGATCGCTGAAACCGTCAAAGACGCGTATCGCGATCTGCTTAGCAGCAACGACAAGGCCTTCTCCCGTGGCGGTGGGGGAGGACAAGGGGGTAATCGACGGTCGAGTAACCGCAGCGAGGGGTCCGGGCTGGAGGATTCCGAAAGCGGACGCGACGGCGGGGGGAACGATTTCTCGTTCAACGGTAAACTCTCGCTGGGCGTCGACGAGATCGGGAACACGTTGTTGGTGAGCGCCGAAGGTGAAGCCCTCTTAGAACTCATTGTTTCCATGATTGAAAAACTGGATATGGCAGCGCAACCCGGCGGCGAGATCGAAATCGTCCGTTTCTCGGGCGACGTATCGCCGGAGATGCTCCGTCAGGCGATGGCCGCATTTGGCGCAACGTCCGAATCCTCCACCCGTAGTGGCCGTACGGAATCCCGCGGGGGACGCGGCAACGACCGTTCCCGCGACAACGACCGTCGTCGTTCACGTGATCGGTCATCACGTGACTAGAGCGTCGGCGAGATTTGCCCGGCGTGTTACGTCAAACGCCAAATTAATCCTGATCGTTTGGGTGTTGCTCGCTGTCGTCGCTAAAACCATGGCGCCTTCGTGGAAGTCCGTCGCCCTCGATGGCGACTTTGACTACCTGCCGAGCACCCGGGTCAGCGTCGCGGGCGGCCGGTTGCTCGACCGTGCGTTCAAAGGCACCCGTTCACGCAGCCAAATGGTGATCGCGTTGGCTCGCGATAGCGACCAGTGGACGCGTCAGGATCGGTTGCTCGGTCTCGATATCCTTCGGCGGTTGTATCATCGACTCGGTGAAGTCTGCTGGATGCGGTCGGAGGAGATCGCGTGCGGGGAAGTTGACGAAGCACGCATGATCGTGCCGCTCCCCGATAGCCAACCGAACGCGACTCCGCCTGATCCGAATGAACCGGATGCGGGAGTTCAAGCGGGTGACGATGGCGGCAGTGTTGTCGGCGACAACTCGAGCGACGCACCGGACACCTCCGCCGGTTCTGTCGCTCAGGTGAATTCAAACGCTCAGGTCACGGCATCGACCGATCGAGTCGGACGAACCTCGCCGACCGTTCAAGACACACCCGAGGAGGTTTCCGCATATCAACGTCAATCGTCACAACGTTGGCTCGGTGTCGCCGTCGAGGCGTTCGATCAGGCGATCGAGATCGATGCCGAGTTCTATCAACTGCTCGATGATCGTGTCCCACAGCGTGAACCGACCGCGTATGAACCGCGGCTCGCGATCGCTTATTGGGATCGTGGCTTGTTGGCCGAGGCTCGATGTGCCGATCCTGATTTGATCGAACAGGATTTGGAATCGGCCTCGGTTCTGGACCCAACGATCGCCGAGTCTGCCTTGCCGATTTTAGAACGCGACCTCGACGCGTGGACGGTTCTGCTCGACGTTTACAGTTGGAAAGAATCGGTCATCGGCGAACAGCTCAAAAAGCCACGCTCACGCATTGCTGTCCTGACGCTAGCGAGCGAATTGGCGGCGACGGGCAACATCGCGCTGCTCGAACAGCTTCAAGAGATCGTCGACCGCTGCGTCGAATATCAGTCGGAGTATCTGACCGCGGAAGAGCGCGGGCAGGCCGGTGACCTGAAGGTCAGAATCACCGGTTCGGGCGCGATCGGAGGCGAAACCTTGCTCGCCGCGAGATCCGCGATCACGTACACCGAGTGGTTCACGGTCGGCATGATCTTGATCATCCTCGCGGTCGTCTACCGCGCACCGCTGCTCGTCGCGGTGCCCCTGGTTTCGATCGCCGTCGCGGTGATGGTCGCCACCGCGGTCGTGACGGTCTTGACTTCATTGGCCGGGTCGGCGGACTGGCTGGGGTTGGACCTGAAGGTCTACACGACCAGTCGTATCTTTGTGGTCGTGATTCTATTCGGCGCCGGAACTGACTATTGCCTGTTCCTAATCGCGAGGTTGCGTGAAGAAGCCGCCTCGCATGTTTGGCCGGTCGCCTGCGAACGGGCACTCTCGAACGTCAGTGGCGCGTTGCTGGGCAGCGCGATGACCACCATTGTCGGTCTCGGAATGTTGTGGTTCGCGGACTTCGGAAAGTTCCACCACACCGGTCCGATCATCGCGATCTGCTTGTGTGTCGGGTTGCTCGTTTGCATGACGATGACTCCCGCGTGTTTGCGGTTGCTGGGCCCCAAGGTGTTTTGGCCGATTCCGATCGCAGAGGAGTCCGAGCGTGCGGTGGTCAAACTGCTATCCAATCGTGACCTGAACCGCGGCGATTCGACAACAGGCAGTCCGTCCACCAAGAGTGGGTTGGCCAGGAGCGGATTAACCACCACCGGAGGGCTGATGTCCGGCAGTCGGATGTGGAACGCGACCGCGATCGCGTTGACGCGGTACCCGTCCTGGACCCTCGCGGCAGGATGGTTGTTATTGATCCTGCCCGCCGTGTTCGGGTTCATGCGGGAACAAGACGTCACGTACGACCTCAGCGGTCAATTGCACCACACCGCTGGCAGTCGGCAGGGAATGGAACTGCTCGATCGTAATTTTGGCGTCGGTGAGTTGGCTCCAATTTCGATTCTCGCACTCGCTGAAGACGACCAATCCGATGAAGCGTTGTCGAAGACGAGCGACCAGATGATCCGGCGACTTTATCAACTCGACGGAGTCAGACGGGTTCGATCGCTCAGCGATCCGCTCGGCGATTTCCCGCCCGAACGAGAAATGGGGTTGCTCAGCAAAGAAGCCTGGCGTCGGCGAACGCTGCAGAACCATCGTCTCGCACGATTGCATTTTGTCGCCAACGAACCGACCTACACACAGCGTTTGATTCGGCTCGACGTGATCGTGCAGGAAGA
>JBICHZ010000030.1:0-17671 GCA_043101355.1 Rhodopirellula sp. JB044
GGATCGGCAATGCGGATGATGCCGAGGACGCCGTCCAAGAGATCTTTGTAGAATTGTGGCAGCAAGCCGGACGTTTTTATCCGGAGGTTGCCGACGAAGCAACCATCGTCGCGATGATAGCACGTCGACCGTTGATCGAACGCAAAAGAAAACAAGGCAGGTTACCGGCGATGGAACCGATCATTCCGGAAACGGTGGATGCTAGCGTCTCGTGCGACGCGGATGATCAGTTGGTCCGGGGCGAAGAAACCGCTCAAGCGAAAAAATGCCTCGAGAAGCTGTCATCGACACAGCAGAAAGTACTGAAGCTTTCAGTCCACCATGGTGCTTCTCATTCGGTGATCGCCGGAAAGCTGTCGCTGCCTTTGGGCAGTGTGAAATCGTACGCCCGCCGTGGGCTCATCCAACTGCGTGACTGCATGCGTCGTTGCGACGATGCAAAACACTCTCCCGCCGTGCTCAGCGGTGGAAACATTTCAGGCGCCACCACGTTGGGGAGCCAATCATGACGTCCCCAACCCCGATGCCGCCTTCGGAATGGGAAGAATTGTTGGCCGGCGAAGCCTTGGGCGATCTCAACGCCGAAGAACTCGAACGTCTCGAACAGGGTGACCTCGTCGAACGAACCGAGAAACTCGACGACCTGCGGCAAGTCGCGGCTTTGCTCGATTTGACTTTCTCCGCTTCATCGCGTGAGGAGTTGCCAGAGCGATTGCGAAACCAAATTCTTACTGACGCGCCGAAATACCTGCCCGCCGTTCCGCGTGAAGATGCGACCGTCGAACCTCAGTCGGCTCGCCAGGATTCATCGAACGTGCCGACGCGTGAATGGGTTGCGTGGATCGCTGCTGCCGCTTCGCTGTTGTTCGCATTCGGCACGTGGATGAAAAGTGAGAACGTTGCGACGCTCGATCCTGCCAACTCACCGGTCGCGGTCACTGTCGAAGAAGCGAGAGAAAAGGTCTTTCTTGCCGCTGATCAAATCAAAATCGACTGGGCACCGGGTACGACGCCGTTTGATGGGCCGGTTGACGGCGATGTCGTATGGAGCACTGCGCAGCAGACTGGCTACATGCGATTTGTGGGAATGCCGGTCAACGATCCGACCCAGGAACAATATCAATTGTGGATCATCGACCCGGCCCGCGACGACGAACCGATCGACGGAGGTGTGTTTGACATAACGAGTTCCGGTGAAGTCATCGTGCCTATCGACGCGAAGCTGACCGTTGTTGACCCCGCCGCCTTCGCGATCACGATCGAGAAACCCGGAGGAGTCGTCGTGTCCACGCAAGAACGTCTACCATTGCTGGCTCCCGTCAAGGGATAAGAAAGCGGGATCACCAAACCCGAGTGCTCTCGCGCATCGTCTCACTCAAACGCACGCTCCTGTAACGGATCTGTTAAAGATCGCCCACAAACGAACAACCACCGCGTTCTACAACGAAACGCTATCGCGTAGTTTTCCACTCATCGACATTACCGGTGCACCGACACCTCGCCGATCAATCTCGACGGTGTCGCGAATCGCTTCACGTTTCAAAACTCGATCGCTGATCAACGTGTTCCAACGCTCGATCGCTTCTTCGTCGCGATCATCCACCTCGATCATGTCGAACAACGGCATCGCTCCGCTGTCGAGCAGCCAGCGGTTGATCTGCCGGCCGAACGCACAGTACTCGTCGTAGTCGGTGTCGCCGAGTGCCAGCACACCAAATCGAACCGAACCGAGATTACGCGACTCACTCATGTACGTTTCGACAAAGTCATACGCATGATCCGGCGGATCGCCTTCGCCCGCAGTGCTTGCAACGATCAAAACGACATTCGCCCGCGACCACCGTTCCGCATCGGGCTCTTCGATTCCGTTCAATTCGGCCATCACGCCCGCACGTCTGAGTTGTTCCACGGTCTCCGTCGCCAATTCCTCTGCTGTCCCGGTTTGGCTCGCGTAGAGCACCAGCACGTCGAGTCCCGTGCCTGTCTCGACTTTCGCGCTCAAACCGGTCTCTCGATGACGCGTCGATGCCCTCGTCTCGCCAAACTTGACGAGAGATAGCAGACAGATGAGAAAGTAGGCAGCGGTCACACCGATCGCCCACGCCCACCGCGTTGAGCTGGGCCAAGCGACCCACCATTCTCCTGGCGTCCACCAAAGCAGAGCAATCGCTCCGGCGGTGATAGCGAGGAGCGAGAACACACTGGCGAGATTGATTGCTCGTCGAGACATTTTCAACGTCCGCAGTTCCTCAAACTACTTTCCCACAACCTACTGTGGCAAAACTTCGAGCGTCGCGGTGTAGCCGAGTCGACGCGAAGTGGCCTGGGGAATACTCGTGTCATCATCCGACGTGCTCGTGGACAGCCAATACATTCCGGGTTCACCGAACGAGATCGCGAGTTTGCCTTCCGCGTCGGTGGTCAGTTCGGTTTCCTCTTGCGTGTTGCGATAGCGGGTGCCGCCTTGAATGACCGTCACTTTCAAATCGCTCGCGGGTTCACCGTTGACGAGCATTTGAAACTTCGCCGTTTCACCGGCGTAGAGATCGTTCGGATGCGTGATCGGAATCAACTCAATCCCGCGACCGGTGGCCGTCAGCGCCTCGTCGGTTGGCCCGCCGTTGGTGACGAACGTTTCGACGCGTGTGATGCTCTCGGTAACCCTAACGTTCTCGGCGTTCTTAGGAATTCCAGTTGCGAGTTCTTCGGCACTTCCACGCCACCGACGTCGCTCTCCGTCTGCCATGAAACTCGCGACGGCTCCGTCCATCACGATGGCGACTCGGTAGGTGCCACGTTGCGTCAATGGCAAGTCGAAGACACTGCGGTATTTCAGTTCGTGCTGATTTTCGGCTTCCACGATACTGCCGTTGGGCGCGACGATTTTCAGTCCACGTAGCGAAAGTGGGAAGTGGTTGAAATAAATCAGGTCATTCGACACCGCCGCGTCCACCGTCAACCAAGGATCGTTGCCCGAGAACGCGGTCTGCGAAGGGAGCAGCCAAATTTTGTGGGCAAAGCCGGAAACGGGTGCGACGACGCAAGCCAACAAGGTGGCAATTAAAAAACGATGCATGAGATAGTTACCTAAATGGTGCTTGGGAAAGTGAATGGAGGAAGTGATTGGAAGTGGGCACGCTGGCGGCTAAATTCCGCCCGGCCACGATTTCAAGACTGAATGCGAATTGGTTTACTCGGGCGAGCCCGCGGACAAGACAACCTCGCCCAACTCGTCGCTGCCTTTCGCTTTCATGGACTGTCCGTCAGAAAGCGGCCATTGAAAGGGAATGCTAACCACCTCTCGACCGCCAACCTCGCGGGACGCTTCGACGATTAACTCATACTCGCCCGCCGAAAGAACTTTGAAACGCGAGTCGGATACCGGCAAACTGATCGTGTGCTTTCCCGCCGGACGCGTTGCCCCCGAGACGCCGTCGACCGGCATCTCGAGGCTGCGACCGGACCGTCGCCACCACTGACGAAGATCGGGCAACCATTTCGTCCCCGCTCCTTCCTTCGAATCCTTCATCTGATACCAGACGGCGATGTTCGCGATCGCCTTTCGGTTCGAGTCTTGAATCCAAACGGCGATGTAGGGACGGTGATACTCCGACACATTCAGTTTCGGAATTTCAACCGAAACGTCGAACGTTTGCGCAGCCTCTCCCGCGTACGAGGATACGCAGAACGCTGCTGTGACGAGCATAGAAAGCAATCGAATCATGGTGTCCCTGTTCTTCGTGGTGAAGGTTTTATCAATGTTTGTGAATCAGTGAATCAGCAGTACCGCGACAATGAAGGGCGCGATGAATCCGAGCCCGACCAATGGCCACGTCATGCGTCTCCGACGAGCGTGCTGAATCAACAGCAACAGTCCAGTGATGCAGAACACCAACGTTGCGATCGCAAACAGATCCAGTGTCCAACGCCACGCGGGTCCGGTGTTTCGCCCTTTGTGGAGATCGTTCAGGTAGGAGATCATTCCTCGGCGAGTCTCTTCAAATTCAATCTCGCCGCTTTCCCGGTCGATCGCGAGCCACGCATCGCGGCCCGGTCCGGGCATCGAGAGATAGACCTCGTCGTCCGACCATTCCGCTTTGCGAGCACCGATCGAATACGAGGTTTCGCTGCTCAGCCACTGTGCGACTTCGCCGGGTAACGCCGCTTCGTCGTCATGCTCCTGCTGGTTCAAAACCGCACGCAAATCCGACGGCAACTCGGTGAGGATCGACCTCGTCTCGGGCTCGGTTTCGATCTGCGATGCGTGGTTGAGCGTGATCCCGGTGATCGCAAACAGCAGCATTCCAACCAGACTCACCGCGGAGCTGATCCAGTGCCATGCGATCAGCGTACGGCCCCATGACGAGGCTGACTTGCCTCGCCGCGATGGCGTCTGCTCAGGCGTCTCTGCGGTGGTGTCCGGCATGCTGGGGCTGTGACTAACTCGATCTACTCCGAGGAAACCGTTTTGACTTCGCGACCATATCGAGTCCAGCTCGCGTGCCAGACATCGCGATCGATCGAATCGGTCACGTTACGAACACTCCCGTCGACCAAGCACACTTTTACCAACCCGGTGTGGTTACTGCGAGCCGCCGTGATTTTGGACGAGCCGTAGACGAGGTCCGGAACGTTGCTGTTAGGAGTCATCCGGCCATTGATCACAGGGCCATTGGGAACGCTGCCTCGCAGCCAGTAGTGATTGCGGTCTCCGGTCCACGATGCAATGTACGGCATCACGTTGTCGATGTTTCCCGCATCGGTTTCTTCCGCGAGCGTGGCGTCAACGGCGACGTTCACAGCAGCCCGCGAGAACGAGACGTCCATCGCCGGCGTCGGTGTCGCCTGAGTCAAACCGCCACCGATGAGCGTTTCCGCAAACGCGATCGTGTTACTCGTCCCGTCGAGCACATCACGAAAGCCGACCTTGGCTCCGATCCAACAAAGACCGTCCGAAGGCGATCCGTTTCCTGGGTGGAACACACCATCGAGTCCGCTGCCCTGGTTCATCGAATAGCTGCTGCCGGCAACCTCGATCGTTGCCCCCGACGCCATCTCGATGTGATGCGTTGTCGCATTCACGTCGCTCGGACATTCATACGTCGGCACCCGGGTGCCCGCGGCTTCATGAAGTCCCGCGGGCAGATCGACGATAGCCGGGTGACCCATGTAGATGTCGAAATCGATCAGGTCTTGAATCTGTGCCTGTTCAATGAACGGCAACACCTTGGCAAACGGCGAATAGTCGCTCGGGTATCCACCCGGCCACGAGTAGCCGTTGTTGGGGAACTTCCCGTTGTAGGCAGATGCGTAGTTGTGCATCGCCAACCCAATCTGTTTCAGGTTATTGCTGCACTGCATCGCACGAGCCGCTTCCCGGGCCGCTTGCACCGCGGGCAAAAGCAGTCCAACGAGCACGCCGATGATAGCGATCACCACCAACAACTCGACCAACGTGAAGCCGCGATGATTCATCGACTCAGTCGCACGCGAGCGCGTCAAACCGAACGGACGAACAGAGAGAGGGCGCAGACGCCTTGCATTTTGAATACGTAGCATGCGTGTTTCCAGCCAAATGGCACACGAGTAGGGAACATCCACAGACAAACGCGTCTCACCAACGTGGCAAAAACTGTCTGCGAGAAAGGACCGAACGTGGCTGGCTAGAGGGCGTGAAAACCCGTCGCTTGCTTCGTCGCGATCGCAATAGTGCTGTTGCGAATCATTCGCATTATGCGAATGCGTATGTTGCTTCACAAGGGTGTACGGATCGAAAAACTTTAATTTTGAGCGTAAATGATTCGTGCGGCACCTTATCTGGACAGTGCGTGAACTGGCACATCGCTATCCATGTCACAAGCCGCCGGCGTAAACGCCGAACGAGAGATAACGAACGACAATGTTGCGGCCGGCCAGGTTGCAACTCACGAGTTACCTGGCCAATGCAGGATCGCCAACCGTCTGTTGTCCGACTAATTGTTGGTAGTGCGCGGCGAGTGAATGAGCGTCTCGATGATCGGCCGTTGCGAACTCGCTCAGCACCGCGCCGTCTCTCAACACCACCACGCGATCGGCCCACGCGGCGACGCTCGGCTCGTGCGTGACCACGACCATCGTCCGATTCTCACGATCACAAAGTTGCCGCAGCAATTCGCAAATCGATTGCCCGGTCACTGAATCAAGGCTGCCGGTAGGCTCATCGGCGAACATGATCGCAGGATTGGTGATCAGAGCACGCGCGATCGCCACCCGCTGTTGCTCTCCACCGCTGAGCGAATCAGGACGATGGCCGAGCCGGTCGGCGATGCCGAGCTTTTCGGCCAAACTCAACAAAGAGGAATCATCGACATCCTTCTGCCCCGCCGCGTAGAGCGGAAACAATATGTTGTCCCGCGACGTTAACGAGGCAATGAGATTGAATGCCTGGATCCCCACACAGATCCGGCTCCTGCGAAAGTGAGTCAAGTTTCGTTCCGTAAGTGACGCTTGCTTCTGCCCGTCGATTGTCACACTGCCGGTCGTGGGACGAGTCAGTCCGGCCATCAAGTGCATCAACGTGCTCTTGCCGGAACCACTCGCTCCCATCACTGCCACGAACTCGCCGGGTTTGATCGACAAACTCACCTCCCGCAGGGCGGTCACTTCCCGATCGCCCTGGCGATAAATTTTGCTGATTTGTTCAACGCGTGTGACTTCGGTTATGGAAGATTCGTCCATTGGTAATGTGCGTACTGTGTTCGGCAAAGGTTGGGACAGACGATGCTAGTATCAAGAATGCCGGGCGGATTGGTGCACCCGTCATGAGGGACAACCACGATCGCTAACAATCATCGGCAACGTTTGAAAAGCACACGCTGTGCCACGCCCTGTGCCAAACGCCGCGATCCCGCCGCTATGTCAGGCGTGAAACGGCGTTCGAAAGGCCATGCAAGCAAACGAAATCATTTTTTACCGCGAAACCAGATCGGTTCATCTCAGCTCAGCCATGTTCACTGCGGTGAAGATCCCGTCTCCACAGACCAAATTTTCGCCACGCGGTTGCATCGCGTTTTTTTCTCTGATGAGATTCGACTGAACCGTCTGCCCACCAACCGACCTGCAAATCATGTTGAGACCCGTCCTAGTTTTCTCACTAGTTGTATCCGTTCACTGGCACGCGCACGCACTCGGCGAAGGCGTTACGGCCGCCTCCGAGGAGTCCGTACCTTGCTACCGAGTTAGCTTTGGATCAGAAAACGCAACCAAAACGATCCAGCTCGATTTGTCTGCAGGTGACTTTGTTCGCGGATCGATCAGCGGCGAGAAAGCGGTCGTTTGGTTACTCGATTCGAGCCAAGAAAAACTCCGTCGGCTCGCTCGAGGAGTCGGCCAACGCCAAGACTTTATGTTTGTTGCCGGCCCCGACGGACCGTACTCGGTCGAGCTGAGTGGACAAACAGGGACAGACTACGTTTTGCAGCTAGACAGCGTCATTCCGATTTCTGAACAGAAAACACCTTCACCGCCGCTCGCCAGTCCATTGCTCGCCAATCTGCAAGGGGAACTCGATGCGGGCGGGAACACCGACGCCTTTTGGGAACGGGTTACAGGAACAGGCACGCCCTTGGTCGAGACAACCAACGTCCGGCCACCGCTGAAGGACAAGGAAGTTCTGGTCACGTTCCTGTGGCGCGGCGCACGGCGAAATGCTCGTCTCTTTGGGGCTCCGTCGGGTGACCATGACGAAATGCACCGGCTGGGCAACAGCGACGTTTGGTTCCGTTGCTATCGCGTTCCCAGTACGGCGAGAATCGATTACCGCATCGCCCCAGACGTTCCCGAATTCGACGGCACACCGACGGAACGACGTCGCGCGATCCTAGCCACGGTGCAACGCGACCCACTCAACCCGAATCACGAACCGACCGATCCCGTCGACGTCTACGACGGAGTCTCCGTCGCGGAGATGCCGGACGCCTCGCCGCAACCGTGGGAAGCCTCCGCGGGCAAGTTGCTGCTCGGATCGATCGAAACCAAAACAATCCAAAGCAACATTCTGGGCAACACCCGCGACATCCATCTCTATCGTTCTCCGGGGTACGATCCCCAAAGTCCCGACAAAGCGTTGCTTGTCACCTTTGACGGTGATCAATATCGCGATGAAGTCAAACTGCCTTGGATTTTGGATTACTTGGTCACACACAACGAGATTCCACCAATTGCGGCGGCGATGATTTGCAACCCGAGTATGAAGAGCCGTTCTGCGGAGCTTCCGTGCAACGACGATTTCGCACGCTTTGTCGGGGACGAGTTCATGCCGTGGCTTCAAGAACAAGGGATCGACGCCGCCCGCGAAAAGACCGTGGTCGCCGGAGCAAGTTTCGGCGGACTCGCTTCGGCGTTCATTGGTTACAAACACCCCAAGTACTTCGGCAACGTGTTCGCCCAATCCGGTTCGTTTTGGTGGGCGCCTGGTGGCTTCGCTGCGAGAAACAAGGCCGTACCGGAGTGGCTCACCCGCCAATACGCAAACTCGCCAAAACGTCCCGTTCGCTACTATCTCCAAGCCGGAACGTTTGAAAACCCGAGCGGCATTATTCAGTGCACCCGCCACCTCTGCGACGTGCTGCAAGCCAAAGGCAACGACGTTCAGTACAACGAATTCGTCGGCGGCCACGGATATTTCTATTGGCGATACAGCTTCGCCGATGGCATCCGGCACCTGCTAACGACAAAGTAGCACTCACCCAAACGGCACACTCACCGTCGCTCGGTCTTTCGCAGGCGTCACTTCACGAATGCCGGAATCGTTGATGACAAACCGAGGTTCGGGGTGCCTCGGCTGCCTGGTGGATCACACGAAATCTTTGCCCGATTGCAGCAGCACCATGGCGCGGGACCGGCGGATCGAGATTGCGGGCCAGGCGGCGGTTAAAATTCCGAGCATGCCGACCAAAATCACTCCTGCGATAATCGGTGTCCAGGGGATTACCATCGGCGGATGCAAACCGCCGAAGAAGCTCACGTACTGGGCCAATCCCGCGCCGCACCAACCGCTCAAGATCCCAAACCCGACGCTCAGCACGCCGGCGACCAACGCGATCATCAATCCTTCCGCCAGGATCGCTCGCGACAACTCGCTGCTCGTGAATCCGATCGAACGCAGAACGCCGAATTCCCAACGACGAGCACGCACCGACGCGACGATCACGTTCAACACTCCGATGCACGCAATCAACAACGTTACCAACGGCAACACGCTGATCATCCACAACCAACGTCTGGCCCCGTTGAGCAACCGATCGCGAATGCTTTGGATCGATACCACCTTGGCACTCACCTCGTTCGTCTCCGTGCCCGGCCCGTAGATCGATTCGACCAACTGCCCGATCGATGTCTCGGTCGATTCCACGTCCGCTCTACCGTTGGCGTACGCAAACCAAACATGCGACGCTAGCGGCAGATCGAAATCCGAGGCAACCGAGTCGTAATCGGCAAAGACCAACGCCGCGGCACGATGCGTTCGCGGACGCAATCCCGTCAGTTTCGTCTGCCAATGCCAACCTTTCAGCTTCACCGCGCCAGCGATCGTGTACGTCGCCGTGTTGCCCGCGTCGCGAGGCGGATCCACCGAGAGGGTGTCTCCCACTTGCAAACCCGTCTCTTCCAAGAAGTGATCCGGTACGACGCACGCATGTCCCTGTTTCAACATCGCCACCGCCGACTCAGGGTTCCCGGCAACCCAATCCAATTCCAACAGCGGTTGCTCACCGGCGAACGCACCTTCTGGGTCCAGTCCGACGATGATCACGTTGTCTTGGCGAATCACCGAAGGTCGCTCCGCACTGCCGGTGATGTCGTCCACCAATCGCGGTTGCTCGACCACCAACGGCAAGCAACGCGATTCATCCACGCCAGGCAACTCGGCAATCGCATCCACTTTGTCAGGCGATAACCCAGGTTTGATCATCGCGATCGCGTCGGGCGTCCAGTCCCCCGGCACAAAGGCCTCCAACATGGTGAATCCCCAAACCTGGATTCCCACGAACAGCCCCAGACCGAACGCCATCGAAACCGCCGCACCAACGGTTCGCCAAATATTGTTCGTTACTTGGCTAGCGAGCAACTTGGGATCGATGCCGAATATCCGAGCCAACAACGGCCCAAACAATCGGTCAACCAAGACAACCACCGACGGAGCCAACACGACAAACCCGATCGCCGTGGTCGCAAAGCTAGCCACCATGGCCACATAGATGCCGCGTTCGCTCGGCGGAAAGACGAACGTCAACAGCGGTCCGATCGCGAGCAATCCCAACCCAAAGACCAAACTCGGACGAGCGATCTGGTTGGCTTCCGTCAACGATTGACGCGGTGCCATTGCGTCGACCGGCTTCACGCGAGTCGCCTGGTACGCGGGAACGATCGACGCCAACAACGCACCACCAATCGCCGCGAGTGTCGACAGCAGCAGACTGCTCGGGCCAAACGCCACACCGTGATAAAGCAGATCGCTGAACACGTTTTCGACCAATTTTAACAACCCCCAACCCAGTGCGATGCCGGCGATCCATCCGACCACGCCTAGCACCAGCCCTTCGATCACGATCAACAACGCGACCTCACGACGCGTCATCACGACAGCCCGCAAAATCGCATACTGCCGGATGCGTTCGGTCACGCCCATGCTGAGCGAGCAAAAGATGACCAGCATCGCGACCAACATCGCAACACCCGTGGCGGCGTAGGACTGCAGCCGAACGTTTTGCGCCGCGGAGGCTTGATCGAGAGCCTCTTCAATCTCGAACGCTTGTTGGAATTGCAACGGCACCGAATGATCACTCAACCGAGGCGACCACGCGAAACGAAACCGGTTGATATCGGCTTCAGGATCGACCGACACGCCCAGCAAACTGATTTGAAACGGCTGTCCCGTGATTCGTTCGACCAGCGACGCGGGCACGAACGCTTGACCGACGCTCGGTGTCAAAACGGAAATCCCCGCCGATCCGCCGCCGAACAAAGTCGGCGCGTTCACCAGGCCGCCGATCTTCACGACGAGCGAACTTTCGCCCGCTTGGTTGGTTCGCGGCAACTCCAACGTCAACGTGTCGCCAATCTCTAGCCCTCGACGTTCGGCAACGTCGGCACGCAGCACAATCTTGGGTGTCCCGCTTTGGAGCTCTTCGTCTGTGTTTTGCAACCACTCACCCTCCGCCATGTCAAACGGCGGTTGCGGCGCGTCGGTGCCTAGAAACATCAGCGACGGCAGCGGACTATTAGAACCGGATCCCGATCCACCGCCGCCGTTCGGTATCTCTCCGGGCAGCGGTTGGTCTTGCAATTCAACGACCGCAACGCGCCCCGCCCACATCGGGTCAATCGCTTTCACCGCCGGGTCCTCTCGCAGCGGTGCGATGGCCTCAGCGGGGACAAAGTCCGTCGGCTCGCCGCTAATCGGCGCGATGCCGAGTTCGTAGCGACCGAGCGCCAAGTTCGCATACTCGTCATAGGTTTTATGCAGGGCTTCGTAGCTGCTCGTCACCCAGATCACCATGCTGACCGCGGCTGCGGTGGCGAAGGTTGTCAGCAACGTTCGTGATTTGCGTTCTCGCAGGAAGGCGAACGCCAGCGAAAGACTCTTGCTCATGCGACCACCTCACCGCCGACCACATCACCGCCGACCACATCACCGCCGAGCGCCTCTTGGTATTGCCGGGCCACCGTTTGCGGATCGCGGGTGCCGTCGGTTTGGATTTCAGCCAGGTTGGTGCCGTCCTTCAAAACGCAGATTCGGTCGGCCCACATCGCAACGTGTGGTTCGTGCGTCACCATCACGATCGAGCGGCGTTGCTCGTCGACCAAAGCCCGCAATAGCTCACAAATCTGTGTCCCCGAGACGGAATCCAAACTGCCGGTTGGTTCGTCGGCGAGCAAAATCGCGGGGTTGCAAATCAACGCACGGGCGATCGCGATGCGTTGTTGTTCGCCGCCCGAAAGTGCACCGGGTTTGTGAGTTCGACGTTCGGTCATGCCGAGTCGGGCTAGCAACTGATCGACCGTTGCATCGATTTCGCGGCCCATGCTCTTGGGTGCCGGCAACCGGATGTTGGCTTCCGCAGTCAGACTCGGGATCAGGTTGTAAGCTTGAAAGACGATACCCAGATTGTCGCGTCGAAATCGGGTGAGCGGCCCGTCGGCCAGTTCCGACAAGTCCTGTCCCGCGATCGTGACGCTGCCGCCGTCGACATCAATCAACCCTGCCATCGCATGCAACAGCGTGCTCTTGCCCGAACCGCTCGCGCCCATGATGGCCACAAACTCGCCCGGTTCAACGGTCAGGCTGACTCCATCGAGGGCATGCACCGTCGACGTTCCTTGCAGGTACTTTTTGACGACCTTGTGGACATGAAGTGGTTTCGCGGATGGGCTGTCGGTCACTGATTCTAAATTCCTGTGTGTGGTAAATCGAGTTTTGTCCCAGATAGGTCAGTCGTTCCATGACTGATATCCCCTGATTTGTACGTCTCGGAGAAACAACGGCTACGTGAGATCACCTTTCCAACTTTGCGATTCCTTCCTGTGTCACGGACCATCTTTCGTAAGCGGCGAACATATCATCGCGTTCGGTGGATTTTCCGACGCGCGGCGACGCAGCCCGCGGGACTGAAAATTTGCGTCGACAAGCTCTTCAGAACGCGAAACCGCATTCGAGATCCTACGTGATGCATTCCCGCATCCCCAAGAACGAAAATGCAGAATGGGAACAGGCGAAACATTGCAAGTCGCGTTCCCTGCCCACGCTACCTCTCGAGACTCGCCTCGAGACTCAACAACCTCGTGCCACCACTGCCGCCATCTATCTTGCGACACTCGGTCGCCGAACAAGCTTCTCTCGCAACTCCTTTGGCGAAATCGCAAACTCGGCGATAAACGCGACAATTATTTTGGCCTTTCCGTCAATTCGCATTGCAAAAGTTTGTAGAATCGCTAATTTCTTGTTGCGACTGATTATCAATACCGGATGACAGTCTTTGACGAAGCCAGCAAGGCGAATTGATTCGCCCAGCCAGCCACGTTCGATCGCTTCGGGAAACGTATTCCTGAGCTTATTGACTTCCGTGGACTCTCTTTTTGCTGGAAAAAATATGCATACAGTACATGCGTGCATGCGCGTTGTTTCATCTGCTTCAACCTTGCCGAGGACACTTCACCGGGGAAAACACGCCGCGTCGGATTCTGCGGGATCGCAACGCCGCGACGCGTTTACGTTGGTTGAGTTGCTCGTTGTGATTGCGATCATCGGCGTGCTCGTCGGCCTCTTGCTTCCCGCCGTTCAGGCCGCCCGCGAAGCCGCTCGCCGGATGTCGTGCAGCAATAACATGAAACAGATCGGATTGGCGTTGCACAACTACGCATCGGCCTACAACGAACACTTCCCCAATGCCGGATACGACGGAATCGGCTACCTCAATGATTACTCTCCGCAGGCCAAGTTGTTGCCATTCCTCGAGCAACAAAACCTGATGGAACTGATCGATTTCAACGTGCAAATGGGGCACCCGGGCAAAAACGATCTTCCTGTCGAACTACACGAAGCCGCACAGACGGCTGTTCCCGCGTTTCTTTGCCCGAGCGATCCCGAGCCGGCCGAGCACATTTTTACGATGCCATCGGGGGCGGAGATTCCGATCGCGGGAACGAACTACGGTATGAATCAAGGCAGTGGCGTCGACCACTCTTTCCACCCGGTCAATGAAGCCGACGGGTTGTGCTGGGCAAACGCAAAAATTCGTTTTGCATCGATCCTCGACGGAACGAGCAACACATTGGCATTCGCCGAAACGTTGCGTGGCCCCGGCGGTGACGCGTCGGGTCTGCCTAACAACCTCATCACCTCGCAAACCTACCGTTCAACCGAGAACCCGAGCAACTTCCTCGACGAGATGGACAACGGCGACTTCGACGCCGTCTACAACGCAACAACCGACTGGAGCGGCACGCGATGCGAATACTGGCTCCGCGGAACGGCACCCAACGGTCCGTTGTTGGTTGGCCGCATGACACCGAACTCGCGCGTGCCTGACTTCACCTATCGCTCGGCGAAAGTCAACTCCGCCCGCAGTAATCACACCGGCGGGGCGATGGCTGTCTTTGCCGACGGCAGCGTTCACTTTGTCACCGATTCGGTAGACCGAGAAGTCTGGCACGCAAGCTGGACCCGAATGGGGCGCGAGGTCGAAACGGTGACCTCGCAGCAGTAGACCATTCCCGACTGCCTAGTCATTCAAATAGAGTCGGGCTTCGCCAACGACACCTCACTGATCGCGACGGCAATTCCGCCGTCGGCGATGAAACGAACGCCAATCATCCGGTAGCGATCCATCCGAACGCTGCCGTTTTGTTTGCGCTCGGTGGTGGCACGTGTATTGCTACCACTTTCTCTCCTTCGGAGCCGAACTGGCTCTACCCTCAAGTCATTCACAACCTTCCATGTCATTCGTCTCCAACGTTTCCAAGTCACTCGCGGCAACCATCCTTTTTGGGGCGTGTGTTGCGTCTGCCAACAAGTGCATTGCCCAGCAAAACACAAACGCCGAAAGCGAGTTAACCGAATCGGCCACCACTGCTCAGTCGATACCGGCGACATCGCAGGTTGAACGACCTAGCACCGATCGCACAAACGGCGGTGAACGTGCCCGATCGCGGCGGGGCACGCGGCAGCGAGGCAGCGGCGGAGAACGGAGCAATCGCGGGGGAGGCTCGCGCGGCAGTGGGGCGACAACGCTCGATCAAAATTACATCAGCACGAAACTGCCCGCCGGGGTGCGTTATGTCTCTGATGTAGCGTTTAAAGAAGTCGACGGCATCGAACTCAAACTCGACCTGCTGTTGCCCAAAGAAAACCATGAAACCGAAACGCCGCTTGCCGTTTGGATTCACGGCGGAGCGTGGATGCGAGGCAACAAGGCTCGCGACCTGCAGCGGTTTGACCAGCTCGCCGCACGCATTCTCGAACGCGGCGTCGCGTTTGTTTCGATTTCGTATCGGCTGTCCGGTCAGGCCAGCTTTCCGGCGCCGATTGTCGACTGCAACGACGCGCTTGCTTACCTGTACGAACACTGCGATCAATACAATTTGGACATGGACCGAATGTTCGTGATGGGCACATCCGCCGGCGGGCACCTCGCTTCGTTGCTCGGCGCGAGCCACAACGCGAACGTTGCCGAGTTCGCGTCAGAACCGTCGCAACCAAGAGGCAAAATTCTGGGCATTGTCGATTTCTACGGACCAATCGATCTCGTCAAGCTACAAGAAAAGCGAGCCGACGATGACGTCGAGAATGACCAGTCTCCCGAAGCCAAGATGCTAGGCGTGTCGCCCCGCAAACGCCCTGATCTCGCCGCGAAAGCCTCACCGTTGACTTATGTTTCGGCCGACTCGCCGCCGTTCCTCATTTTCCATGGCGATCGCGACGTCCGCGTCCCCATGGCTCAGTCGCAATTGCTCTCCGACGCGCTCACAGAAAATGGTGTGTCCAGCAAACTCGTTGTGGTTGATGGCGCACGCCACGGAGACCAAAAGTTCGACGACGCCGTTTACAACGACCACGTGATGACTTTTCTGAACCGATTGCTCGACGAGGCAGAGCCGAAATAGCGAGGTACGTCGAAGCGTGTGTGTCTCGCCGAAGCTTCTCAACGGTCCCTCGGGGGTCGTATTCAACATCACAAATTGATACTCGCCTGACACCTACGAATCTTGTTCATGACGCAACTTCGCTTTCTTGTTCGTTTAGTCACCTCCCAGATGCGTCTGCGTCCGGGGCGTGCCGTTGTTACGACTCTCGGGATCGTCGCATCGACCTGTGCGGTTGTCTGGGTCGTTAGCGGTTATGACGCACTGGTATCACAATTCGACGAGAATGCGGGCAAGTATCTCGGTCGCTATGACGCGTTGATCATTCCTCAATCCGGCCCGCCTGGAACGCCGACTCCTCCGATCGACGAAACGCTGATCGAGCAACTCGCGAACGATGCCGGCGTGCTCGAGGTCAATCCGGTCAGCAACTCGCGTGTCTCAGCGACGAAAGCAAACCGGTCCCCGAATGAGAACGCTCCGGTGAATTCACTCGACCTGCTCGTCGGCGATCGTCCCCCCGTCAACGGAGCACCACCGGTCGGCCCGACGCTGGTCAGTACCCCTGCCATCGAAGCGCCGTATGAGTTGGTCGATGGTCAGTGGTTCCCCGAGGACAGTCAATCGAAGTCCGCCGTCGTCGGGGAAAAGGTCGCGAAAGACCTCGATGTGTCAGTCGGCGACGAGATCACGGTGACGTCCTTCGGCAACAAAGTGGCACTGTCGATCGTCGGGATCGTCGAACAAGCTCCGGAAGCCCCGTCGCTCGGCGTTCCCCCAGGCCGAGGTCGCCCATCGGGGACGGAGCGAGGCAAGCAACAACGCGAAAAGTCAACGAACGTACCCAAACCACGGGCCCCGCAAGATGGCGAGACTAAGATCCGACTGCCGAGCGGTTTTGTTCGCGGCGTTGCGGCCGATGCCATCTACGTCCGGCCGGAGATCGCTAGCATAATCAACGGGTATGCGGTCAAGCCCGATGTGCTTCAGATTGCGATTCGGGACACGGTCACGATCGATGAGTTTCGTGAGGTTTGGCAGAAGAGGCTCGCCGCTCAAGTCCCACCGATGCAGTTGATTGACTATTCGGCGGTCCGCAGCGGTTTGGAATCGACCCGCAGCGTATCGGGGCAGCAATCGCAGGCATGGGCGGCGACCGGGATGGCGTCCCTCGCGGCGATCTTCATCATCTTCTCGACGCTCAGTATGGGCGTGACCGAACGGGTTCGCGAGTTCGCAATGTTGCGTGCGATCGCACTGACGCGAACTCAAATCGCCAGCCTGATCGCGATCGAAAGTCTGCTGCTGGCAGTGATCGGTTGGGCCGGCGGATTGCTTGCCGGTTGGATCATGGTTCTCGTCGGCAGTCGCATTTTGCCGGGCCTCTTCAGCTCCGGTGCAGTGCTTGGTTGGACATGCGTGTTGTTGACCGGCGTTACTGTGATGGCCGGCGCGATCGCGGCCGCCGTTTTGCCAGCGTGGAGGGCAATGCGGATTCAGCCTCTCGACGCAATGTCGTCGCGACCGTCGACACGTCGCCTGCAATCATGGCCCGCAATGGGACTCGTGGGATTGGCTCTCGTGACCCTGACGCCGACGGTCGTTTTCGCGTTGCCGATGTCCGATGAAACTCGAACGTGGTGCTACTCTTTCGTGACCTATCCGATGTTGCTGATCGGGATGATCTTGCTCGCGCCTGCGGTCGTCGTGCTCGTCGAACGATTCATCGCGCCGACAATCACGGGTTTGTTGCGACTCGATCCACGGATGATCCGGACGCAGCTATCGAGCAACCTGTGGCGATCTGTCGGTGCCACGTTGGCTCTGTCCGTTGGGCTCGGACTCTACGCCTCGACGCAAACGTGGGGGTATTCGATGTTGGTGCCGTTCACCCCTGGCAAATGGCTTCCCGACGCGTTGGTCGCGTTTCATCCCGTAGGACTGCCTCAGGAAGACGAACCGATGATCGCCGAGGTTGACGGCGTTCAAACAGACGGCGTGATGCCGCTGGCGATCGAACAGGCGAAGGTCGATTGGGGCGAAAAGGGACAAC
>JBICHZ010000031.1:0-2591 GCA_043101355.1 Rhodopirellula sp. JB044
CCCATTGGTGCATTACCAGCCACGATTCGCTATGAATCGCCCTTCGGCTTCACGCCAATGGTACTCTCGTCTGCCGGATGCGCGTCGCAAAGCCTCCTCCATTCGGCCCACAAACGAATCGCATCAGTCGAGCGGTGTTAGGCGCGTTTTACTCGTTTGAGAACCGGTGCTAACGCACGACGGCTGGTTCGGGAGGGCAGGTGAGTCACCGGAAATTTTGGCGACGTTCGCTACGCCCTGGGGCGCTCCTTCTTGATCGTGCTGCGATGCTAGGCTTTCAGGATGATTTTCGGATCCAGACCGCGGAGGCTTGGCCTTGAGGCGTCACGTTGACGCTGATGAAACTATCGCCGGCGGGGACGCCGGGGGCGTTGACCGCATTGATCGGGCAGTCTTCATCGAGCGATTCGAGGTTGCGGATCGGGAACAGGTCACCGCCGAGACTCTTGAGGCTGGCGATGATTTCGACCATGCCGCCACCGGCACCGAGGTTGCCGAAGTGGCCTTTGGCGGTCGTGACCGGTGGCTGTGTTTTCGCGTCGCCGAACACTTCGCAGATCGCAGCGGCTTCGTCTTTGTCGATGTCGACGTCCGACAGCCCATGCGCGTGAATGTGTCCGATCGGTGTTTCGCCGTGGCCAGCGTCTTTAGCCGATCGCAAGGTTGCTTTGAGTGCGTTGGCGATCGCGATTTGGATCGGTCGTGGCCCGCCGCTCTCGCCCACCGCGCTGGTGCCGTAGCCGAGAACTTCTCCGAGGATGTTGGCACCGCGGGCTTCGGCGTGTTCGCGAGCTTCGCAAAGCATCGACGCGGCGCCTTCGCCGAGAACGCTGCCGTCGCGGGTGGAGTCGAACGGTCGCGACATCGCGTCGCAGTCTTCACGATTGGCCGCGAGTTTTTCCTGCAGCGACGCGTGCAGGGTCCGCAGCGGGTGGACACGCGAACCGGTCGCGCCAACGACCAACGCATCGGCATGGCCACGTAAGATGGTCGAGGTGGCTTCTGCGATTGCGGCGCCACCGGATGCTTCACGAAGGGTCAGCGAGTTATTCGGCCCACGCAGATCGTTGTAGATCGCGATATGCGATGCCGGCATGTTGGGGAGGTATTTCAAGAGCCACAGCGGGTTGACCTTCGGCAGCCCCAATTCACCCCACTTGGCGAAGTTGAATTCGCCGTCCTCGATGCACGCGGCGATCCCGGCGGTGTATTCCTCCGGTAACGACATGATGTAGTCAGAACCGAACAGCACACCGGTACGGTCGCGGTCGAATGTTTCGGCCGAGTGTCCGGCGTCATGAAGTGCCAACTGGGCCGATGCGACGCCCATTTCGATTTCGCGGCACATCACTTTGCTGCCCTTGCGGATCGTCCGCTGCAACGCCTTTTCGAGCGGACCATAGTCGCTGATATGCCCGGTGAACTGAGTCGCCTCGGCGCCATAGCTCGCCGAAAACGCCTCGGTGGGCACTTGGGTGAAGGCTGCGATCCCGGATTTGCCGGCGTTCAGACCGTCGACCAGCTCGTCCGGTGTGTTGCCCAGCGGGCTGATGACGCCTAATCCGGTGATCACGACACTCGTGACTGGACGGCGAGGCGATCCGTTCGAATTCGCCGAAGTATCGACAGCGGGCGAGTTTGCGGGTGGGGATGCGGACATGAAGTAGTGGTGTTGGCAAAGGAGGTGGATTTCACAACGACGCGAAGATAGCAAATCCGGACGGCGGAAGGAACGTCGCTCCAAAGTACAGATCGCGGAGCGGAATCTTCGTACCCACGAATGACTGATTCGCAGGTAACTCCGTCGGTAGACCACGTTTGCGAGTTGTCCGTTGGTGACCGCCCAGCGTTCAGCGTGTGCGTTTGTCGGCCATTTATCGACGATCTTCACACTTCCGAAGCGTGTTTTCGAAACTGGCACGCCGAATGCAACTGCGTCTCCATCACTCGCCCGGTTTGGTGAATCGCTGGGCTGAAAACCGCACAACTCATTGGAAGGAGATCGCTATGAACCGCGAAGAAATCAAAGGCCATTGGAACGAAGTCAAAGGACGCCTCAAAGAGCATTGGGGGCAACTCACCGATGACGACTTGCGACAGGCCGAAGGCAACGCCGACCAGCTCGTCGGTGTCGTCCAGCAAAAGACCGGTGCAACCCGTCGTGAGATCGAGAACTTCATTGACGGAATGTTCAACGGTTCGATGAGCGACCAAGCCGCCGAGACCGTCCAGCAGTACGCCGACACGGCCCAGCGACTCGCCGATGAGGCGACCCAGTACGCACGTCAGCAAGCCGACCGGATTGCCGCGTGTTCGTCGGACTACTCCGCCAAGGTCGCTCACACGGTTCGAACGCGACCTGCCGAATCGATGGCGATCGCCTTCGGATTGGGGATCGCCGCCGGTGCGTTGTTCTTCCTCGGCCGAAAGAAATAGTCATGGCTGTCACGACCGCAACACGCCGTCAGTCCGAAGCCATTCGCGCCTCGATGCGCGAGATCCGCAGTGAACTGCCCTATGACGTGGATGACGCTCGCGAACGCGTGAAACAATTGTCGGATTGGAAGTACCACATGTCGCGTCGGCCACTC
>JBICHZ010000032.1:0-4521 GCA_043101355.1 Rhodopirellula sp. JB044
GATCACGCGATAAGCCAGCGGCGGCAACAGCCACAACATCGGGCTGACCAAGTACAGAATGCCGAACAGGTATGCACTCTTTTTCGCATCACCCGCACTCGGCACGCACAAGAACCGTTGCACAAACGCCCATTCGGCACCGACCATGAAGAAGTGGATCGCCACCCATCCGGCCAGGAAGAACCATGTGTAGTCGCCCGACACGGGATTGAAAAATGCCGGCGGTGCACGATCGATCAGCGAGCTGATTCCGCCCGCGTCCGCCACGATCAGCGGGATCATGAACAGCACGGCCAAGTTCAACACGATGAACTGTAAGACGTCGGTCATCAGGACGGCCCACAACCCACCGACCATCGTGTACAGAACGACGATGCCACCGAACACCAGGATCGCCCAAGTGATCGACAGGTTGCCGGTCGCCGGATCACGCAGCGGGTTGCCTTCGGCCAGCGGCATCAGCGCGACCAACAATACCCACAACGAATACAACGCCACCGCCACACCGACCATGCGATAGATCATCATCGACCAGGTGTAAAAATGTAGCGGGCCGACGCCGTAACGTTTTTCGATGAACTCCGCCGGTGTGCGAATCCCGATCCGCTGCCAGTGTCCGGCGACGAAGTACCCGACCAACACCGCGGCGACGCCGTAACAAAGGTTAATCATCACCGCGACGATCCCAAGCCGATACGCGATGCCACCCCAGACAACAAACGTCCCGGCGGAGAACATCGTCATGAACGCGCTAAGCCCCGACGCCCACCACGGCGATTGCCCACCCGCGGAAAACAGGTCACCGGTGTTCTTCACCTTCGCGCTCAACCCAACACCCACGGCAAAGATGCCAAGCAGGTATGTCAGCAAAACGACATAATCGGTCAGGGTCATTCGGATGCTATCACGTGTTAAGACAGTTGCTCGGAAGCGATTGACTCAGTGGTCAGTTGCCGGCTCGCGTCAAACGCTTGACTCACAGACGCCGATCACGCCTCGGGAGTTTGATCCGGCATCGGCGGCGGTTACCAAACGATACTCCGCCCCTAAGCCCCTTGTCCACGAAAAGAAAGCGCAGAAAATCTTAGTATTCACGCCAGATCCAGATTAACTTGATTCGACGAGCAAACGATGCAGAAGAACGTTCCGATGCCGCCACTGAGCCGTTCATTTTCGGTCAACTGAATACGAAGACGACCGGATACGCTCCGCGGCCCGATGCCGCATGCAGTCTCATTTGGTCATCCTTCGTCGGGCATCCCGCCCGATTCCGGGTAGCAATAGAAGCGTCGGCTCATTCCACGGATTCGTCGTCGAACCAGCCACTACCGAGCCGAAAACGTTGCCAAACAATCGTGAAAAACAAATCGCCGTTCTTGTCGATACCGCAACGGGATGGGGACGACGCATGGTTCGCGGAATCATTCGTTACGCCAACCAACGCTCGCACTGGCATCTATGGATTGAGGCGCGAGGGCAAGACGAGCCGCTTCACCTACCGCCCGGTTGGTCAGGTGATGGGATCTTGGCACGAGTGGCCACGCGCCCGATCGCTCGTGAAGTGGAGGCTGCTTCCGTACCAACGGTAAACGTATCGGCAATCGATTTGGGCGACGTTCAACTTCCTCGAGTTACGAGTGACGTGGTCGGATCGGCCGAAATGGCTGTCCAACACTTTACCGATCGAGGTCTCAAAAACTTTGCGTATTGCGGACCCAATCGGATCGCGTGGGTTGGCCTGCACTGCGATACCTTCGTCGACAGCGTTAACCAATCCGGCTTTGAATGCAGCGTTTACCATCCACGACGGGGCGCAGGCACCGGTTGGAAGAACCGCAGGGCAGACATGGCTCGTTGGCTCGCAAACCTTCCCAAACCCGTGGGAATTCTTACCTGGGCGAATCGTGTCGGACGCGAACTCATCGAGGTGTGTCGCGAAAACAGCATCCTCGTTCCCGAACAAGTCGCAATCCTGGCAGGTGATGACGATGACTTGTTATGTGAAACATGCAGTCCACCGCTATCTGGCATTCAGGTCGACTCGGAACAGATCGGGTATCGCGCCGCTGAACTGCTCGATCGCATGATCGATGGACACAAACCACCGAAACAGTCCACTCGGATTCCGCCCCTGGGGATTTGTGCTCGACGATCGACGGAGGTCCTCGCGATCGACCAACCTGAACTCGCGTTAGCGGTGCGTTTCATTCGTGAACACGCATCCGAGCCGATCTGTGTTGCGGATGTCTTGAAATCAGTACCGATGTCGCGGCGTGAGTTGGAACGACAATTTCAACGGGTTCTCGCCCGATCACCCGCGGCTGAAATTCGCCGCGTGCACTTGGAACGCGCGAAGGATTTGCTCACCAACACCGATCAACCGATCCCCGAGGTTGCCCGTCGGTCGGGATTCGGATCACCGGAGTACTTAGCACAAGTCTTCCGTCGCGAGTTCAATATTTCACCGCTGAAGTACCGCATTCAAATTCGCGGAGGATAGACGAAGCCTCCGCGGCCTCTATGCTGTTAAGCAGAAATGAAAACCTCGCTATCGATGCTCCCCATCGTGATCTTGGTACTTCCAAACATCCTTTCGCCAGCCATCAATGGCTTTCGCCAAACATCAATGGCAGCTTGGTCCCCACGTATCGGAACTACGATGATGTATAGAACACCGCTTCATTGGTTCTACCTACTTCCCGCATTGGCTCTCGCGACGATCGCGAAAGCTCCCGCGGACGAACCCACGACCGCGTTTCCCTACACGGTTACCGAAAAGACAAAGGATCGAGAACTCAGCGCAGCGATGCGTCGGAGTTTCGAACACTATCCGGCCCCACGCTTAGAAGACAACGAGCTGTACTCGCAATTTAAGTACACACCCCTGGAAGGACTCGATTACCACGGCGGCGACGGAACGGTGTCCAGGCGTGATGCGACCAAAGTGATTCGCGAAAACGGAAAGTACTATGTTTGGTACACACACCGCTACACTCCGACACCGCCGAAAGGCGCCGACGAGTGCACCGACACCATTCCGTCGACCGACTGGGATTTGTCCGAAATTTGGTACGCGACCAGCGATGATGGATTCACGTGGACCGAACAAGGCGTTGCGGTCCCTCGACCCACCAAGCCCAATCCGGGTTGGCGTTCGGTCGCGACGCCGGGCGTGCTGAAGTTCAAAGACAAGTTCTATCTTTACTATCAAGCCTTCTCCGAACCCAGCATGACGCGAGGCGATTATTGTCCGATCTCGGTTTCGTATGCCGACTCGGTGGATGGTCCATGGACGCCCGCTAATACCGAAACCGTCCCCACGGGCAAACCGGGTGAGTGGGATCAGTACGCCGTTCAAGACCCGAACGCACTGGTCCACGACGGCAAGATCTATCTTTATTACAAGTCGGCATTTAATCGGCCCCATGCTTTGTGGGTCGCACAAGGGTTGGCAGTTGCGGACAACCCTCTCGGCCCGTTCACCAAACATCCACTCAACCCGGTCATGAACTCGAGCCATGAGATCGCGTTGTTTCCATTTAAAAAGGGGGTCGCTTGCCTATCAATACGCGACGGGCAAGAACACTTTACCGTTCAGTACGCCGAAGATTGGGTCAATTTTGAAATTGCATCCATCACCGAACTGATGCCTGTTGCTGCCGGCCCGTATGTTCCCGATGCATTCACCGATTCAGGCGACGGCCGTGGGATTACCTGGGGAATCTCGCACTTCAAAAACGCGACAAGAGACTGGTCACACCAACACTCGATACTGACTCGATTCGATTGTGATCTCAGTCTCGACGTGGACGATCCTGAAATGAAGAAAAGCCATATCGACTATCGTCCTGAACACCACTACCAATTCGGGCTCAGCAAGAAACAACGCGAGCGCATTGAACGGGAAAACCGCGAACTCCAGACATCAGACCCGGAGTCTCGCTGAGAATCATTGAGCCGATCAAGCATCGCTGCTGTCGAGCACCCCAAACCGGCCATTCAGATGACTCACTCACGTTCGGTTTCGTGGGTTGCTCGTACCAGCGGGCATCCGTCCTCAAAACAGCGTGAGTGCGACAGCGAAAGCGTTAACGATCTGAGTGGGTGTGCCCAGCAGGCTGACTCCGAGCGGTAGCACCTCTTGCGAGCAAGCTCGTGATAACGCACGCACCGGTCCAGACCAGATACAGCTCTCCAGAGACCGATGAGTCATCAGAACGAAACGCCAGACCTTCGAGTGAAACACCATCGAGATAGGTCAGAGGCGCGCGTTCGGTTACAGCGATCATCACGGTCCTACGGGTGAGCGAGTTTGATCGGAAGCAGAAACGGCCTCCGATTGCTTGATATGCGGACTTTGATAGGCAAAGAGAGGGGTGCCGTTACGCCCGTTCGGAAGAAGTCGCGATAACAATTGCGATGATTTCGTCCGCTGACCCGCGGCCAACGTGCCGTGACTCAGCGATGCAGCGGACGGGTTGCCCCACACTTCCTACTCTTTGCGAAGGACGTTCCATGCCC
>JBICHZ010000033.1:0-21507 GCA_043101355.1 Rhodopirellula sp. JB044
GGGTGGCGTCCGTAGTCTTGGCGACTCCGGGTTCGGGCGAGGGGGAGCGTTGGGCGGGGCGTTGATTCCGCCGGGGCGAGCCCGGACGTAGATCGGGGGTTTTTATGGGGGAGGTGGTAGCTGTCAGTTGTTGCTCCGCCGGGGCGAGCCCGGACGGAAGCTTTGGGGGAGCTAACGGCTAACGGCTCAAAGCTAATCGCTAACAGCTAATAGCTAATCGCTAATCGCTACCAAATTCCCGACGTCTTCGCGATTCCGGCTACGTCTTGGGGACGCGGGATGGTCCGGCAAACGGATTGGGCGGTGGGCTCAGGCGGCTTGCTTGGTGGGCGTTGGGGCCGGGGCGACGGATGGCGTGATGGACGGAGTGGGGGCCGGTGTGGTGTTTGAGCGTTCGTCTTTTTGTTGCTGAGCGATTGCGGCGTCTTCGGGATCTTCCACTCTTTCGAGTTGCTCGAGAGACGCTTCGATTTGGCTGGCGATGACGGCGAGGTCGTCGTGCTCTTGGACTTGGATCGGGTCGCCGAAGCGGCAGTCCAGTCTTGAAAACGGGATCGGCAACTGCATCCGATCCCATGCTTTGGCGAACAGCCATCGACGCCGGGCGACGAGTACGACCGGCAGGATGGGGATGTTGGCTTTTTGCGAGAGCATGGCGACTCCCTTTTGGACTTTCCCGCGTGGGCCCTTGGGGCCGTCGACGGCGATGACGGCGGGGTGGCCTTGTTGGCAGTGGCGGATGAGCTGCGCCAACGCGGAGGCGCCTCCTTTGCTGCCTCTGCCGCTGCTGCCGCGGATCGGCACGCAGCCACAGGATTCCAACAACGGTGCGATCAGGTCACCGTCACGCGACCGTGACACCAATGCACCCGTGCCGGGGTCGGACAATGCCGTCGCGGCGACTTGGTGAGCGTGCAGAATCGCGTAGATGAACTGTCGATCGGAATGGTATCGAATCTGATCGCGGCGATCGTTGACGACGCGGATTCTCACGGTTCGACGGACCAGTGTGAAGAACCAACGCAGCCCGAAAAGTTCCAAGCGTTTCCTGACGGAGAGCGGCGCTGCGGCGCGGCTTCGAGAGGATCGCTGAGACGTTCTCTGGTTCGATTGGGAAGGCGAACTCGCCGAGAGAGAGGACTCGGGGACACGCTCGATGGGGTGGTTCATTCAGTGCTCGTATTGATCCCACGGGATCTCTTGGAAAAGGACACGCATGGATTTCGCGTCGTTGATTCGTTGGGTCATGGCATCGGTGAGTTGTCGGTCGATCGTCGTCGTCGATCGCAGGCGGATCTTTGCGGGCGTGCGATCGGCACCGATATGTCGCGTGAGGGTGACGGCGGTTTCGGCAGGCAGCAACTTGGCGGACGTCATCACCGCGTTGAGCTTCATGCGGGCGAACGGAGGCACGCCACGCGGCCGGGCAACATTCAGTCGACAGGCCCAATCGACGAAACGCCCGTACTCGACAGCCAAACCGGGCATCTCAGGGCGGATGCCGGTCACGCGGTAAACCGTGTCGGCATACGAGACACTGAATTGACCGTCGCTCGTGCGGGAGGGGACGGCGTCCATTCCATATCGGCCACGGTCAGTCGGATCGGTGATCTCGGCTTCTGCACGTGCGGCGAGTTGGATGAGATCTTTCGTCGGGACGCTGGTCCGGAGTTGTCGTTTCCGGTCGAGCAGAATCACCCGAGAGGACGGCAAGTCGAAGATCGTCCACGGCTGACTCTCGTCATCCGAAAAATCGTAGTAAGAGCCGTTTTCGTACACGACGTGATGCGTGTCGACGGGGGCGGGGTGGTCACCCTGGTAGATATGCGTGATCGCCATCCACGAGCCGGTCGGTTTGGCGGCATTGCGATAACTGGCCGGACGTGCGGGCGTGGAGGGATCGCTCGATGCGATCGCGCTCGGTGCGATCGGATTTGGGCGAGTGACCTGGGCGTCTTGTGCGTTGGAGTACTGACCCGGGAGAGCCGCGAGCCAGGTGAGAGCGACCGCCAACGCGAGACTCATGCGAGCAACGTTGCCGCGTGAGTTCCGTTTGGAAACGGCGGGCCGTTGGCTTTCGCGGCGCGAAAGACGGCTCTCGAGGTTGGTAGTACGAAAAAGATTCATGACGTCACCGCGGCGTCGCAAAAGAGACCGAAAACAGGTCAATAACAAATCGCGGTGATGGTCACTAGGTCAGAATGAAACTGCCTCCCGTCTCGTGGTCGAGAGGAAGGCAGGCGTGTTGGTCGTCGAGTGCGTTGGAGAGTGCTTCAACGAGCAAAGATCGGGATCCGTTCGTCGGATCAGATCATTTCTTTGAGGCCCTTGAGAGGGCGGATCGTCAGCTTCTTGCTGGCCGGCTTCGGCGCGAGCCAGATCTCTTCGCCGTTGGCTGGGTTACGACCTTTTCGTTTCGGTTTAGCTGGAACGTCTTTGAGGACGATTTTGCAGAGTCCAGGGATTGCGAATTGGCCGGGCCCACCCTTCTTCAGCGACTTTTCGATTTCGGCTGCCAACGCGTCCAGGACGGCGGCAACGTCTTTCTTGCTCAACTCGGTTTCTTCGGCGATGTTGGCAAGGATTTGGGTCTTTGTGGGCGCTTTGGGTGGAATGGCTGCGGGCATGGGCTGCACCTGTAAATTGGATACTGAGACAGGAAAAACGAGGGAAATCAAAATCGTTTCCACTTCGTAGCGGGTGCAAGTGTTATGTCGGCACCGGAAAACCTGCAACCCTCCTGACCGACAAAAACCACGTGTTTTTACGTGTTTTCGTCGAATCGGGCCCTCGCCCCCCCCGAATTAGGTCGCATCCGCGTTTGTCAAGACCTCATCCACCGCTTCGGTGAACGTTTGGACCCCATCGGAGGTCTGCTCGGCGACACGGTCTCCGGCAGGCGAAATCACCTCCAAAGTCTCCGAAACCTCGTTCATTGCGGCGTCAACGTTCGCGGTGGTGGACGTGACGGACGACTGTGAAATCGACTCACCGAGGCTGATCGGTTCGCCGGATGGTTCGCTCGTCGAGTCATCCTCCGAATCGTCGGCCGGGGTCGTTTGGAGGGTAGCGAGGTCGGCCTGCGAAAGGGGTTCGCCTTCGGGGACGAAGACGTCAGTGATGGACGACGCCGCAGCGGCAACCGCGGCCGCCGAGGCACTGGATTCCGACAGGCTCAATTCGCCGGCGCTGTTCTCGAGGCTGATGAGTACGAGACGCATGTCGCCGGCTTCGCCACGCGTGCCGACGACGGTTGTGTCGACGACGTTGGCCGACAGGCTGCCGGCGACCGGTGTGGTGCTGGTCGAACCTGATGGCGCGGGGATGGTGCCGTTCACCGTGACCGCGGTTCCGTCATCGTTGAGCTGCACGTTCATGTCCGAGACGACGTCGAGTGCGGCGGTGGAGGCCTGAGCGTAGACCGCGGAGCTGCCGGGGCTGACGGCGGCGAGCACGGCTAACCGCGGTGCCGAGCCGAACCAATCCGAAACGCTGTAGTACTCCGCCTTGACCGAACCGAGGTTGAGTTCGATGGACTCGTCACCTTCGTCCACTTCGCTTTCGATTTCGATCGTTTGGGCTTCGTCGCCGTTATGCAGGAATGGCACCGCGGGAATGTTGAGTTGGTACGATCCCGGCAACAGGTTGGGAACACTGATGCCATCGGCGGTCACCAACACGGAACTGTCGTTGAGAGGCAACGTCACCGGTTGGTTCAGCACGTCGGTACCGGTCAGCGTGAATTGTGACAGGTCACCGCTGAGCAATCCGAACGTGCTGCTGCGGAATTGGATGTCGATCGCGCGGAGTTCGTAGTCGGCAACGGTGACGGTCATCGTCGCCGGACCGCTCGTGAGGCCGTTGGAATCTTCGACAGAGAACTCGAACGTGACTTCGCCGGTGAAGTCGGCGTCGGCGGGAGTGAACAGGATCGACTGTCCGTCGCTCGAGACGGTGGCGGTGCCGCTGCTCGGGGTGGTCAGGTCGACGAAGCTGAGTGTTTCGTCGGTGTCGACGTTGTCAGGAAGGTCAGAAATCGACAGCACGGTTTGCGCGGTCGAGCCTTTCACCAAGGTGATCGATCCGGCCGAGATCGGCGGCGCGTCGTTGACACTGGTGACGACGAAGGTCGCCGTCGCGGTCGCGAGTCCACCTCCGGTATCGCGGATGGTGTAGGTGACCGTTTCGGTTCCGTTGAAGTTGGCTGCCGGTTGGTAAAGCAGCGTGCTGCCGTTGTTGCCGATCGACACGGTTCCTCCGGCCGACGGTGTTCCGACGGCGGTGATCTCGAAGGCTTGGTTGTCGGTATCTCGCGTGTCGTTGGCGAGCACGTCGTAGCTGGCTTGGGCGGCGTCTTCGTTGATCGCTGGATCGCCCGATGCGGGGAACGTGTCGTCGTTCGCGGTCGGCGGGTTGTCCGTCGGATTTACCGTGACGGTGACCGACACGGTGTCGGTGCTCGTGCCGTCGCTGAGCGTGTATTCGAACGTGACGGTACCGACGAACGATGCCGGCGGTGTGTAGTTGACCGACAATCCGTCGCTAGCGATGGTGACGGAGCCACCGTTGCTCGGGGTAGTCACGCCGGTGACGGTGAGCGTTTCGCCTTCCTCGGCCGTGGACGCTTCATTGGCGAGCACGTCGAGCGAGTTATTGCTGGAGTCGGCGTCCACAATGAATGTGTCGTCGACACCCACCGGCGGGTCGTTGGTTCCGGTGACGGTCACGGTGACAGGCACTGTTTCTTGGACGCCGCCGGGGCCGGAAACTCGGTAGGTGAATTCGGCCGTTCCGACAAAGTCAGTCGCTGGCGTGAAGGTGACATCGCCGTTGTTGAGCGACACGGTTCCGCCGCTGGTCGGTTGGGTCACGCTGACCACCGAGAGCGAACCGGATCCGGACGTGACGGTGTCGTTGGCGAGCACGTCGAGCACGGTCGCACCGCTGTCTTCGACGACGGTGAAGGTGTCAGCGATCGCGGTGAAGGATTGACCGATCGCGAGCGAAACGCTGCCGTAATCGACCGCGTCGGCGGGGATGTTGTTGTTATTGAAGAACAGCAAAACTTCGCGGTTGGACGCATCGGCGGGGTCGGTGACGAAGTTGACCGTTCCGGCCGCGAGGGCTTCCATTTCGATTGTCGCGATCAGCGATTCGAGTTCGTTCGACGGAGCGGTGCTGCTGCTGACGGCCCCGATGTCATCGATCAATCCGGTGCCGACGGTGCCCGATCGGGTCACGCCGAACGTGGTTTCATATTCGATGCTCGATCCGGGAACGGCGCGGACGAGCGTGCCGTCGAAGACGATGTCGGCGTAGGCCGCGTAGATGCCGCCTTGGCTGCCCCGTTCGCGTTCGTCGGTGCCGTAGAAACGCAGCAGGAACGTGTCACCGACGTCGAGCGATGTGATGACGTTGCCGTTGAGGTCGGTCGCTTCGACTTTGATCCCCGCGAGCGGTTCGCCGGCCACGGTGACGGAGAACGACTCGGTGCGGACGTTACCGGCGCTGTCGGTCAACGTGACGGTAAAGTCATTGCTGCCGATATTGGCCTCCGACGGCGTCCAATTGATCACCCCGGTGTTCGCCACGATCGTCGCGCCGGTGGGGAACGTGGACAACGCGTAGGTCACGCCGCTGCCTTCTTCGGCGCTGACCAAATCGGTCGTGTAGGCGGTGTTGGCGTTGCCGGTGGTTTTAATGTTGTTGACGTCAAACGTCGGCGCGGTTGTGTCATAGAGGACCGTGATCGAGGAGGACAGCGGCCCGGCGGTTCCGTCGATCACTTGGCGGGCAGCCAGCGTGTAACTGCCCTGCCCCATTGCCGATAAATTGTTGGTTGTCACCGCGATCGTGCTGCCCGTGGCGACACCCACACCAATGACCGAGTTGTCAGAGGTGTCAATGATTTGTACGGTCGCCCCGGACGTCACTCCGGTGATGTCGAAGGTCAGTGAGCCGATGTTGGTGACGTTGTCGGTCGAACTCGATCCCGAGTCGCTCGAGGAACGCAGGTCGATCGAGGACGGTGCGAGGATGGCGGAATCGTCGAACGTGAACGTGACGACCTGGGTGTCCGATGCACTGCCGGCACCGGTTGTGGCGAACACACCGACGGAGACATTGACGTCACCGGTGAAGCCGTCCGCGGCGGTGACTTCGACCAATCCGGTGGTCGGATTGACGACCGCGGTTACTTCGCTCGAACTGGTTCCGCCAATGAAGTAGCTGACCGGGTCGCCTTCGACGTCCACGCTTTCGAGTTGCAACTGCGCGACGTTTCCGTTGGCCAAGATCGGGTCGGCGATCGGCTGCAGGTACGGTTGGCTGTTGATCGGCACGCCTTGGAGGCTGAGGTCTTCGGTGACGGTCACCTCGACGATTTCTTGGTACTGGTTGCCGTCTTGGTCGGTGATGGTGAAGGTGACGTTGGTGGTTCCGGTTCCGCCGAGTGCTTTCAGCATCACGACCGAGTTTTCGGTGTCTTCAAAGATCGTGGCGTTGTTGATCGTGACCGTGTTGGTCGGCTTCTCGTTGCTGTCGGTGTGGTTCTGGCTGATCGCCTCGCGGACGTCTTCGCCTTCGACGAGCTGGCCGAACACCGAGTGGTTGAAGTCGAGGAACCGGGCGTCCGTTTCGGTGACGAAGAACTGCGAGTTGTTGGTGTCGTCGGATGATTTGGCGAACGACAAGACACCGGTTCGGTTGTGTTGCAGGTCAGGATGGAAGTCGTCGTCGAACGTGCCCAGCGACGAACCGCCGGTTCCGGTACCACCCGGGTCGCCGGCCTGGATCACGAAGTCCCCATCGACACGGTGGAAGATGATTCCGTCGTAGAAGCCACTTTCAGCGAGCGTCGCGACACGTCCCGCAGCAACAGGGGCTCGTTGTTCGAACAGTTCAAATACCATGTCGCCGTAGCCGTCCATGTCCAGCCGCAGCGATCGGTTGCCCGTGATCACTTCCGCCGTCAAGAGCGACGGGTTGGCGACGGACACCGTGACGGTGAGCGGACCGCCTTCGGCGTCGTAGCCGTCAACCGGGATGTGCAGCGGCGAACCGATGGCCACCGTTTGGTCACCGATTTCGGCGAACGTCGGACGTTCATCGGTCGGGTTCACGAAACCGCTCGCCTGGATCAACTCCTCGATCGTCAGAATCTCTTCGTGCCGAGAGTTGTCGGGGAAAATCCAGGTCGGATACGAGGTAATCTGCAGGCTGGCGAACTGGGGGTCTTGCGACCGGGTGGCGTCGGGCAGCGTGACATCGGTGAACGGAAGATATTGGGCACCGTCTTCGAAAAGTTGTTTCTGTTGGGTGCAGGCCGGGCACCAATCGGCACCGTAGAATTCGAATCCGGTTTGGTCCAACCACTTCGCCAATTCGACCAGGTCGAGGCCCGGTTCGCCTTCGGCCTCGACGTTCGACGAACCGCGGTCGGTCGAAGACGTTTCCGTCGATGATTCATCGGTGAACGCGGCGACGTTCTCCGCGGGAGCCGATGGGTCGGTGAACAACAGTTCCACGTCACCGGCCATCATCTGACGGCCCTCGAGTGTTTCGAGCAGCAAGCGACCGCGGTCAGCCGAAATTTTGGCCTGATCACCGCGTCCGGCAGCGTCCATTGCGACCATACGGGCGAGACGTTGGCGTAATTTTTGAGCGAGGTTCATCAGCGAGCAATGGTTGCGGGGAGTGGAGGCTGTGGGGAGCGGGTTGCCTGCGTCGTCCGAACATTCAAACATGGTCGGTCGTGCTGTTTCCGAGCCGGCGTTCGACGGAGGCTGCCGTCAATCCGTTAGCAAAATCGGAAAAGCAGGATGTATCGGAAAAGTCGACCGGGAGCGGTCGCGGTAACAAGGTTTTTCGGTACAGGCGTTGTCGCCTCGCCATTCCGGCGACTCGGCCCAATCGGCGCAGTGACCGGTAATCGTCCACGGCGGGCTAATCCGCAGAGATTGCCAAGCAGACAACAGTCCCGGCACACCTTCGGCGGAGCCAGAATCCGTCCATTAACGTCAGAAACGCTTGGTTTTGCCAATCTTTTCGAACGAACCCACCGCTGATTTCAGGACACGGACGCCAAATATGCAACGCACGACCGCTGTGCCGACCTTACCGATATTGACGTTTGGGAAACGAAATAGGTTCCCAAACGGGCCCGTTTTGAGGGTGTCCACTCATGAAGATTTCCCACGACTGAGCCGTGGTGTGGAGGATGGGTGAACGCGTGTGAGGTTTGGCGAAAGTGGAGGCCATTCACCAAGGCGTGCCAAAGTGCGCGAGCACTCGGGTTTCGGGCGTAAGAGGCTTGGGGACACGGTTGGCGTTTTGACCCGAGGCCTTATGGCCGTTCGGCTCGCTTTGATGGAACTAGTCGTTTTGTAGAAATTTGATCGTGAAGCATTCTTCTGCTTGCACGGCGTCTTTTTTGATGACGTCGAGTTCTTTCATCTGACCGACGAGGGTTTGCCAACGCGACAACGTCATTTGCCCCAGTTCGGTTTCGTCCGAGGAAGTTGTGAGTTCACGCATTTGCTCGGCGCCGAACTGCAATACTTCCGCGGTCATTCCGTGTTTGTTCTCCGAGAGAATCTGTTCGTTGGCTTTCTGGGGCGAGGCGAGGTAGTTTTCCCAGCCCGCACGGGTTGCTGATACGAACGTCTGTACCAGATCGGGGTTGTCTCGAATCAGGTCGCCGGTCGTCACCAGAACGCTCGAATAGGGATTCCACCCGAGGTCGCTGACCATCAACGTTCGCACTTCGATGCCTTGTTGGCGGGCGAGCAACGGTTCGGCGATTGCGTAGGCCTGCACGGCGACTTTGGGATCGTTGATCATCGCGGCGATTGAGTTGAAGTACGGCACCTCTCGCACGCCGTCGAGGTATCCGCGTTGTCGCAGGAATGGCAAAAAGGTTCGTCCCGGTTGGCACTGCAGCGTCATGCCAGAGAGGTCTTCGAACGTTTCGACTCCGCTATCTTCGCGAACGAGGATGCATCGGGGATGTTGTTGAACGGCGGCAAGAACCGCCACGATGTCCGCACCTTGCGACCGGAACAGCACGACGTCGTCCGCATTGGTGATCGCGAACTGGCTCCGTCCGAGCAGCAGTTCCGGGGCGATCGGCGTCTCGCTGCCACCTGGGTTGATTTCAACGTCGAGGTTCTGTGCTTCGTAGGTCCCATCGATTGCTGCCTGATACACGCCGCCGTGTTCGACCTCGGGGTACCAGTTCAACTGAACCTGGACGCGGGTTGGTTGGTCGCCGTCTGGTTGGGATGAGGTCGAATTCCGATTCGAACAACCGACCAGCGGCAACGCCAGCAAGAGCAACCCATGGAAGCAAGCGAGGTTCGCGCGGTTTCGATCAAACATTTCTCTGATGTACCGGTGAAGAGTTCTCGAGCGTAATTCAGTCGACCCGAGTGTAACGCGTGAAGAAGATTCGTCCGATCCCGTTGACCAGACCGAACAACGCCAAACCCAACAACGTCGACATCCCCAGCGCTGCGATCAGGGCATCGGTCTGCAGCAGTCCCTGCCAACGCGTCATCAACGCGCCCAGTCCGACGTAGTTCGATCCGTTGCTGACGAAGAACTCCGCCACGATCGCGCCGATGACTGCGAGACCGCTGCTGATTCTCGCCCCGAGCAACAGATAGCGGATGGATGTCGGAATTTGCAGGCGAAGCAGCCGTTGCCAACGCGAGGCACCGTAGAGTCGAAAAAGATCGATGTGCTCGGGCCGACTCGATTCGAGTCCCGTGGTGATGTTATTGACGATTGGGAACAGGCATATGATTACGGTGGCGATCACCGCGGTGCGGAACTCATAGCCGCTCCAGATGATCAGCAGTGGAGCGATCGCGACAATCGGAACGGTTTGCAGAAAAACCACGTACGGAAAAAACGCCCGACGCAGCAAACGAGACTGGCTGAAGATGATTGAGAGGATCCCGCCGATCAGGATCGCAACGAGGAGGCTGATCGCGGCGGTGATGAACGTGACGCCGCTGGCCATGCCGAGTTCCATTCGGTGCTGCCACGCCGCCTGAGCAACCTGCCAAGGTGTCGGCAATAGAATCTTCGGTAACTCAAAGAGATAGACGCTCGTATGCCACAGCACCAATCCGAGAATTGCGACGACACTGACACTCACAACACTCGCCCAAACTTCCGACGCCTGAGTGCTAACGTACGTTCGGAAAACGCCTGTCGTTTGCGTATCGGGGATTGTTTGATCGTCGTGATTGGGGGGCACCTCGAGACTCATGGTTGTTCCGATTTTTTCAATTGGTCGCTGACGACGCCATAGAAATCGGCAAACGCAGGTGTGCGGCGAACGAAGTCAACTCCGTTGGGGTTCGGCCCTCTGCTCGCGACAGGGTTGTCGAGGATGGTGGTAACCCTGCCGGCATGCATCACGCAGACCCGGTCGCTCAGCAAGATGGCTTCGGCGATGTTATGAGTGACCATCACGAGAGTGAACCCGTGAGAGCGCCAGAGCTGAGTGACCAATTCGCCGAGTTGGGTTCTTAAGAGGTCGTCCAAGGCGGCGAACGGTTCGTCCAAAAGCAACAGGTCCGGTCGGGTAACAAGGGCACGCGCGATCGATACCCGCATCTTCATTCCGCCTGAAAGTTGGTGCGGGAACCGGTCGGCAACGTCATCCAGTTTCACTTCTTTTAGTGTGGCAACGATGTCATCATCAAATGAAGAACGTTGCTTTTTGCCGTGTTGCAGTTCGATCGGTAATCGCACGTTGCCAAGCACGCGTCGCCACGGCAAAAGAGCGGGTTGCTGAAACACAAACGACGTGGAGCCTCGGTTATGATGATCGCAATGTCCTGCCGAGAGTGATTGCAATCCCGCGATGACTCGTAACAGTGTTGTTTTTCCACAGCCGCTTTTGCCGACCAGAGCAAGTCGTTGGCCGGTAGGTATTTGAAGGTCCACGTCTTCGATCGCTCTGACACGATCACGAGAACGCGGCGTGGCGGAGAACTCAACGGTCGCGCCACGAATCGTCACCGCCGGATGAGCGGATGATGAGGCGTTTTGATCGAGAAGTGGCGACGCGACCATGTCAGACAAGGGCATTCAGTTGCGAGGAATGAAAAGGGAGCAAAGGCTTTTGACCGTCGGCGTCCGATTCGTCGAATTGAAGTTTCCCAGGACAATGTGTGCCAGGCAACTAGACTTGCCCGCCACCACAGACGACGATAGCGGGTGGGAAATCGCACCCATGGCGAGTCTTTGCTGGAAATTAAATACGATCAAATGCATCTGCACTGTCTCGGAACGGCCGGATACCATCCAAGCGAAACGCGGCACACGTCGTGTTATTTCGTTCCGGACACGGGGTTGCTGCTCGATGCAGGGACCGGAATTTTTCGACTTCCTTCACTGCTGCGAACGAAAACGCTCGATATTTTGCTTTCGCATGCTCATCTCGATCATGTGGTCGGACTGACTTTTCTGCTCGACATTCTCTACCAACATCCGCTCGAACGAGTTCGTGTGTGGGGCGAAGCGAAAAAAATCGAGGCGATTCGAACGCTGCTGGCGAGCGAATATATCTTTCCGGTCGAGTTGCCTGTCGAGTGGCTCGCGATCGACGACGAAGCAAACGCGTGTGGCAATCAAACGTTTGACATTCACGGCGCGTGTGTCAGTTGGCGCCGGCAGGAGCACCCCGGCGGCTCAGTCGGCTATCGGATCGAATGGCCGGGGACGGACTCCGGTGCAACGTCTCGCGTGCTCCTGTACGCAACCGACACCGTAGGTGCGACCGACGAAGAGTCTTACCGGTGGATGAGTGATGTCGATGTGCTGTTGCATGAATGCAACTTTCACGATCATCAGGTGGAGTGGGCAACCAAGACCGGGCACTGCTATCTCGATCGCGTCGCCACGATTAGCAAAGCCACGCAGCCCAAGCGGGTTCTACTCACGCATGTCAATCCGATCGATGAGGTGGAGGTCGATCCGGGCGATGAGCGATTCGCGATGCCGTGCGAAGTCGTCCGCGATCAACAGGTCATCGAGTTCTAAACCGATCGAGTAGGCTCACGCCAGATGCCGCTCGAATGAAACCAGCATCTCGAACGTTGATGCGTCCGAGTCCTGTCGCTGGATTCGCCAGAATTTAGGCCGCTGAAGTCTGGATGCATCATTATCCAGAACGCTCTAATTGTTCGGAAGCAGACGATCCATGATCTCGCATGGCGTCGGGTGATGACTGGTCAGCGGACCTAACAGGGGAAGTGATACCGAGCCGTCACCGCGGATGGACATCCCCGGTCGATCGATGCCGGCGGTTGAGCATGCTTGATAAGAATTCGCGGTTTCGGGTCCCGGGTCGGTGCCACCGATTTGAAGTGTCGCCGGTCGGGAGTCGCGTTTGAGTGGCGAGCCGATTCGGATGTCAAACGATTGAAGCGATGACGAGGTGATGGTGGATTCGGGCGACGTGTTCGTCTTCCACATTGAAACGCTACGCAGCGTTGCACCGGAGTCGAGCGTGATCAACACGCAACGTGCGTCGGTGTTTTGTTCGCGAATGATACGGCATAGCATCGTGGCTGAGAGGGATTCTTCGCCCGGCGTGAACGCGTTCGGCCCGACAATGACTGCGGTGTATTTTGCCGATTTCCATCGCCGGGCGAGTGTTTCGAAATCGCCTGCTGCGTCGGTTGTGCCGGTCGATTCCGATGCTTGATCGTCCTCCGAGTCGCCGATGGCATGCAACAACGCCGACAAATTCGCGAGATCGTCGGCGGAGCAGTTGTTGTGGTTCCATACCGAATCATCGCAGCTCGATCGTCGTAGTTTTTCCGGCAACCGCGGCCATGCTTCGGTGATACCGCCGACCATCCAGACCATGTCGGCGTGGGTGGCGACGTCCGCGATTGTGGCGGAGACGATCCCGTCGCGGCTGATCGTTTGCTGCAGCGCGTGCAGGCTCGCGTCGGTTTCGATTTCCACCTGCACCTTTCCTTGGCTTTGCCAATCAGTGAGTTGTCTCGCGGTGGCGAGGTCGACGCCGGTGGTGACGATGCGGAGTGGTTCGGTCGAGGGCAGGCGGACGCCTTCGGCTGGGATGCGATCCCGGCGAGGTCGTGACGAGTTGAATTGATCGACGATGGGGCAACTGTTCGCGGTCAGTTCGCCGTCCTTGTCTGCCAAAACGTCATCACACATCAGTGGACAAAGGGGGCAAACGATTGATTCTTGCGCTGATGGAAGCGATTTCAAAACGGAAGGATTCGTTTGAGTCACGCGATTTCGTCCTAGTGGTGCGATCCGTCGGAGGAACCGGAGGAGTCGTCTCGTACGGACAACTCTTGAACCGCACGAACGAGTTCGATGGCGTTCTCGACCGGTGTCATTTGCATCACGCCGTGGCCCAGGTTGAAGATATGGCCGGGGCGATTGCCGACTTCGTCGAGAAGATCCTGCGCCGCGGCGCGGATGGTTTTTGGGTCGGTTAACAACACGGTTGGATCCATGTTTCCTTGGACCGAAATATCATGTCCGATCCTTTTCCAGGCCGACGCCATGTCGATCCGCCAATCCACGCCAACGACGGTTCGGCGATCGCCCCGCAGCAGCGGCAGCAATTCCGGGTTGCCGGTCGCAAAGTTAATCAGCGGCACGCCCGGGGTCACGCCGGCGATGATTCGCTGCATCCAAGGCAAGACGAATCGTGTGTAGTCGGCCGCTGAGAGGCAACCCGCCCAACTGTCAAAGAGCTGCACGCACTGGGCACCGGCAGCAATTTGCTCGTTGAGGTAGACGATGATGGCATCGGTTAATCGGTCCATCAACGCCGCCCATCCACCGTCATCGGCACGCATCAGTTGCTTTGTTGCCGCGTATTGTTTGCTGCCGCCGCCTTCGATCGCGTAACTCGCCAACGTAAACGGGGCGCCTGCGAAACCGATCAACGGAATCGATGCGGGTAGATCTTTTCGGGTTTGTCGAACGGTCTCGTAGACAAAGCCCAGGTCCTGTGGGTTGTCGAGCGACTTCACGCGATCGATGTCCGCGGCCGTTCGCACCGGGTTGTGGATGACGGGCCCGTCGCCTTTGACGAATTCGAGGTCGAATCCCATCGGTACGAGGATCGGCAGCAGGTCGGAAAAAATGATCGCCGCGTCGACGCCGAGGCGATCGACCGCCGTGCACATCACCTCGCTGCACAGGGTCGGGTTGGCGCACAGTTCGAGAAACGTTTGCTGTGAGCGAACGGAACGGTATTCCTGCATGTAGCGTCCGGCTTGACGCATCAACCAGATCGGTGTGCGGGGCGTCGGTTCGCCGCGACAGGCCATCATGAAGAGGCTCGACTGCGACGGGTGGTCGTCGATTGCGGCGAGCGGTTGGCGATCTTCCGGGGCTTCTCCGTTGGAGGAGACGGACACGCGAGAGGATTGCGAGGATTGATATTCGGCTCGCCGCTTTTCAACGAGACCGGTTGCTTCGCGGGCAGACTCGCTGACGAGGTGTCCCATTTTGGGGTGGGACGGTTCCATGTCGACATGAATATCGCTTTCGCGGAGCATGTCGCTCGTGGTGGGCCCGATCGATACGATTGCTGTTTGCGCGAGACCGTCTCTTAATGCGTCGGTCAGATTGAGCGAATCGGCCATGCGGAGCATGTTGACGACTTGATGAGCGCTGGTGAGCAGCAGCAGGTCACGTTGACCGTTCGCAATCGCTTTAACGTTTTCTTCGAGCGGTCCGGTGTCTTCCGGGTATTCCCATCCGTAGACGCGAAGAGTTTCCGGAATCGCGCCTCGTGCTTCGAGGCCGGCGACGAGAGATGTGTTGGTGACCCCATATTCTTGAATTCCGACGACTTGGTTGGCGACCGGGATTCCCTCGTCGATCGTCCGCAGCAGGTCTCGCCAAGTATTCGGCTCGGGAACCCGATGCGTTGCTTGGATGCCGACTTCCTTCATTGCCGAGGCCGGTTTGGGGCCGCGAGCGATCGTGGTGATGTCGCTCAGCGCGTCGATGAACCGTTGTGGATCGACATGTTTCTCGGTGGCCCGGAGAAGGTAGCGGAATCCAACGCCCGTCATGAAGATCACGATCGGGATCTCGCCGGTGATGACTCGGTAGGCGAAGTCGATTGCCGGTCGATTGGGTTCGATCGGGACCTCTCTCATGGATGGGCTCACGCAGGCTTCGCCGCCAAATTTGGTGATCAGGCGGACCATGTCATCAGCCCGGCGGCTTTCGAGCGAAGCGACGCGGAGTCCAGAAAAATTCATGTAAACGAGCTTGCGGAAGAGAGGTTCGGGGGTGGTCGATGCGGCGCGCCGCAGGCCGGCAGTGGCTCCGGCGAAAGAGGCGTGTTCTCGTTGGAACGAGGCTCGCCCAGATTGTAGAGCAAAATTGACGCGTTACGATGACGGTTGGTTTTCTCCAATTCTTTGCCCTCATTTCATCCGCAGCTCTCCCGTCATGCCTCGCGCCGCTCTGCGAAAACCCAGCCCCGATCTCGACCTGTCCGCCTGGCTGAAAATGCCTGAGGACCTGCCGCCGATGTTGTCGAGCCAGTCGCTTTTTGGCAACGATCTGCCGTTGGAAATCGAGGTCGGCAGCGGCAAAGGGTTGTTCATCCAGACCGAGTCGGAGCGGCGTCCCGGGCACAATTACTTTGGCATCGAAATCGCGAAAAAGTACGCCGCCCACGCTGCCGCCCGGTTGGCGAAACGCAAACGAGCCAACGCGATGATGCTGGCCGGCGACGCGACACCGTTGTTTGCGTCGGGAACCTACGTCGAGGGTGAACAGTACGGGCAACCCGCGGTCGAGCGAATCGCCAGCGGTTCGTTGGAAGCCGTGCATGTGTACTTCCCCGATCCCTGGTGGAAGAAGCGACATCGCAAACGTCGTGTGTTGAGTGAATCGAACATCCGGCAATTCAGCCGATGCCTACGCACCGGTGGACGATTGCACTTTTGGACGGACGTCCTGGATTACTTTGAATTGACGGTCGAATTGATCGCCGAGATCGCACCGGAACTCGGGGTCCCGTTGCCCGAAACGCAACGTGAGTCAACGCACGACCTGGACTATCACACGCACTTCGAACGACGCAGTCGGAAGTTTGGCATTCCGGTCTACCGCGTGCATTACATCAAACGCGACCGAAGTCGCTGAAGCAGGCGGCAGCGAGCAAAAGCCGTTAGCGATACGCCGCCACGCGATCGTGTTGCAACGCAGCGTCGTCGCGTTTGCGAGGATGCGTTGGGAGTTCCAACATCCGCGGTGAACCGTAAATCGACTCCAGACGAATGCTGCCGTCGAGGTGTTCGACCAAACCGGTACAGTTCTCGACCCAATCGCCCGTGTTGCAGTACAGCATCTCTTCGCTGTAGACGATCGCGGGGGTGTGGATATGTCCGCAGATCACACCGTCGCAATCTTGTTCGCGTGCGTGCTGCATGATCGCCGCTTCGAAACCGCTGAGCATCATGACGACACGTTTGACAGCGGACTTCAATGCCGCGCACGCACCGTAGGGGTTCTTTCTTCGGCGGGTAGGCAACCGGTTAAAAAGTCGGTTGGCGCTGAGGACCGAGTCGTACGCGAACGAGGTGACCTTGGACACCCACTGTGCCTGGGTCTCGACCATGTCGAACAGGTCACCGTGAGTAATGAGGAAACGCCACCCGCCGGCGGACTCAAAGACAAATTCGTTAGCGAAGCGGACGTCATCGAATTTGCCAGGCAGCATCTCGAGGCTGAATTCATTCCGCAGAAACGAATCATGGTTGCCGGGGACGTAGAAGACTTCGGTCCCCTGGCGGATCAGCGATTCGAGGTGTTCGATGATTTCGTTGCACTCCTCGGACCAATGCCAACCTTGGTTGCATCGCCACCCGTCGATGAAGTCGCCGACGAGATAAACCTTTTGCGGCGAGTAGGAACGCAAGAACGCGAGGCACTGTTTCGATTGTGAGTGTTTGGACCCGAGGTGCACGTCACTGATCAGGAGCGTGCGGACTTCCTTTTGGGTGGAGTGTTTTGCCATCTGTGTTGCTGAACCTCGCCAAAGTTTTGAACGCCGCTCGACTTCGACCGGCTTTCGGGGAGCAGATTCTAGCCGAGGAGAACAGATTGCAACCACCGTTTTTTTGATTTGGCGTGCCGAAAAGAGCCGGGGTTGGGCGGGGGTTTGAGATTTTTTGTCGATGCAATTATCCTCTTTGTTCCCGGCTATGGCGTGTTCTTCGCCTGAGTAGGCCGGTCCCGCCCTATTATTCCCCATCGGGCGTCTTGGTGATTTACACCTCCGAGACGCCATCTTCTCATCCTTATGGATTCTTCACTGTTTTTTATTGGAAGGCCGAATAGGTTTTCACGTAACAGACAGTTTTGTTTCACCCCCAAAACCCAAGATTTTGTCGCAGTGAATTGTCTATTGAATCGCTGGCGGAGCAGTCGTTTGCTGCTGCTATTGGTTGTCAGTGTCGGCTCTTTTTGGGCGATCGACGATCGATCCGCGTTCGCCACCGGGACACCGGATCCCTCTGTGGCGGAGCAAGACCCTGATTTTGCGATTCAAGGCGAGTACGTTGGTGGCAGCCGAGCGATGCAGGTCATCGCGGCCGGAGACGGCGATTTTGACCTGGTCATCTACGAAGGCGGTTTGCCCGGTGCGGGGGCCCAAGGTGAGCCGCGGAGGATCGAGAGTGACATCGACACGGTCGAAGAATTGATCGAGTCGATGGGGATGAAAAAAGTCGAGCGGAAGAGCCCAACGCTCGGACGCGAGGCACCCGCCGGAGCGATCGTGTTGTTCGATGGATCGCCGAAAAGCGTCGAGCAGCATTGGCAGAACGGTCGTCTGAGCGATGACGGGTTGTTGATGGAGGGGACCCGCACGAAGCAGCGTTTTCGCGATTACTCCCTGCACGTTGAGTTTCGCACCCCCTATGCCCCGAATGCCCGCGGGCAAAAACGCGGCAACAGTGGCATCTATCATCAAGGTCGATTTGAAACGCAGATCCTCGACTCGTTCGGTCTCGAAGGGCTCGATAACGAGGCCGGTGGCATCTACACGGTCAGCGCGCCGTCGGTGAACGCGTGTTTTCCGCCGCTGCAGTGGCAGACCTACGACGTCGATTTCACTGCGGCTCGCTATGACGCGGACGGAAAGAAAACCTCGAATGCTCGCCTGACCGTTCGGCTCAATGGCATCATGGTGCAGAACGACGTGGAGGTGCCCGGCCCGACACGAGCGGCCTCTCTTAAAGCCGGACCAGAACCGGGGCCGATTGTTCTGCAGAACCATAGCGACCCGGTTCGCTTCCGGAACATTTGGGTGATGCCCCGCGATGCCGAACGCGAAGCGGCGCGACCGATCGTTGCCGGCTTTGAAAGGTTCGTGGGAACCGAATCCACCTCGATTGCCGATGCGGGGGAAGTGTTGATTTCTTCGCTCGCGTGCGGTGCGTGTCACGCGTATCACGAATCAGTGACGCCGTCGCAACGTGGTCCCGATTTGACGGAAGTTGCAGGTCGGGTTCGCGCCGATGCGATGGTCAGCATGATCGCGGACCCGCATCAAGCGAAAATGGGGACAACCATGCCTGACCCGTGGCCGAACGCGGACGCCGCGACAAGGCAGCGAAACGCAAACGCGGTTGCCAGTTATCTGACGCTGCGAGGCAAGGGGCGTCTCGCCGATCGCGTGGTCAGCCAACGGCTCGCCGATCAGGGTGAGAAACTGTATCACGAAATCGGTTGCGTTGCCTGTCACGGACCGCTCGGCAAAGACGCCGGAAAGACACCTTTTTCGACCACCGTGCCGCTCGGCCAGACTCACCGCAAATACACCGTTCCGTCGCTGATTCACTTCCTGCAGAACTGCACGGATATCCGCAGCGGGTCACGCATGCCCGCGATGGTCGGTTCGGCTCAAGAAGTCGCCGCGGTCGCCGCCTACCTGACCGCCGAAACGAGCGTCGGAGAGAATGAAGGCCTGCTCACTCGGAGTGTCTATCGTGGCAAATGGAAAAAGCTGCCGAACTTCGACGATCTCGAACCGGTTGCGACGAGCGAGGTGGGCACGTTGAAGATTGACGATATCAAACCGGGCAACTTCTTTGGTGTCGTATTTGAAGCAAACATCTCGATCGAAAACGACGGCGATTACACGTTCACTTTGTCGAGTGACGATGGCTCGGCCTTGCAGATCGGGGAGCATCGGCTCGCCCATGATGGGATTCACGCGAGCAGTTCGCGCGAGGCAACGTTCTCTTTGGAGGCCGGTGTTTATCCGGTACGTATCGAATATTTCGATGGCGGTGGGCAGGTCGAACTCTCGGTTCAGATGAACGATCCACGTTTAGGGCGAGATGACATCGCGGCGTGGATCACCGACGGCGAAGAAGGAGGTCCGGTTGATTTGCTGCCGAGTGTCTTTGAGCCGGATGAGACGCTCGTTTCTTTGGGCCGAAAATTGTTCCAGAGTGCCCAGTGTGTGAATTGCCACACGTTTGATGACGATGAACTCGGTGATCCCGAGATGGCCTTGCCGCTCGATCGGTTGGTGCCGAGCAAAGGTTGTTTGGCGGACGATGTGAAGTCCCCTGCCGTCGACTACGGATTGGGGGCGACACAGTTGACCGCCATCGCGTCGGCTCTCGACCGCAGGCGATCAGGCGAGTTGCCCGAGTCGGATGAAACGCGTCGTGTGCATGCGACTTTGATGGCGTTGAACTGTTATGCCTGTCACGATCGAGATTCGATCGGCGGAGTCGAGACGATTCGCGGTGAGTTCTTTCATTCGACGGTTCCGGAAATGGGGCTCGAAGGTCGCTTGCCACCGTCGCTGACCGGTGTGGCGGACAAACTCAATGACCGTTACCTCAAAGACGTGCTCGAGCAAGGTGCCAATGCTCGTGAATACATGCATACGCGAATGCCCGCATTCGGTTATGACGCGTTGTCTGAATTGCACGCGGCGTTGGTGAAGCTCGATCGCAGCGATGAGGTCGAGACATACGAGCCAACCAAAACACTGCAGCAGGTTCAAATCGACGGTCGTAAACTTTGCGGGAACGCCGGTTTGTCATGCATCAAATGCCACAGCTACAACGGCAACGACGCGGGAGGTTTGGGAGCGATCGACATGTTGATAATGCCGCAACGATTGCGTCATGAGTGGTTCCAACGGTATCTGCAAGATCCGACGAAATACCGTCCCGGCACCCGGATGCCGAATAGTTTCGTCGATGGACGTTCGGTTCTTATCGACATGGACGGTGGTGATCCGGCCCGGCAGATTGACGCGATCTGGCAGTACCTGTTGTTGGGGACGAAGGCGAAAGAGCCGCAAGGTCTCAATCAAAAGGCGATCGTGTTGGCGGCGAACGAACGACCGAGGATCTACCGAAACTTCTTCACCGAGGTCAGCCCGCGTGGTATCGGTGTCGGTTATCCGGCGGAGGTGAACGTGGTTTGGGATGCCGAGCACATGTCGCTCGCCAAGGTTTGGAAGAACGGATTCGTCGACGCCTCGAAACACTGGCGTGGACGGGGACAGGGCAGCCAACAGCCTCTTGGTGACGCGGTGGTCAGTCTGGACGCCGCTTCGCCTTTGGCGGTTTTGTCAAACGTGTCCGATCCGTGGCCGAAGGAATCCGGACGTCAACGCGGTTATCGGATGCGCGGGTACCGGCTCGACGCGGACGGCAACCCCAGGTTCCGATACTCGATCAGCAATATCAGCGTCGAAGATTATCCCGTGCCTGATGACGATGGGCTTCGGCGAGAGTTCACCATCGAGGTGCCCGAAGGATCTCCGGAGGACGTTTTGGTTTGGCAGGTCGTCTCGGGCAACGTGGCAACGACCGAAAAGGGATACCGCCTCGACGACCGTGTCGTCATCACGGTCGAGGGTGCCGATGTGCAACTCGTGGAAGTGGACGGCCAACAGACTCTGCGAGCTGTGATCCCCTCGGGCACGACCACAAAGGTGACACAGTTCATTCGTTGGTAGCGATTGACGGTGTCGGTCGCCCCCTTTGCTGCGGGGCGTTTTGTTTTGAGTATTTCGTTCTCCCCTTTGTTCATCAAATCATGTTTCGATCCCAACCATTCTCAATGATTGCCACGGCCGCGTTCCTGTTTGCGGTGAGTCTGCACGCCGGCCTGGTCGGGGCTGCTGAGCCGACCGAGGACGATTACTACCGCATCACGACATTCGAACTTCCTGAAGGCGAAGTGATCGAGGCCTGCGGCTTCCAGCGAATGCCTGACGGGAAGTTGGCGGTGTGTTCTCGTCGCGGTGATATCTTCATGATTTCCGACCCGCTCGCTGAGAAGGTGACCGCGGACCAAGTCAAGGTTTTTGCTCGGGGACTGCACGAGCCGCTGAGTTTGGCCGAACGCGATGGTTGGCTGTACGCTGTTCAGCGTCCAGAGGTGACGCGGTTGCGGGATACCGACGGCGACGGTTTGGCAGACGTTAGATCGGAA
>JBICHZ010000034.1:0-66580 GCA_043101355.1 Rhodopirellula sp. JB044
TCGGCCTATTTTTTCTTCTCGAGGTGCCAAGTGTGCTTGCGCAGGTGCGGGTTGTACTTCTTCAATCGCAGCTTTTCGCCACCCGGTTTGCGACGAAGGGTGTAGTTGTAGTGTCCGGATTCTTCGCAAACGAGGAACACGGTTTCAGCTTTTTTCTTGCTTTTTGCCATCGAAGTGCAGGCGTGGTGGAAATAGGAGGAGTGGAATGTTTCAAAAAACGGCCCCGAAGTATGGTCGGTGACCGGGGTTTCTGGCAACCCATGAATTCCGGCGACTTTTCCGGCCGACCATTTTGGGCTCGATCGGACCAAACGTGTCCCATGGTATCTCGATAGTGGGTTTAGCGGTTTTCGCAACAATCCCATTCAATCAAAGGGTTCGCCCATGTCGACGCTTGATTCACTTCCGATCCTGCCGGATGATCTGCAGGGCGCATCGCTCGTGGTGCCCTCGTCGGCTTCTTCCTCAACCACTCCTGCCGGAAATCCCGTGTCTTCCCCTCCCGCTCCCTTTCCAGACGACTCTGACGCACGCCGCGCGTCTCGGGAAAAGGATGCGGAATCGGGTCAGAAGCCGACTTCTCCTGCTCAACCGGCGGGATCGTGGCCCGGTAGAAGAGGCCCCAATAAAAGAGACAGCCAAAGCCCGACGTCGCGATCGACGGAACCTGGCAAATCGCGTGACGTGGTCAGGGAAACGGAGCTCCCTCTCGCGGCGTTCGAACTCGAATCCTCCTCGGCGGAATCCGGTACCGGTGAAGCCTCGCAAACCGAACTGTTTGAAACCAACCCGCCGCCGTGGGAACTCGCCGTCGAGGATGATGTGCTACTCGCGTCGATCGTTTTCTCGCGATCGCCGCACGGACCGTACGACTACCGAATCCCCGACTCACTCCGCGAGGAACTCAAGCCCGGGATGCGAGTCGGCGTGCCGCTGGGCCATCGCAAAAAACCGACCCCCGGTTGGTGCGTCGCGGTCAAAGAAGGCAAAGCCGCCCATCGCAAACTCCGCGACGTTGCCGAATGCATCGACGAGTCGCCACTGTGCGACGCCTCCTTGGTTCGGTTGGTCATGTGGATGGCCCACTACTATCAGGTCCCGGCCGGCCAAGTTTTCGACACGCTGATCCCATCGAGCGTACGAAGCGCTGCGGGCACCAAACAGACGACCTACTTCACGCCCGCCAAAGAAGTGACCGACACGGTCATCGACAAACTGCCCGCCAAACAGCAGGCCGTCATGCGGCACTTGGTTTCGGCAAACCGTTCCATGACCTCGGCGGAACTCGCCGTCGCGGCCAGTTGCACCGAAGACCCGATCCGTCGATTGAAAAAGAAAGGCCTGATCGTCCCCGAGGTGCGGCGAGAAATGCATTCGGGCATCCGCATCCTGGCCCAAACCAACGACGGTGAGGCAGACCGCACACACGAACTCACCGAGCAACAAACCGCTGCACTGGAGCGTATCAACGTGGCCGTGGATAGCGGACGAGGCCGCACCCTGCTGTTGCACGGGGTGACCGGCAGTGGAAAAACCGAAGTCTACATCCGCGCGATCGAACACGTCGTTTCGCAAGCCGGGTCGGCGATCGTAATGGTGCCCGAAATCAGCCTGACACCGCAAACGCGTGGGCGGTTCGAAAGCCGCTTTCCGTCGGTCGCCGTGCTGCACTCGCAGATGTCACCGTCGGAACGTCACTTCCATTGGCAACGCATTCGCCGTGGCGAAGTCCAGGTGGTCATCGGACCGCGAAGCGCCGTTTTTGCACCGCTGCCGAACCTCGGGCTGATCGTGCTCGACGAAGAACACGACACCTCGTTCAAACAGGACTCGCAACCTCGCTATCACGCGCGAAAGGTAGCCCACGCGAGGGCAATGTCACTGGGTATCCCGCTGTTGCTCGGTTCGGCAACACCTTCGATGGAAGCATGGCATGCAACGCAGAGTGGACACGCGGAACTCATTTCGATGCCGGATCGCGTTGCCGGTCGCCCGATGCCTGACGTGCAACTCGTTGACCTCCGCGTTCGCGACGACCGAGCAGGTGGCGGCGCGATCAGTCGACCGCTCAAACAAGCCGTCGATGAAACACTCCGCGAAAAGGGACAGGCAATATTACTACTTAACCGCAGGGGCTTCGCAACAACGATCCAATGCCCGGCGTGCGGTCACGTAGTAGCCTGCCCCGACTGCGATATGCCACTGACACACCACCGCGATGGCGGCAAAGCCATGTGCCACTACTGCGACTACACCATCGGAACGCCACCCTGGTGCCCGGCATGCCGTTTCGACGGGATCCGATATGGCGGACTGGGAACGCAGAAACTCGAGGTGGAAGCAAAAGCGAAGTTCCCCGACGCAAAGATCGCACGCATGGACGGCGACACCATGAAGCGTCCGGGCAGCCACCAACGGGTCCTGTCCGAATTCCGCAGCGGCGAGATCGACATTCTGCTCGGCACGCAAATGATCGCCAAAGGTTTGGATTTTCCCAACGTGTTGCTGGTCGGTGTGATCAACGCGGATTCGGCATTGCACTTCCCCGATTTCCGCGCCGCCGAACGCACTTTTCAACTCGTCACCCAAGTCGCGGGACGGACCGGACGCGGTGATCGTGGAGGTAGGGTGATCGTCCAAACCTTCACACCGGAACACCCCGCGATTCAGGCCGCGTCACGACATGACTATTTCAAATTCGTCGAAGAGGAAATGGTCAATCGACGCAAATTCAATTACCCACCACTGGGCAGCGTCGCGAGAATCATCATCCGCGGTCCCGTCGAAGAGAAAACCGAAGACGTCGCCGATTCAATCCTCGCGAGACTCGAATCGGCTCGCGACCTTCTCAAGAGCGAAGTCCGAATCCTGGGTCCGGCGCCACCACCGATCGTTCGACTGCGCGGAAAGTACCGTTTTCACCTTCTGCTACAAGCCACCGATTCGGCGGTCGTTGGAGAAGTCATCCGCCGCGCGCTGGCGGACTTCAAAACAGATCCGAAAGAGGAAATTGAGTACCTGATTGATATCGATCCGGTGAATCTTCTCTAGCTGGATGCCACTTTGCTCTTCGTAGCAACCCGAAGCCCGGAATGTTCCGCTACCGCCTACGTGAAAGCCTGGCGATTTGAAATGCTAGCCGAGGCTATTATTCCAATAGGGCTCTGTCGTCTGCGCTCATCGAAACCGCTAGAATGAGGGGGAAGCATCTTCGGAGTTTCTGCCCCACCACCTCGCGGCCCTTCCCATTTTCGGTGCGTATCGACATGCAATCTCATACAGACGTTCATACGAACACTGACCTTTCGCCTCCCGCCATCGGTTTGCTTGTTCGCCTGAGGACGCTGCTGTTGGCCGGAGTCATGCTGCTAACCGCGACTGCCAACGCGTTTGCTCAAGACTCCGTCGACCCCGCGAGCGGCGACGTCGTCCCGACCGAGTCATCCATCGTGTGGGGCGATGACGACGTTGACATCACGCTCAGAGAAGACGCCAACGGCAACGTTCGGCTTCGCGAGTTTGTTCGTTTGCTGCGCACCGGCAAAGCAACCTCGGACCAACAACCACTCGAAGCATTGCTGCCCGACATGGAGGTCAATCTCAATCGCTTTTCGACGCGCGCGCTGCTCGCGGGCGCCAACGCGGGCTTGCAAGGAAAGGGAACATTAACGATCGAGCAAGACAGCGATGGTTCGGACGTTTTACGACTTCGGTGCGATCTGAAGTTTCTCAAAACTCAGCGGCCTGAGTTTGACCCCACGATTCAGCTCGACCCGCCAACGGAAGCCGTCGCTCCAATTGTTGTGCTCTTTCTGCATGGCTTTCATGGCACCACGGAGTCATTCCAAGCAATCCGAGATCACTTTCGCGAGGAAGGGCTGCGTACCGGTTGCATTCACTACGATGACCATGTCTCGGTCGCAACCTCGGCCGAGAAAGTTGCCTCGCTAGTGAAAAGTGAGTTCGCCAACGACGCTTCGGTGCGACTGGCTCTGGTCGGTCATTCGATGGGCGGTTTGGTTGCTCGCGAATGGGTCGAGAATCCCGCACTGACGTCGCCCACCATTACTCACTTGATCACGGTGGGAACCCCGCACGGCGGTTCGGAGTGGGCGGAGGTGACGCCCCTGCCGGACCTGCTCGTCAACGGACGCTTCACGACCGATACCGTGCTCGGCGTTCTAACCGATCGTTCAACAACACCGAGCGCGATGGACCTCCGCCCGGACTCTGCCTTCCTAACACAGTTGGCATCGCGACCGCGATGTGAAGGTGTCCGCTACACGACGATCATTGGCACCGGCAGCCCGATCGACGAGACCACTCTGAAGAATGTTCGAAAACAACTCGTGACAGAAAATCAAAAAGGGACAGGCGGCATCCTGCAGGCTCGACTCACGCGGCTGGTCGAACAGTTTGACGCCGTGTGCTCAGGCGAAGGTGACGGTGTCGTGTCGATCGAGCAAGCAAAGATTCCGGGCGTGGCAGACATTGTGATGGTCGACTGCTCTCACTGGAAGTTCTTTGACTCACCGCAGCCTGGTGAACTCAGCCCGGTGTGGGAGGCGATCGCAGAGTGCGTCGCGTCAGCCGAGTAGCGATCCGCCCAAACTGCACTCCACTCCGCCGGCATGCATGTCGCGGCGGAGGAAGCGGGGAAGCGGGACCCCGAGTCGTTACGACCGGCAGGACACCGGACCGAGAACGGGTCCGGATTCCGAAATAGATCAACTCGGTGGTCGATGACGAATGCGGCGCAGAGAATGGCCCGACGAGCCTTAAGGCGCGATTTCAGCGTTCACGCCAACCATCGAGGCTTCCTCTGCCCGACGGAGGGCCTTTTCAACTCGGTCGAGAAGGTCTTCGTTGGTTTGCTCGCGTCCCATCCGCGATTCCTCGCAGGCCGTGGCGGTAAACTCCGCGCCGCAGTGCTGACACGCGACGGTGCAGCCCAACAGTGAGGCCCGGACGTCGATACGTCTACCGCAGGTAGGACAGGATTGTGTGAATTTGATCGACATAGTGAGATCTCTCCTTTCGACCGCTCCCCTGAGCGGCAAATCCGTTATACCAGAAAGATTCTAGCCCTTAAATGCAGCTTAACGCAATGTTAATTTCCCGCAACCGCATCCAACGGTCACCCCGGTAGTCTAGTTCCGACCATGGTGACTGGCAAGTCACGAGACAACGTGGGATGATCAGGCGGTTTGAGATGAGCCCCGAATTAGGTTTCCCAAGGTATCAGGATCGTTGGCGCCCGCGATGAAAAAAGCAAGTGTTTTGTTTGTGTGTATGGGGAACATTTGCCGTTCTCCCGCTGCCGAAGCCGTAATGAAATCGGTCGCAAATTCGGCTCGACAGGACATTCGAGTCGAATCCGCCGGGACGGAGGGATACCATGTCGGAAAACGTCCTGATGCCCGAATGCGTCAAGCAGCCGCCAAACGGGGATATTCTCTGGAATCGCTCGGCCGCCAAGTTGACGCAACCGATTTGCAGCCAGGTAGTTATGATTTAGTGGTCGCCATGGACCATGCTAATCTGCGGCGGTTGACGGCGATCGCCAAATCGGAGACGCCCCACGTCCATTTATTCTCAGAATTCCTGGACGACGGCTGGGCGGAAGAGGTGCCCGACCCGTACTACGGTGGCGATGAAGGGTTCGAAGAAGTGCTCGATATGCTCGAGGCCGGATGCCCCCGCGTGCTCGAATCGCTCACGAAAACGCAAAAGGAAGCCAATGACTAGGCAATCGCTCCCGTTTCTCACTCATGCACTGCCGCAACGGCCCGGAGTGACTTTTTGTCGCTCCACCCCTAAACGCCAATCTGCCTCTCAATCTCGCTCAGCCTGCCGAGTGAACAGAAGAACCCCATCTCAAATCGAGACCAATGCGATGCGAACGTCCTGTGTCCTCGCGATCTCGATCGCACTCTCGTGGGCTTCAGCCGCAGTGGCCCAATCACCCGCGGAGGTCAACGTCGTCACCGCCACCGGCGAAAACCTCGCCGGCGAGTTGGTGTCGATTGACTCGTTGGAAGCCGCAATCGACACCGGCAACGAGGTCAAACGCCTGCCGCTCGAAGAACTCTCGCAAATTCGATTCGACTCGACACCTCTTCCGACCCTGCCGATGAGGGTTCAGCTTTCCGGGGGATCTCTGCTGAGCGTGACCGGACTGACCTGGGACGATCAAACGGTCACCGTCAATGCGGCTCGCCAGTCGCCACTGCAAATTCCGGTAAAAGAACTCCAGTGGGTTCGCTTTCGCATGGGCACCCCGGCAACCAATCCCACTTGGTTGGGATGGGTCGAAGAGCAACGGAGAGCGGATCGCCTCGCGGTTCGACGCAACGAAAAATCACTCGACTCGATCGATGGCACGGTCACCGGAATCACTCGCACCGCTGTGCAATTCCAAATGCGAGGTAACGAGATTGAAGCTCCCATCGCCAAACTCGAAGGGGTGCTGCTGTCAACGCAAAACGCCGAATCGCCATCGGCGCCGATCCAGGTGACCGATACGTCCGGATCGGTTTGGAACGCGGAATCGGTTCGCTTGTCCAACGGCGGAAGCCACCTGCAGGTTCAGTTGGCGGGATCGATCCAGCACGATGTTCCTCTCAACCAAATTGAGACACTGCAATTTGCCGGAGGAATCCTGCCGCTGTCCGAAGCTGAAATCGCCTCGTCATCTTTCGGCAACGCGTCCTCCCAACGCGGACGAGAGCAAATTTCGGTCGATATGCAGAACTGGTTTTCACCCGATACGTCCGACGGAGTGATCCACATCAACGCACCGGGGCAAATTGTCTTCCGGATTCCCGACGGTTACGAAAAGCTAGTCGTTGCCGCCCGGCGTGCTGATGCCGTTAATCAGTTCATGGGCGCACGACTCGAGGTCCTGCTCGACGACCAATTGCAATGGAGCGGCGTGCTCCAAGACCGCAAATCCCTCGGTCTCGAATTGCCGCTCGGCGAAGCTCGTTTACTTTGCTTGAAGGCGAGCCCTCTGCCCAGCAGCGACACCTCCGGCGAAGACTTGTCAAACAACGACGATCCTACGACGCCGCTGCGTTCCGGTTCGTCAATCAACTCATCTCCTTCGGTCAGCGAACACGACCTGAGCGGAACATTGGGCGGAACGATCGAATGGTTCTCTGGACGGCTATTGAAATGACACTCGAGATGCTCCGTACCGTCATGTTTTCATCAACACCTCACTTGGTTCGCGCCGCGTTAGGTCTGACGCTGTTTACAGTCGTCGTTTCGCTTCCCCTCCGAAGCGAGGCGGCGGACGTTGTCACCGCGAATCCGTCAAATGCGGAACGCGATAACGACGACATCGTGTGGCGAGTGGAGCGCGAACGAACCGAAGCGATCGCCAACGCGATGCAGTCGACCGTTTGCGTTTTTGTCCCGGGCGGTGCCGGTGGCGGTTCAGGAGTTCTCATCTCCCCGGACGGCTATGCGCTGACCAATTTCCACGTCAGCAGCCCGGCGGGAACCTACATGCGGTGCGGGCTCAGCGACGGCAATGTCTACGATGCCGTGATTGTCGGGATCGATCCGGTGGGTGATTTGGCGTTGATCCAGTTGCTCGGACGTGATGACTTTCCGACCGCGAAATTCGTCCCCAGCCGCAGCGTTCGCATCGGTGACGCGTGTTACGCGATCGGCAACCCGTTTCTGCTAGCGACGAACCTGCAACCAACCGTCACTGCAGGAATCATCAGCGGCACCCGGCGATACCAATATCCATCGGGGACGCTTCTCGAATACGGCAATTGTTTCCAAACCGATGCCTCGATCAATCCGGGGAATTCAGGCGGACCTCTCTATGACTCCCGCGGCGACTTGATCGGAATCATCGGGCGAGCCTCTTTCGAAAAACGCGGGCGGGTGAATGTTGGTGTCGGCTATGCCATCTCGGGCGACCAAGCACAGAACTTTCTCGGCTCACTATTCAGCGGCCGCATTTTGGACCACGCGACTCTCGGTGCAACGGTTGGTACCGACGACGACGGCAGCGTTCGGGTAACCAATATCCTTCAATCGAGTGACGCGTATCGACGCGGACTCCGATACGGCGATGAGATTCTCGAAATTGACAACCGAGTCGTGCAAACAGCCAATGACGTGCAAAACCTGTTGGCGACGTTCCCCGCCCAGTGGCGTGTGCCGCTGACCTATCGCCAGAAAGGACGCGTCGTTCTCACGCTCGTCCGCCTGGCGAGTGTTCACCGAGGCGATGATTTGCTCAAGAAGATGCAAACGGCCCTACCGCCACCCCCACCGGCTCCCCCCACGCCTCCGTCCGACTCACCTGATGATGAAAAGACGCCCTAGAAAGACACGGACGAAAAAGACACGGACGACGCCGCTAAGAACGCCGGAGATGACAACGCAGAGGAAGACAACGCCGACGATGAACCCGGCGAAGACGAACGTTCACCGGAAGAAGAAAATCGTCCCAAGGACTCCGCCGGCCAACCCATCCCGAAAGTAGCCGCCGAACGTATCGAAGAACGAAAAGGTTTTGCCAACTACTACTACAACCAGAAACAACAAAGCAAATTCATCGCTCGTGCCCAAAGACAGTTCGACGGCGTCAACCCACAGGCGACGTGGAAGCTAGAGGGGCAGGCAACCATCGCGGGCGAGAAAGAACCGAAACTCTTTGAAATGGTCGTGGGTGATGACATTTGCGAATTGACGATCGGTTCGCGGCGCGAGCGTTTAGCAACACCGGACGCTTATGTCCAATCCGTCGACACCGGTTCTGCGGGCAGCCTGCTCGCTGCGATGCGATCACTCAAACGCATGCTTGACAAAGGCCCCGAACAATTCGGCGATACGTACTACTGGGGCACGGCACCTGTCCTGGGCCGATCGCCACTGCGTGACACCACCGTCGCCACACACGGCGGGATCGAAACACGGTTCTATCAACATCCTAAATCAGGACGTCTCGAGCTGATCGAGTCGTTTGCCGATCGCGATGGTGACCCGGCTGAACTTTGGATTGATCCACCGGAATGGTTGATCGACATCGACGCAGAGTCATTCAACCGGATCGCACTTTCGAATGCCCCGATTGAGTCGAACACCACAAACGGAACACCCACTATTTTGCAACTCCGCTACGGGCTGGATCCGCTGGTAACATTGAACGTGAAGTCATGGTCCGAATCTGACATGGGATCGATGCCAACCGAAGACAAAGACGCCGTGAGTGATGCCACCAATGAATAGTCACCAACCCGCACATTACCGGGACCGGTTCACATCGATTGCCCTGGTGTCCCTCATTACCTTCAGCGTCCTGATTCCGAGCGTGTCAACTGCGGTGGCACAACCATCGCTCGCCCGGTCGAGTTCCCAGGTGCAGAACCGCGTCGTCAAGATTTACGGCGCCGGTGGTGTCGGCGGATTGGACGCGTATCAGAGTGGCTTCCTGGTGTCACCGGCTGGCCATGTGGCGACCGCATGGAGCAGTGTGCTCGACGTCGACCCGATTGTCATTCTGAACGACGGGCGACGTTTTGAAAGCAAGATCGTTGGTTTTGAACCCGCCTTGGAACTCGCGGTGTTGAAAGTCGACGGTTCTGACCTGCCGTACTTCGAAGTCCCGTCAGGATCACCGGATGCCCCGATCGCGAGATGGGGTGATCCGGTGCTCGCGGTTAGCAATCTGTTCAACATCGCCACCGGGAACGAACCGGCGAGCGTGATGCAAGGTCGAATCGCGTCCCGTAGCAAACTCGATGCACGACGCGGCACATTCCAAACCGCCTACCGCGGCGAAGTCTGGTTGCTGGACTTGGTCGCCAACAACCCCGGTGCAGCCGGTGGTGCACTGGTCGATTTGGAAGGCAACCTACTCGGCATGCTCGGAAAAGAACTACGTGATCGCAAAACAGGCGTCTGGCTAAACTACTCGATTCCTTCGGACGTGCTGCGTGCACCGATCGGGGACATTATCGCGGGACGTAAATCAGTCTCGCCGGTCGATGACGATCCTCTACTCGCGAGAGACAAATCTCACAACGCCTCGACTCTCGGAATGAAACTGATCCCCGATGTCCTCGAAACGACACCGGTTTACGTCGACGCACTCACTCCCAATGGCCCCGCCTCGCGTGCCGATCTGCGACCGGACGACCTGATCCTGTTAGTCAATGGTCGCCGGATCACACATCAACGTGCCTTCCGCGATCAACTTCGTCGGATCGACCGCCGCGACAACGTGACGTTGACGATTCAACGTGAAAACGAAATTCTCGAAATGACTATCCGCCCATGACTCGTCACTCGCTCCCTCTGTCGTTCATGTTGTCATGGTTGCTGCTATGCCCGTGCGTGGTCGGCCCGTGCGTGGTCGGCCCGTTCATGATCAATAGCGCAACCGCACAGGACACCTCTTCACTGCAATATCAAAACGCTCTCGCCGAGCGGGTCCGCGGAGTCACCGATGAGGTCTTGCCATCAGTAGTTGGCATCGAAGTCATCGGCGTGCTGCAATCCGATGGCGAAGTACGTCAGGACGCTCCCACATCGGGGATCATCATCGACGGGGACGGTCATATTCTCGCATCGTCTTGGGTGACACGCGGTCCATCGGCGAGCATTATCGTCTCACTCGACAGCGGCGAACGCTTCCCGGCACGCGTGGTCGCCGAGGACGAACACCGCGAGTTAGTCTTGCTGAAGATCGATCCCAAAAACGTTCGCCTGCAGCCAATCACAATCCCTGATCCAGAGGCGGTATCAGATTCCTACCCCGCAATCGGTTCGACCACGGTAGCCGTCGCCCGTTATGGCGAAAAGAACGTACCTATGGTCAGCACCGGAGTTCTCTCCGCCGTCGACCGACTCGACGGAACCGCCGTGCAAAGTGACGTTCGAATTTCGCCGGTATTTTATGGCGGTCCATTGCTTGATTTGCGAGGAAACGTGCTCGGCGTGCTGATCCCAGCGGTCGGGGAAAACGGCGCCGACGATCCAACCGAATGGTACGATTCGGGAATCGCCTTCGCCGTTCCCACAGACGTGATCGCCAAAAAACTGCCCCGTCTTCGAGACGGAGAAAACATCCCTTCGGGACTACTAGGAATGGTCGTTGGTGGATAGGATCCGTACCCACCGGGGACGGACCTCGCCGCAGACCGCAAAAGATCCCCGGCCGACAAGGCCGGGTTACAAGCCGGCGATAAACTACTGAAAGTTGGAGGCCGGACCGTTCGTCGCCGCCAAGAAATCAAGCTGGCTCTCGGCCGCTACGATGCGGGCGAGGAGATCTCGATCGAGTACGAACGCGACGGCCAAACTGAGACAACGACTGCAACGCTCGCCGAAACGATCGAGCCTCTTCGCCCCCAATTCATCGGCATCACCGCATCGGAAGGCCGTGTCACCTCGATCCTTCCTGGATCGCCAGCCGATGGCATCTTGCAAGTCAACGACCAACTGAAGTCGCTCAACGAAAAACCGATCCAAGACATGCCGTCTCTTCGCCAACAACTTTGGTCGGCCGATCCTCAAACCGAACTCAGTTTTGAAATTGCTCGGGAAGACTCCCCGGCTCTTACGAAAGTAATCACCCCGGCCCCATGGGCGGATGAACTCGACAACCTACACCTGTCGGAAATGATGCAGACGGAATCCGAATCGCTGCGCATCGAAGGCGAGATATGGGAAACGACTCCGCTGCGGTTGCCCGATGTTGTGAACGAGGCGTTGCTCTGGCATCCGCCGATCAACCAACCAGTCAACGACAATCTCGAAGGAGAGGGCGTTCCTCTTGCTCCTACCGCACTGGCGGTTTGCCTGATGCCTCCATCAAAGCGAGATCTCGCCGAGCAAATCAAACAGTGGAAAGCGATCGCCAAAGACAGTCGCGTTGCGATCTGTTTGATCGCCAGTGAAAACGAAGAACGTTGGCAACTTTCCGAAATCGATGCGATCAGCAAATTGACCACGGTGGCCATCAAACGCTCCGACGCAGACCCCGCCGCGGTATCGGTGATCGGAACAGGAGTTCTTTCCGGTCAAACCAGTGAAGATACCAAAGCGTCCGGCCCCGCCGATTCCATGGCTCTCGCGGTGTCACTCTCGACTGATAACGTGTTCGGTGGAGTCGCAATACCTTCGAGCACGAAACCTCCCGCAGTACGACTGCGACGCGACGCTCCGATGCGTTTACTTCGCGTCTTGATCTCATCGACCCCGATGGTGGAGATGCCGACCTGGACCGAGACACTCAGCCGGCTCGGATGCCCAATTCAGACGAGCGATGAAGTCGACCGGCTCCGTTTGATGGCTTGGTGCCGCTCGCTGCTGTACCTTTAGCTGTAACGTGCATAGCGGCTACTTTCAGCGATCGTACCAACGCAAACTCGAAGGCGTCGTCGCTCCCTACCGAACCGACCGGTCGCTGCACGTGTCATTACCTTTGTCGCGTCAACAGGGTTCCCGAGGTAGTGGGTTCCCGAGGTGGAGTGTTGCCGAGGTAAGGGTGCCCGCGGTGAAGGACCGCTGTGCTAAAAGGGATGTGCATGAGATGTACTCCCTGTGTCAGGACTGCTGCGTTCGCTGCGGCGGAAATGTGAAATTGCGTTATGGTTCACGTCGTCACACATTCTGACACTGGCAACAATTACAATCGACGTGTGCCTGGTTGGTCGACGTTCACCTCTCGCCATGGAGACCCCACATGCTCGGTTTTCGCTACCTGAAGTCGACCCCGACGACATACCTGATGCGTTTTCGCAACGGGCAGATTCGTCGCCAGGGCGCCGGGATCTCGATGATGTATTGGACGTTCAACTCCATCATCGTGCGTGTCAATTTGGCGAGCGAAGACGTGCCTTTTGTTTTCGAGCAACAAACGTCCGACTTTCAAGACGTCACCATTCAAGGCAACCTGACCTATCGCGTTGCGGATCCAGAACAGCTCGCCTCGAAACTCGACTTTTCGATCGACGCGCGAGGACGCTATCAGTCCGATGATCCCGATGCGATCCGTGATCGTTTAATCCGGATGCTGCAGGTGGAAGCATACGAGTTCTCCCGCCAACGAAGCATCACGGAAATGTTGGTCGCCGGTCCTGAGCTAACGCAGCGTTTGCAATCGTACGCATCCGAATCTGCCATTCCGCAGGAACTCGGTTTGGAAATCGAGTCAGTTGTTCTGCTGCAGATTAAACCGACGCCCGAAATGGAATCCGCACTCCAAGCAGAAACCCGCGAAGCGACTCTGCAGAAAGCGGACCGCGCGGTTCATGAGCGACGCAAACTGGCGATCGCGGCCGAGCAAGAGATTCGCGAACGTGAACTGCAGAATGAACGCATTACACAAGAGAAACAACGGGAGGTTCGCGAAGCCGAACTCGCGGCCGATGTCGCCATCGAACAAGGCCGTGAGGAACTCGTCCAGCAACAAGCGGCCAACGAGAAAACACTTGCATCCGCCCGTGCCGAAACCCTGCGTCAAACGTTCGAAGCAATGAGCACGGTGGATTGGAAGACGATCGCCGCGAGTTCCGAATCCACCGACGCCAAACAATTGATCGCAATGGCCTTCGGCGAACTCGCCGAGAATGCAGAGAAAATCGGCCGGCTCGATATCTCACCGGACCTGTTGCGCGATCTGGTGCAAAACGACCGAGCAGATTCGGCCGAAACCACTCAGCAGAAACCTCAACGCGGCAGCAGAGGGTAATCGACGATGGGCACCAAAATGTCACCCAACATCGCGTTGGTGACCACGCCAACGCGACTGTCCGGTTTGCTCGCAAAATTTGGAACAAAGGGTTCCGCCCGGTTTCGAATGCAAACGGCGCGATCGAACTTTCTCAGCACCAACCATTCTGCGGCCGCGGTCGTCGACGCGAACTCCGACTTCGATGAGTACGTCAACGAAGACCAGCAATACGAAACGGCGGTGAAAACAATCCGAGGCGACCTAGAGGGACTCGGGTACCCGGTTGTCGTCGTTCCTCGAAACTACATTTCAAACTTCTTCTTCGGAATGACCGAAGCGGTTGTCGTTGTCGGTCCGGATGGCTTGGTCGCAAATACCGCCAAGTACGCCGGAGAAATACCGATCATTGGGGTCAATCCGATGCCCGAGCGGTTCGACGGAGTCCTGCTACCGTTCGACGTTGATCAGGCACGCCGGGTCGTCCGCCAAACGCTCGCCGGCAAAGCCAATGTCCGTGAGGTGACACTCGCGGACGTCTCTTTGTCCGACGGACAATCCATGCTCGCGTTCAATGATTTCTTCGTCGGGCGGTCGTCTCACGTCTCGTCACGATACGTCCTCTATTGCGATGGAAAGAGCGAGACGCATTCCTCCAGTGGCGTGATCATCTCAACCGGTGCCGGGTCGACCGGATGGCTCAGCAGCGTCTACCACATGACTCGCGGCGTTGGTCGCAGAATGGGTGTCCCTTTAGATTCACCACCACAAATTCCTTGGAACACCGACGCACTGTGCTGGGTCGTTCGAGAACCGTTCCTCAGTTGCGACAGCCAAGTCGACTTGGTAACCGGCGAAATTCGCGCAGGCAATCCGTTACGACTCGAGAGCCTGATGCCCGAAGGAGGGGTAATCTTTTCCGACGGAATCGAGTCGGACTTCCTAACCTTCAACAGCGGCACGATCGCCGAATTTCGGATCGCCGAAACACAATCACGGCTCGTCACCTGAACCGCTATTGGTTTTTCTTTGCTTCCCGCTCACGCTCGCGTTGTTCCTCGATGTCATTCTCTTTGGCATCCGCATTGACGCTCTGGCCGATCGACGAAGCCAACCGTCCGAGCATTGCAAAGTAGACAAACACCGAAAACACCGCTGTGAAAATCGCCAATACCGCAGCGGGCGGTGGAGCCAAAAGGCTCGCAAAGGCAAAGATCAGGAACGTCACAAAGAACACGATTCCCGAGGAAAAGTAAAACCCGCCCCAGGCTTCTTCGCATCGAGTGACACTGCGTCCGACGTCCGGAGAAAAGGGAACAAACACATTTTGCATATCGAGCATCGACAGCAACACAAACGGGAAAATCAGGAACGTCGAAATCATCGACAAGCAAACCGTCGTCAAACCGTTGCCAAACGTGACGTAACCAAGAAACCAGCCCGGACCATACGAGAGACCCGCCGCCGCGAAACAGAAAATCAGCGGCGCGATCCATTCGGTCGGCTCCAACGTCACCGGCCACTCGGTAACGCTCTCTTCCTCATTGGCGACCGACTGCATGATCGTGAAACCACACGCCAAAACAATCGCGGCGAAAAAGCCGCCGGCGGTGAACAGTCCAACCACCAACATCGGCGAATCAATCGCCAATGCGACAAACGCAATCACGGACGCCATGGTGGAAAGAATCAGCCAGTGGGCGACGACGCCAATCTGCAGAAAGATACCGAAAACAGATCCCGCCCAGTCGCGTATCCGCGGGACGTCGAGGTCCGGCTTCGGCTCGTCTTTCTCGACCTTGGACGCCGCCGCGAGCAGTTCGCTGGCCGATTTGCGAAACGGGTCGTCCGGCCGATTCTCCACGGTACTCGTCGACTGGGCAAACTGGAACGAAGGCGCGGCCTCCATATCAATCTTTGCCTTTCGCTCCACGCGAGGAGGCGGAGGAACGCGCACCATGGAATGACAATCACGGCAACGTACTTGCTTCCCCGCCTGCTGAGCGGTCACCGTGGTGAGCGTACCGCAGTTGTTGCATCGAACGCGGTATTCTTTCTTGTACTGGATTTCATCGCCGTCAGAATTGGTGCCAGGCGCGCGTTCATCGAACGTCGACGCGATGTCATCAACGGCGGCGGGCTCGGGGTCGGACCAAACCGACTCATCGGTTTCCGCTGCGTCATCAAACAGCGGATCATTAGGCAACGTCGCGTCCATTGCCGGTGGCCGCGGTGTGGCCGGTTGCAGTTCAGGGAGGTCAAAGTCCCAATCGTCGTCACTGGCCTCGCTTGAATTGCCCGCATTGACCGGCGGATCAACAGCCTCGGACGCTGAAGTGGTTGATGACGGTGTCGGTGGTGCGAGTTTTAACCAGTCATCATCGTCATCATCATTCTGCGATCCCGCCGGTTCGTTACCGGATGCCCCACCTGAACTTCCGGTCGCATACCCGGCACCGCCGGCGAATCCGGGAACGATAAACGCCTGGCCGCAATGGGGACAATTGACGCGGGATCCACCGGCGTCGTCAGGAACTCCGACAGCAGTTTTACACTGCGGGCACTGCACCATTTGCGGCACGATGTTTAAGCCTCCAGGACTTCGGCTTCGCGAACCTTTGCCGATTCGTTAACACTCGCTTCGAATTTCTTGGTCAACTCTTGGACTTGTTCTTTGCAACGATCACGATCGTCTTCGGTCAAAACGTTGTCTTTCTCGGATTGGTCGGCTGCCTTGTTGGCGTCACGACGAATATTGCGAATGGAAACTTTGGCTTCTTCGCTCAATTCTTTGATCCGGCTGACCATTTTCTTACGCACTTCGGTCGACAACGGCGGAACATTTAGACGGATAACTCGCCCGTCATTCTGCGGGTTCAACCCCAGGTCGCCAGCCACGATCGCTTTCTCAATCTCTTTAATTGTTCCCGCATCATAGGGACGAATCAAGATTTGTTGTGGTTCGGGAGTTCCGATCGAGGCGAGTTGCTTCAGGGGAGTAAAGGATCCGTAGACCTCCACTTTCAGCGAATCGACCAAACCGGGGTTCGCACGTCCGGTGCGGATACCGGCCAAGTTGTTCGTTAACACGGAAACGGCTTTTTCCATCCGCTCCTCAGCATCCATCAAAATTTCGTCGCTGGTCATATCAGACATCTCCTGCTAGGTGGGAATCCAGGTTAGTTAGATTGTGAGTCGCTCGGGTCGCCGATCCAAGTTCCAACGGTTTCACCGCGGACGGCGCGAACGATGTTTCCGTCGCGTTTGAAATTAAACACGAGGATCGGTTTGCGATGCTCGCTGCAAAGTGCGATTGCGGTGGCGTCCATGACACGGAGTTTTTTCGCGATCACTTCTTGATAACTGAGGTGATCATACAACACCGCGTGTGGGTTGATTTCCGGATCGTCGCTGTAGACGCCATCGACCCGGGTGGCCTTCAGAATGACATCTGCATCGATTTCCAACGCCCGCTGCGCCGCGGCGGTGTCGGTGGTCACAAACGGGCAGCCGATGCCTCCCGACAGGATGACAACGCGACCTTTCTCCAGGTGGCGAATGGCTCGTCGGCGGATGAATTTCTCGGCGACTTTATCAACCGGGAGAGCACTCATCACCCGAGTCGGCAATCCGATGCCTTCGAGGGCGTCTTGCAGAGCGAGCGAGTTAATCACCGTGGCGAGCATGCCCATGTAGTGAGCCGTCGCCTCGCCAACCGTCGCATTGGCCCCCGAGAACTGAGCCCCGCGAAGGATGTTGCCGCCGCCGTTGACGATGGCAATTTGGCATCCGGATTCGTGGGCGAGTTTGATCTGGTTGGATATCGTGGCCATTTCGGCGCCACTGATTCCACGTTTCCCCGACTCAGCCAAACTCTCGCCGCTCAATTTCAAAATCACGCGGCGGTATCGTAAATCAGCAGTATCAGACACGGTGCGACATCTAGATGGAGGAGGTGACGACGGCAAATTTGATCCAACAATAACGCCTGTCGGGCGACTTTAGAACATGGGGCGGCAATGATGATCGCATGGAATCAGTTCGGCGCGGGTGTTTGCATCCTAATTTCCCGCATCATCTTCATTCGCAATCCACTCCGCTCGCCTCCCATCGCGTTTGGGGCGTGTCGTCAAAATGCGGTAGCCCGGATGGCTCCACGAATCACGAAACGCCATCAAAGAGGCCTGATCGCGATGCCAAACGAATACTCCCGGCCCCCAACTGCTCTGACCGACCCCGCCAAATCCTTCGCCCAGAAGACGTTCGATCAACTTTGCCGTTTCGTCTCCGTTGTAGGCACCGCCCTGAACAGGAGCAAACAATTCGCCGCTGAGCCGATTGTATTTCGTGGTGGCCGAGCAAAATCGCTCGAAGTCTTCATCTCGAATTGCCGGAAGGAGTGAATCGTTCAACAACGCGATCATCTCAGATCGACGTTCCCGGGGGACCGGCGAGAGGGCATCGAAATGGGCCTGTTCCTGCTCCCCCGAAACGGATTCTGCCCCGAAGACAGGGGCATTCGGCAACACGATGGCGACCCGCCACGACAAAGGCATCTCGAGGCGAAGATCCAACGGGTTCGGAATCGCTTCGCCACCGGCTCGGTCGACTCCCTCGACGAGAAAACCGCCCAGTCGGTACCCATGCGTCCCGACCGCAGATCGTCGCCCACGGTCGGCTCCACGCAGCCACAACTCGCCACTCAGCGGCGTCCCGCTTGTCTCCGGTACACCGCTCGCGGAGAGGACGTCCGCAGGGGTTTCAATGTCTGGGTTATCATTGTTTGGCAAATCGGTGGCCGCCGCCTCGCCGAAGCAATCGGGCACAACACGAAGAATCGCCTCCGAAATCGCGAGCGATAGCTGCGTGCCGCTGCCCAATCCAGAGTGCGGCGGCGCCAGATTCCGGACCGACACGTGCACCCCAGGCAGCGGGCCGTTGGGTTTCACCCTATCGGCGATTCGTCGCGCGACCGCAACGGCACGGTCGCGATGATCCACCGGGGCGTCGACTTGGCTATAACCAAATTCACTCGCGCGTCGTGCCTCGACCACCGTCGCCGGATGGTCGACCATCACACCGCAACCGCCGAACGGGGGGACAACGTCGAGCAATCCGAAATGCAGACGGGCACCGGTCGTGATTCTCAGTGCGTTCATCGTTCGCTCTCCGGCGAACCGCTCAATCGCTGTTCAATGAAAGCCTCGACCTTTTCGAAAGCCGACCTCTCGTCAGGTCCCGCTGTTTTCTCAACGGGGACACGCAATCGTTTCATGTCATCGCGGATCGTCGCCTCGTCAATCATCCCAATTCGTGTCGCGATGATCGCCGCTTCGATGACCGCATGCTTCGCACGATTGAACCCAAAGAACGGACGCACGATGCCGTCGGCAAGACTGATGGCCGTTAACTCGTGCCGTGGCGGGTCCCCCCCTTTTTCAACCACCTTCACCGCAAACCAACGGTGACAGTCACGTAACCTCACGTATTCTGCCGACAACTCATCCACCGGACAAACGAGTCCCTCGGGATCAACACGACCGATCGCTGCTCGCGCGAGCAACAGGGCGTCGTCGGTCACATGAATCACCGCTCGTCCGGTCGCAAGCAGGTTTCGGCACGTCCGAGATCCCTCGTAGGGGCGCAGCAAGAACGAGAGCCCCCCCTCTGACATGTCGCTCTCAGTCGTTTCGTCCTGGAGGGTTTTCCCCTGAACGGTTTTCCCCTGGACGACCGGTCCCATCGGTGCGATGTTGACCTCTCCTTCCGGACTGACCGTGGTCACGATGGACTCGAGTATCATTGCCGCCCCTCGTGCTCGCGTGACGATGTTTCGACATCGCGATTTTGCTCAGGTGACGGCGGCGTGTTTTTTTCGCGAAGCCCGAGTCGTTTGGACGCAAGACCTCGATTGACCGCAATCGACAACGTCGGAAACGGAGCCGTTCGGTACGCGGTCCCATCGGCAGCCGCGTCCGTGTTTGACTCATCACCCGACAGACTGCCCGGAAACCTCGACTCGGACATCCAAACAACCGGTCGTCCCGTTCCCACCGTCGCGCCTTGAATGTGGCGGATTCGCTGATGGTGTCGATCAACCAGGGCAAAGAAGTTTGCAAACAGCTCGTGTCCATGCTGCGTCAGCAGAGACTCGGGATGGAACTGAACCCCGTGGACACAGCGAGCATGATCCGAGATCCCCATGACGATCGATTGATCCGCATTGAGTTCGCCGTTTTGATTGGCCGTCCATGCGGTCACCTCAAGTGCCCCCGGCAGCGACTTGGCATCGACACAGAGTGAGTGGTAACGGCCAACGGACATCGGACATGGCAATTTTGCAAACACCCCCGTCGCGTCGTGCCGAATCGACGTCGCCACCGCGTGGGCGGGCGGAGAAACGGTGACCATCCCGCCGTATGCGGCCGCAATCGCTTGGTGCCCCAAACAAATCCCCAGCATCGGAATTTCACCGGCGAGCGAGCGGACCACTTCAAGACAACACCCCGCCTCCTCCGGCCGGTTCGGCCCCGGCGAGAGAACGATCGCCTCGGGTTGCAGCCGATAACACTGTTCCGCCGTGATCGCGTCGCTGCGGATCACACGAGTGGCTTTTCCCGCGAGCCGAAGATAGCGGGCGACGTTGTGAACGAAAGAATCGTAGTTGTCCAACAACAGGATCAAGGTGGAACTACCGTCGCGGTTTGGCGAATTTGATCTTTTCAATCAATTTAACCACCTGGTCCCCGTCCTTGTAACCACTGACCGCGGTGATCGCTCGAATCACATACTCGTAACGCAAGTTGTAATCGGTATCGATCTCGACCTCGGGTCCCTCACCCGCTTCTTCGGGGACCGGGGCTGACGATCCGATCTGCCCGATGATCGTGCCCCGCAGCTTATCGAACGATTCGGGTCCGCTGCCCATTTGAATGTCGTTCAATTCCATCCCGACCAACGTACCGGTGTCGTCGGAACGCAATCGCAACTTCAACGGCAATTCGGTGGGGTCGATCGTGCTGTTGGATGTTCCCGCCAAAGGCATTTTGACGCTGAAATCCCCTTCGAGCTCAACGATTTTAAACGTCATGACAAAGAAGATCAGCAATAGGAACACGATGTCGATCATGCTCGTCATGTTCAACTCGTTCTTCTCACCGGTAGGTGGGTTGCGAATTTTCACGACCGATCCTCCTTCACCCGGAGAGCAAAGTTAACGAGTTGTGAGTCCTGACAGACCCGAACGACCTCCTGAATCTCTCCTGCCGCGCAGTCCTTGTGGCCGCGGATCACCACATTCGCGTCGGCAGGCGTTTTGCCTTCGCCACGGATCACCGCCAATTCGCGATCGAGACCAATGCGGAGCGTCTCGGCCGTGTAGTCATCTCCGCCGAGATACACGCGGCCGTCCGCGGCGACGTGCAACACGATCGGGAATACCAACGGAGCCTCGGGCGGTTTGACTAGTTTGCTGTTAGGCAACACGACGTGATCGTTCGCTTCGGTTTGCGCGAAATTGATCAACACCATGAAGAACGCGATCAATTGGAACGTCATGTCGATCATCGGTGTCATGTCGCCTTCAGCCATGTCCACCTTGTCACGTTTGACACGCATGATCAGCGGCCTCCGGCCTTCGGCGTCGTGTCTTCAAACCGGCTCATCAGGTTTTCACTCTCCACACCGACCTCGAGCAGCAGGCGGGCAACCCGGTTTCGCAAAATGTTGTAGGCGGCGATCGCCGGGATCGCGATAAACAGTCCAACGAGCGTGGTGAAGAGCGCGGTTGAGATCCCTTCGGCCAACTCAGACGGCTTTGGAGTCGATCCCCCATTCGCGATCACGTCAAACGACGCGATCATCCCCTGAACGGTTCCGAACAGTCCGATCATCGGGCTCAGGTTGCCGATCAACGCCATGTAACTCAAACGGTGTTCGAGCTTCATGCTTTCTTCTTCGCCAACTTCCTGCATCCCCTCGAGCGCCTTCGGATATCCACGAGAGATCTTCGAAAGACCAGCGGCGAGGACCTGACCGAGAACCGACTCGTCGCTCTTCGCTAAATCGTACGCCCCTTGGTTGTCGTTCTCGTCGAGGCGTTGGCCGAACTCTTCGATCAGATCGAGCGGGCACAAGGTGTCACGCCGTGCGGCGAGCATGTTCATCACGAACAACGACACCAGGGTCACCGACAATGCCATAAAGACAACCAGATAAGGAATGCCGAGTGATTTGATGAACCAACCGAGTAGCGATTGCTTTGGTCGGGCGCCGCCCGCGTCACCGCCCCCTCCACCTCCGGGTTCTGCTCCGGCGTCGGGTTCCGGTTGCCCCGCCGCGGGATCGGGTTCCGGATCGGCACCAAATTCGTCTTCGGCACCGAACTCCGCGGCCGCATCGTCCTGTGCCTGGACCGCTGTGACAGAAACGATCCCGGACGCAAAGGTGCCGACCACGAGAACCAACAACAAAGTTTTCAAACTCCAACCGGGCAAAACTTCGCTCATCCGCTCGGACACATATTTCATCGGGATACCTTGGCTAGATTTCAGTGGGTGCACTACCACGCCGACATCAAATCGGGTGCAATCGATCAACGCGAACCGCGATCAAAACCCGCAGACGCTCGAAGGGCAACCGTGGACACAAACGATCGGCGTTACGGGAACAGGAGCCTGCGTTGGCCTATCAATATCGATAGAATAGTCGACCTCGCCGGCAATCGCATCACCCCCGCTGGGGACAAAACAAAATCACCCCAGGCGCGCGACGAACACCCTCATTCGATCGAAGGAAACCGAATGGACGAACGAGAGGAAGAAGAATGGCAAGACGCCACCGATTGGGACGACGAAGACTACGACGAATTCTTGCAACGAGAATTTCCCGACTCCGCCCGTGGAAATCGCAACGGGCTCCCGGCTCATTGGAGATGGACGGCCTGGATACTGCTATTCCTAGCCGCCGCTTTTTGGATCCTGACCTTGTAGCGAAACAATTGCTCTGCAGGCGGGATCTCGACAGCCGCGTCCCCACCGAGACAGTTGTCGAACGGCGGACTCCAACCTGAGTTTCCTTTTATCGTTTTCGGCACTACCTTCGTCGCACCGAAAACGATTTCAACAATCGCGGCGACGTCGCTAGTTCTTGCTGACGACGACCAACCAATCCTCGTCGGCATCTTCAGGTGCGTTGCCGAGCGACACCTTCGCCCCGCCCTTCACACTCGATACGGATCCGCTCGACAGCGAACCGCCCGAACGAGGATTGAACCACTTCACAGTATAACTCCCGTCTGCACCGGAGAGATCGAGTTCGGTCGTTCCACCATTGGGCAGATAGACGAGATAGATCTCGCCCGGTTTGGCAAGACAGAACTTCGAGACGCTGCGTTTCGAATTCCCAACGAGTTGATCCATGTTTTCCATTTCCCAGAACGGGACGTTGTTCTCATGGAAAAACCCGATCGCGATCCGGCAGTAGTCCCAACTTTGATCACGACTCCGCCAATCCTCGCAAACAATGTCATTCTCAGCGTACGAATAGCCAAAGTAGTACTCGCATCCGGCACCACCTGCCATCAAGTTCCCCCACAACGTTTGCTTGCGAACCTTGTGCTGGGTGTAGGTCATTTTCCCGGATTTGTCATGTCCGTCGAAACCCTTGTAGCCGAGATCCGGACATTGAGCGTGCGCGGCGGATCCGGACTCATCGAACGCCACCACCCACGGTTTGCCCGCTTCGTTGGAAGCCTTCACCCACTTCCACGTTTGGGCGTGAGTGGTCTCCAAGCTGCTATTTTGCAGCGACGCGCCGGTCAACTTTGATCGGTCCCCGAGGAGCGGTTTGTAGACTTGATCCTGTTGGTTAGGGAAGGTGTGGATCACGATCGGATGGTTGTATGCATCGAGTTCCGCGATCCGATCGATCATCGCTTTTTGCTGCTCGGTCGACTGAGTGTTCTCTTCGCCGATGTTCCAGTTCAACGCCAGGTTATGACCAAACCGAGCGATCAACTCGCGGCAATACAATTTGCGTTGCGGTCCGAGGTTGCCGCCATCCAAACTGGTCGGCACAAAACCTCCGCCTTTTCCTTTTTTATGATCGTCGTTCTCGGTCTCTTGCATTTTAAAGTGCAGATACATGCCGAGCGCCGTTCCATGATCGAACACGATGCCCCACTGATCGAGTTTGCTGCAGTCGTAGTGCATCTTGTCATCACGGTGAATGAACGGCCAAACGTTATCGCCGTCTCCGCCTGCGTTGTACGTCAAGAAGGAAAACGCGTTACACCCTTTCTGAGACAAGTAACGGATCGCTCCGACGAGCCCCTTTCCTTTTCCGCCCGCCCAGGTGGGATCTCCGTCTCGCCAATCCTGCACATGGGGTTGCCATTTCTTAATCGGTGCTTTCTTGGCATTCCCAGCGATCGTGTTGTCGAAGTCGGCAAACGCGAGCAACGTTTCAGGTGCATCCGCACCGACCTTCAAAAAGTAACGTTTGGATCCCGCAAACTGCAGGTAATGCTTGCCGACATAATCCAGCCGACCTTGCCCGCGGAAATCACGTCCCGTCTTGTCGGTTGCGGCAACCTCAAACGTCCCCGTCTTGGTGCCATAAACGGACTCGCCTTCCGCATCGTCATCCAATGCAACATGCTTTCCACGCAGAATCGTCAATTCGTACGACCACTGGCCAGGACGATCGGGAGCGAACAAGGCCCGCCACACGGTTCCCGACTCGGCGTGTGAGTTGGCGGCATCGCCATCGGCCGCAAAAAAACCCGGAATGACGTACTGCGTTCCGTCTTCGTGGCGAAACGTTGCCGTCATCCGGTAGTCGGTAAACGGGTTGGGTGCGTTGTCTTTTTCGTGCGCGTACGGACCGCTCAGGTCGACGACCACTTTGTGCCAAGTCTTGAGTTCTCCGCCAATTTCTACCGAACCGTCGCCGTCGTCGGCTCGAGGCATTTGCAAAGGTTGGTTGCTCACTGGAATCGTTGGTGACCCCGATTTGGCCTTCGCAGTCTTTCGCCGGGATGCGACCTTCTGCTGCGCAAGTTGCTCTTTGAATACAGGCATTGCGGCGGCACGCGTGTCTTCGTCCGCCGGGATGAAGACGACCGCCCCCCATCGAGCCCGGCTGAACTCCTTCCCATCATTGCTACCAACTTCAGAGCCGACTTTGATGATCGCACCTTCGGTAACACGCACCTCTTTCCATGTGTGATGGAAGGATTCGCCTTCTTCGTAGGTGGACCGACTTAGTGAGTTGGTGTAGTCGCCAATTCGCTCGCCATCGGCCGTGATCCAGTAAGTCGACTTCCCATCGTTTTCGCCAACGGTTTGCAGCGTGACGTGGTAGAGTCCGGTCGGATACGGAAAGGTTCGCGCGACACTCGCTTTCTTCCGTTGTGCCGGGTTGATCGCGAGCCATTTGCCACGATCGAGGTAGTAACCTTGATTTTCACCTTCGATGAACAAACTCGCGGGCATCTCTAGCGAGATCTTAGTCGGGTTGTCGCTCGGCGGTGCGGTCGCTGTTTGTGCCTGCACTATCGGCATCTGCCCAACGTGCAACGTTGAAAACAACAGGCCCAACAACAACGCGGTACGGAACGGAAAAACGGCATCAACATTCATGGTGTTACTTCTGAGAAAGGATGGATGGGGGAACATCACAAAAACGGCCTTGGAAATAGTTATGCCGGCGCGGCACAGTCTTTCGTGCAGCCGATCGCATCGGCAACCGCAGTCGCCACGTCGCTCGTTGAGGAGGTGCCACCGATATCACGCGTACGCACCTCTCCTGCCTCGAGGACTTTCGCAACGGCCGTTTCGAGGCGGGCGGCGGCATCAATCGCGACCGGATCGTTGTGCTGATCGCCGAGCCAATCGAGCATCATTGCCGCAGACAGCATTGTTGCCATCGGGTTAGCAAGATTCTTACCGGCAATCTGAGGAGCCGTGCCGTGCGACGGTTGGAACAAGCCATGGTTTTCGCCGATTTCTCCGGACGGCCCAAGGCCCAGCCCTCCTACCAAACCTGCTCCCAAATCGGAAAGAATGTCGCCGAATTGGTTTTCCATCACGAGAACGTCAAAGTCCCAAGGATTTTGGACGAGATACAAACTCATCGCATCGACGTAGACCGCATCGCTACCGATTTCGGGATGGTTCTTGGCAACATCGAAGAACACTTCACGGAAAAATGCGAGTGATCGAAACACGTTCGCCTTGTCGACACAGGTCACCATCTTCTTCCCGTCGCTCGGACGCCCGTTGCGTCGCTGGGCCAAACGGAACGCGAATTCGGAAACGCGTGATGTTCCTTGGCGGGTGACCACGAGAGTATCCGTTGCGACTTCGTTACCGACCTTGGCACCGCCGCCGAACGACGCGAACAGCCCCTCGAGGTTTTCGCGGATGATCACAAAATCGATCCCCGGTCCCGTATCACGCAGCACGCACGGGGCACCGGGATAAAGTTTGACCGGACGCACCGCAGAATGCACATCGAGAGCGCGACGCAGTCCCACCATCATCGTCGGTTGCACCTCCGTCCCATCAGGGTAGCGCACATCCGGCAAACCGATCGCCGACAACAACACCGCGTCTGCATCGACACAGGCAGCCAATACGTTTTCGGGTAACGTCTCTCCGGTGTCACGATACAACTCCGCACCCGCGCGATACGAGGTCATCTCCAGGTTCAAACCTGGGGTATCCGCAACAATACGGTCTAGCACTTTGCGAGTGGCGTCCATGCATTCCGGACCGATACCGTCGCCGGGCAACAACGCGATTCGATAATCTTTCATTTGGATTCAGTTGTTAAGAGTGTGGTGTTTCTATTCTTGGCAGGTCCACGTTTGCACGGACTTACTGACCAACATCGGTGCGACGGCCGCGTCAAATTCTTTGAAGTGATCAGTCGCTTTGTGGGCGTCGAAGTCGGCTTGGCTGTCATACTTTTCATACAAGAAGCACGCTTCCGCTTTTCCTGCGGCATAGCAGACGTCGAATTGTCGACAGGCTTCTTCCTTTTCGAGCGAGTTCTTCGCTTGCGCCTCCATGGCGATGCGAAAGGCCTCCACCTGATTCGCTTGCACTTCAAAAATGACGGTAACGACAAACATGTCTTGTACTCCTGGGTGATCGCCTGCAGCCTCGGCGTGGCACGACCGCTTTCTTCCGCCCGGCGATCGTTATGCGGCAATGATAGGGATGATGGTGTGTGTTATTTCGCTAAATCCTGCACTTGCTGCGGGGTTAGAAAGCGGGTCGGTTCGTGACGCAACATTAGGAATAACTTGGCGGTTTCTTCGAGTTCTTCGGTCGCGTTGACGGCTTTATCCAGATCGCCTCCGGCGACGACCGGACCGTGATTGGAAAGCAGAACGGCGTGCGACAGCTTGGCGGCTTTCTCAACGGCACCGGCCAACTCCGCATCCCCGGGCGGATAATAGGGAACCAGCGGCAACGTACCGACACGCATGACGTAGTACGCAGTGATCGGCGGCAACACGTTGCTCTCGTCGATACCGGCGAGACACGAAACCGCAACTGAATGCGTGGAGTGCAAATGCACAATCGCCTGCTCGTCCGGACGCGATTGATACATGCTGTGATGCAGAAAGGCTTCCTTGGATGGTTTGTCTCCCGCGACCACGTTGCCGACGTTATCGAGTTTGGTAATCCGATCCGGATCGAGTCGGCCGAGACAACTGTTAGTCGGTGTGATCAGCATGCCGTCAGGCAATCGAACACTGATATTGCCCGAACTCCCCGCCGTCAGCCCGCGATCAAAGAGCGACCGGCCATGCATCGCGATTCGCTCTCTCAGCTCCCGTTCGCTCATCGCAGCATCTCCAACGCGGTTTCAAAGAAATCAACATCGCCAAAGTTACCCGACTTCAACGCCAGCGCCAGTGATGGTTGGCGGCCGATCGATTCCGTCCACGGAACCCCGGTGCAGATTTCGGGGCCGATCCTCAGTGCGTCAATGGACAGTTCACGGACAATCGCCCCAGACGTCTCGCCGCCGGCGAGAACTAAACGACGGAACCCGAATTCCTGGACTAGCCGACGGGTCACTTCCGCCAGGAAACCCTCGATCGCGAGAGCCACATCCATCGCCCCAAAGCGGCTTTGCAGGGCAGCGATTTTCTCGGGTCGAGCACTCGATGCGATCAACACCGGCAACGACGCATCGGTCTTCGCAACCCACTGCATGAGTCGTTCCAACTCGGCGTTCCGATCGCTCATCAGCAACGAAACGTCGACCGTCCAAGTCGGGCACTTTCCGCTCATGTACTCGACTTGACCGTTGGTCGCTTTCGAACAACTGCCCGCAACGATCACCCCACGACCATCGACGTTCGGAATCGGTGGGGCATGAGTTTCGGAGGAAAGCAATCCGACCTTCCGGTACGCATCAGGCAGATAGTGAGCCAACCCCGACCCACCGGTAACGAGTGGCATCGACGCGCAGGCCGATGCGAGGGTCGCCAACTGAGCATCACCACAGGTATCGGTCACCACCATCGCTACGCCGTCGTCCTGCAAATCGGACAAACATCGCTCGACCGCCGACGAACCTTCTTCGATATCGTCGTAGGTAACCAGACCGACACGTCGCGCCGTCTGCTTCGAGAGAAACCGCACCAAGTTCGCGTCCGTCATCGGATTGAGAGGATGATTCTCCATCCCCGATTCATTGAGCAACGCATCACCTACGAACAAATGACCGCGGTAGACCGTCCGACCGGCCCGTGGAAACGCCGGGCAGAATACGGTTTGAGGCACGCCGAGCGTATCCATCAGAGCTTCCGCCACCGGACCGATGTTGCCGTCATCGGTCGAATCAAACGTTGAACAGTACTTGAAATAAAAACGCGTGGCCCCATTTTCCCGAAGGACTTCCAACGAGTCACGGGACATCGCGATCGCATCCTCGGCAGGAATCGACCGCGTCTTGAGCGCGACAACGACCGCATCCACGTCGGACAAATTTTGCAACATTTCCGGCGTGGGCGTTCCCAATATCTGGACCACCCGCATACCGCCTTGCACCAAATTATTGGCGAGGTCGGTCGCGCCGGTCACATCATCAGCGATGCATCCGAGGACGGCGGTTCGTTGGGAAGAAGTCTCTTGCATGAAATTTTCAGATGTCTCTATTTTTCAATCGCGATCGCCCGCACCGGGGACCCATCGCCCCCGGTCACTTTCATCGGCAGGGCGATGAACTCGACGGTTTCCTGAGTGAGTTTGTCGAGGTGGGCGATCCCTTCGACGATCAAAACGTTCCCGCGAAACAAAGTTTGATGCACATCGGTTAGCTCGCGAGCGTTATTCACGTCGGCAACCGACGGCGGCTCGACTCCGATCATCGCGACCTGACGTTCGACTAACCAGTTCGCCAAATTGAGCGAAATACGGGGCAACTCGTTGCGGTATTCAGGAGTTCCAAAACGCTTGTGCCAATCCGTCCGAAACAGCAAACGAGCCCCTGGTCCGATCTTTTCAGCGTGCGAACCGAGATCTTCGACATCGATTAATTGCCTTGGCGTCGCCGGCGCGAGATTAATCACAGTTGCCTCACCCACACACACCGACAGGTCCTGCTCATCGAGCGTGGCACCATCGCTCAAGAAATGCCGAGGCGCGTCCATGTGGGTCCCGCAGTGGGAATACAGATTCAATGTGGTCGCGTTCCAACCTTCGACCTCGAGTCGCTTGGCGACACTCACACTGACACCCGGCATGAAATCGTTTACCGCGAGGCTCAAATCAATCACCCTCATTTGGCCTCTCCTGACAATCCACGAACCGGCATCTTCGTCTGCGACGACTCATAGATTGCATCGACCACCGAGAGCGATTTCAGATACTCCCGGCCACTCGTTTCCATCGGCGTACCGGCGAGCAGACAGTCCACAAAGTGCCGCTGCGTCGCGTAAACACAATCGCCCGCAAACCCTCTGCGCTCGCACGGGTATTCGATGTCATGCTCCGGCTCACCGAGTGGTTGCAGGGTCAACCGACCATTGCCATAGAGTCGCAGTGACCCACCGCTGCCGTCCACGATCGCTTCACCAAACGTAAAGCGTGCATCCGACGACGTGGGTTCGTTGTACCGGTTGCCGCGCCACAACCCGTTGGCCCCGGACTCGAATTCAAACATCACCGTACCACTGTCCTCACCGGCGATATCGGGGTTGCGTTGGTTCAGGATCGCGTACACGCCTGCAATCTCGCCACCGAGGTAACGGTACGTGTCCACAAAGTGGACTCCCGTTTCGAAAATCAGCAAACGCGGCATCTCACGGAAGTAAGGCTGCCGAGCCAAATAAGCATCGGGCTGCCATCCGTCTCCCATCCGACACTCGAACGCCACCGAAAAGAGCTCGTTCCCGATCGCACCGCTTTCAATCTGCCGACGGATCTCGCGATACCAAGGTTGAAACCGAAAATTCTCATGAACCATCAACGGAACCGACGACGATTCGGCGACCTCAACAATCTGTTTCGCTTCTTCGAACGTTGGCGCGAGCGCCTTTTGACACACCACCGCCACGCCACGTTTTGCCGCCTCACCGACCAACGCCAAATGCGAATCGGGCCGAGTGATGATGTCGATAAAGTCAGGCTTTTCACGATCCAACATCTCGCCGACATCGCGATACGTCTTAGCGATCGAATACTTCTCGGACGCCTGCGTGGCCGATTCGGCATTCACATCACAAACAGCCGACAACTCGACTTCAGGCAAACGCGACCAAGCATCAAAGTGGAACTGGCTGAAATATCCGGCTCCGACGGCAACCCCCTTGAGCTTCTTCATGCCATCACTCCTTCCGGTGCAACCTGGGTGCCCTGTGCAAACCCGACGTCGAGTCTGACAGATTGCCCTCGCGCATGCCGTCGCTGTGGAAGGAACTCCTGCCCCTCGAATTCCTTCGCTAAAGCACACGCGGTCGCTCGATGCCCCGAGTTCGCCCGTGCTTCCTGTTCTGGTTCAGGTTCGTAGATGAATTTGGTGTACAGCAGAGCTGACATCACCAACACGAACATCGCCAAGAACATCGCCAAACGCATTTTCAACGCCGACGAGGAAATTTCTCGCAGCTCGCGACGAGGATTCATCAACACCCATGCCCCGAGTGCCAATAAATTCATCACCGCTGCGAAAAGAAAAAACGAATTTGCGGTCCCGGTCGTCTCAGCAATACCAGGAACCGTCACGTTGGCAACGAAGAACGGGAACGCCACTGCGCTAACGGCCGCTCCCATGTTACCAACCATATTCATGGCCGCCGAAACCGCACCCGATCGCGTCCCACCGATGTCCATGCAGAACGACCAACTCGGACTGAGCGTCATTTCAACGCCAAACGTCCCGATCGAAAAGAAGAAAATGAACATCCAAACGCTGGTCGACTCCGTCACCTGCGTGCACAGCAAAAGTCCGATCGCACCGAGTGCAAACCCGATCATCGCTGGCAGCCGGCGAGACAACACCGGCATTTCGAGCTTGTGCAAGAACGTCACCGTGTACCCCGAGATCCACAACGCAACCGCACCACAGAGCAACGGCAGCGACGCCAGGTACGCGTACTCTTCACCGTACGTCTCGACGAGATAAGGTTGCAACCACGTAATGCTAATGAAGAACGTGATGTTACTCGCCGCATACTGAAACATCGCCAACAGAACATTGAGCGATGTCACCACCTGCACGTATGGCACGGTGGACTCGGTCGCGGCTTCTTCCGCGATACCGCGTTGAATCAACTCCAACTCAGCTTCGTTGACTTTGCAATGGTTCGCCGGGTCATCTCGGTACCACCACCACCACACGCCACCCCACAGCAAACCGACCGCGGCGTTGGCAACAAACGTCATCCGCCAACCGATCGCGGCGATCAACATGGGCATCAAAACCAACGACAACGCTGCACCAATCCGTGCACCGGAGTGAAAGATCCCCTGACCGAGACCGCGTTCTTTCGCCGGCAACCAACTGTACATCGCGCGGGTCGCTCCCGGGTAAGCGCCCGCCTCGCCGACACCGAAAAGAAACCTCACGAACAGCAAACTGATCGCGGTGTACACAGCCCCGGTCAACGCCGTGAACACGCTCCAAATCGCCACCACAATCGTCAGTCCGAGACGCGGGCCGACACGGTCACTGAACCATCCCGCAGGAATCTGAAACAGCGCGTATCCGATCGCAAAGATCCCGAAGACATACCCCATCATCTGGTCATCGAGACCCGAAATTTCATCCTGCATCGACCCCTTAGCGGCGGAGATGCAGACGCGATCCATGTACGTGTTCACCGTGTGTAAAAACACGAGGAAAACCAACCAGAATCGCTGGGACGTGGGGGCGACAGGATTCATGAAAGCCTGAGTTAGGAATGGCGTTTGGGTCGTCGCCATGATAGCCTTAAGGAGGTTCCGAATCCCCAAAAGGCAGAAACGACGGTCAACTTCGGCGATGATTGTACTGGCTTATTCGCTAGGTACAATTAAATATTCCTTAACGATCATTCAGGAATCCGAAATGACCGCTTCTGCCGATCTCCCCCTGCGATCCGCGGCAATCAACATTGCCCACCTGCACACCTTTCGGCATGTGATGCAGCAAGGAGGCTACGCCGCGGCGGCGCGCGTGACAGATCTATCGGTCCCATCCATTTGGCAGCACATTCACGCCCTCGAAAAGATGTACGAGGTCGAATTGTTCCACCGAGTCGGTCGGCAAGTCCGCCCCACCTCCGCCGCGAAACAACTCTACGAAGAAATCGACGGCATTCTCGTTCAACTCGAATCGACGTTCGAACGAATGAGCCGCGAACCAAGCAAGCAAACCATTCGATTGGTCACCGGCGTGCGGATGATGATCGAGGACCTTGCCGAACCGCTCGCTAAATTTCACGACCAACATCCCAACCGGTTGGCCATCCGACAGGGCAATGAACGCCGGGCATTGGAGTTACTGCTCGCCGACGAAGCCGACATTGCGTTGACGCTCGAACCGGGACTGCATCAGGGCTCATCCGGCATTCACTACGAACCGGCTTACACGGTCGAGTTTCTCGCCGTTTGCAGCAAGTCACATCCCTACGCCAAGGCACGCTCCAATGGATTGCGTGAACTGTCCAAACATCCTTTGGTCGTCACCGCCGCAGGAACACACGGTCGCGACGCACTCGAACAGGCGTTTCATCGAGAGGGGCTTGTTTCCAACATTCACATCGAAACGGACAACAGTGCCTTCACGATCGCGTGTGTCAAAGCAGGAGTCGGCGTGGGAATCCTCGCCGGTCGTCGACAGGGAGATCTCTGCCAAGCGCTCGCGACGCGGTCACTCAGCAAACAACTCGGCAAACGAAAGATCGTTTTCATGTGGCGGCGCGGACGCTTACTCACCGAACCGATGTTGGAATTGATCGACGCGGTCAAGTGCATTGAATCGGGCGAGTGAACGCATCAACGCGAGTCGATCCTACGCCCCGCCGGATTCACTCACGGGCTTCTCTCCCGAACGCATCGCCGAAAGCGACTGCATCAGTTCCTGCGGTAGCGATCGGAGGTGAAGGTCACGCTGAGGGAACGCGATCTCGATCCCCGCGGCATTGAATTCTTTGTTGATCATCGTGTGCAGCTCATGAATCGCAGCCAGGCGGTTGTCGAGGTCGGCGAGGTAACACCGCAGCACCAGGTTCAGAGTCGAATCGCCAAACCCTTCGAAGGTCACATTCGGCGCCGGATCCACCGAGATCGAACTGTGCTCGGCACAGATCTTCTTGAGCAAATCACACGCTTGGTCGGTATCGCTTCCGTACGCCACACCCACATTCACGACGACACGGTTCGTCGTGTCGGTCAACGTCCAGTTCACCAAACGACCGGTGATCAGATCTTTGTTCGGAATGATCAACTCCTGCCGGTCCCAGTTCGTAATCGTCGTCGCTCTCATTCGGATCCTCGCAACGACACCGGTGGTATCACCGAGAGTCACGATATCGCCCACACGAATCGGTTGCTCGAACAGAATGATCAATCCACTTACAAAGTTCGCGAAGATCTCCTGCAACCCGAACCCGAGCCCGACACCGAGCGCAGCGACGAGCCACTGGATATTGTCCCATCGCAAGCCGAGTGTTTTGGCACTGATGCTCAATCCGATAAACATCAACGCGTACGTACCGAGCGTGGTGATCGCGTAACGCACTGGTTTTTCGAGCGGCAAACGCTCCAACAACACACCTTCAATCAAACCGGGCAGGTTTCGCACCGATGCCCATGTAAGAATCACGACCGGAATGGTTTTCACCACGTCAGCGAGCGTGACGTAAACGATTTCCCCTTGTTGATCGACACTCGGCCACAATCGGATCGATTCGAGATAGCCCACCGCGGGGAGCACCGGTGACCAGATCCAGGCGACACCAATCAAAGTGGCAATGATCAAAAAGGTGTTGAGCAGACGGCTCGTCTGCGCACTGATCTCGGATGCTTCCATCGTTGTCGGCTGCTCGACTTCCACGCCGACGGCACCTATCCGGTCGGCTTCCTCGAGCCGTTCACGGTGCACCGCCCACGCCAAACGCCGCCGCTGCGTCAGCAACCAACGACGTACGGTTCCTCCGATGAAGAACGCGACGACACACAAACAAAACGTATAGTAGAGCTGCTCGACGAGCACCTCCGCAGCACTGCCATACCCCATCACCGCGACCACCGCAAAGACGGTCGGGAGCCAAACAATCGGCAGGAACCAAATGTGCCGCAATCTCGCCAACCATCCGTCGGGGTTGTCACGAATCTCGACCGAGAAGATCCCTTTGTTCGGCTCGAGCGTTCGCCACAAGACGATGCTCAGCAAGATCATTCCGCTGATAAACATCAACCGGCTGAGCGCCTGGGTCAATTGATATCGCCCGAGTTCCGAAGCAGTTACAAAGATGATCAACAACGGCAACCCGATGTCGATCAGAATCCGCAACCACCGACGTAATCCACTGATCGAATCTTCGTCTGTATTGAAGTGAGCGATCGCGAGCCCTTGGGGACGCAACCACTGACGCAGCAATTCAACCGGCATGGCCGCTATGGCGGCGAGGTGGAACGCTTGATAGACAGACCGGACCAAAGGCTCAGCCCCTTGAGACGCTTTTAACGCGTCTCCGGTTATCCAAAGCAAGGCAACGAGCGGCAGCATCAACGCAAACGACAACAGCGAGGTCGCAAAAGTTGGCTGCAATGAGAGGCTCTGACGACTCGACGCTCTCTTTCCGTGTTCGGCGATCCGACGACGCAATCGGGTACCGAGCCCGAGAACTGTCGCCAAAGCGATCAACGCAATCACGATCAACTCGGGGCGACTCAGGTACCCCTCAAACAATCGAGTGACGAGCAGTTTGAGGTGCCGAGGGTGAACGATCCACCGGAACGATTGCCACGCCAATGGAATGTCACTCAGCCTAAAAAGGGCTTCGTTTCGAATCCAAACGATATGCGAATCGATCAGTGAAACAAGCTGCGAGACGGTCTTGCGCAGCCTTTCGAGTCCGCGTCGGCGCTGGGCCAACTTCGCCAGGTGAGTTTCCAAATCAGCGATAAACTTCGCCAGCAACTCGACCTCGGTCGCAGGCAAATTGCTCGACGAAGGACTGCTGCCGAGAATCACACGTTCGGAAAAAACCTCCATCGGCAACTCTCCGGCGACCGAATCATCGATCCCCTGTAGTGTCAATTCGAGCTGGCGTTGCAAGTCGCGGCGTTTGTCGATCGTCTGATCGATCTTTGAAATCTGATCACCAATTTGACTCAGTGAAGGCAGTCGGTTTTTCAACAACTGCAATTGCAAACCTTCACTACTGGAAAGACGTTCGCCGGTGCGGTTTGCTTCGGCGATTTGCGATTGCGTTTCGGTGAGTCGGTCTGCCCACGTGTCGGTTTGGATCTTCTCCTTGGCTAACATCCGATCGGCTTGATCGGTTTCACCAATGATCTCAATCCAAACATCCTTAAGCTTGAGAATTTGCGATGAGTCCGTGCTGCCGCCTGCTTTGACGATCTCCTCTTTGTAGTCTTGCAGTTCGGTTTCGATTTGGCTTTGTCGCTGCATCTGCAGAATCGCCGACCAACGATCCTGAACCATCTCAGCCTGCCGAACATTACGCTGCGCCGCAGCACTTTGCAGTGGCAACAGTTCGGCTTGCGCCTCGTGCAACATTTGTTCGCGTAACGCCGCGTCGAGACGTTGCTTTGCAGACGCGAGCTGTGCCGCCAACAACGCTTCGCGAACGTGTCGAAGCTGGCCTTCGGGATCGTCGTTCAGTTCCCCGACCGACGACGACTCGAGCGTTTCGATTTCCTGCCGAAGTGCTGAAATTTCACCGGGCAGCTTTTCTAATCTTGCTTTGCGAGTCGCAATCGCTGCGTCGGCTTTTTGCGACTTTTCAAGAGCGGCTACGACGTCCGATTTGGCGAGAATGAGTTTCTGCTTGAGTTCGTCGATCGTGAGGTAATCGTCGAACTCATCGGGCACTTCCAACGGCCGCTCGGATTCTTCTTTTGCGTCTCGCTTGTCACGTTCAATTCTTGCCAGAGCCTTCTCGTAGCCGGCAATCGCGTCGGAGGCGGTTTGCTTGACCCCCAAAACCTTGCCGAGCTCAGTCAGCGAAGTCACGATGAGATCACGCAGCATCGGGTCGAGCGAGTCGTCCTTACTCACGCGATCGATTTCATTCGCGACGGCTTCGGAATTCGTCAGCGGAACCTGCTCGGCCGGCTTGCTCGTTTCGGTTTTTCCAGCATCCTCCTCCGTAGAAGTACCGGATGCTTGAATGGGCGTTGCCACCGCCACGTGATATATAGGCGGCGCAGCGTGTCGCGGACGGGTGGCAGTTGTTGCCGGGTGAAAAGCATCCGATTGAGGGCCGCTACCGACCGCAAACGTCACCGGCCCCAAACGTGAATCAGTTGAACCCTCAGCCGCGATCGCGTCAGTCGCCACAACCGCAGCAAGCGTGAACCAGCACACCACGACACTCATGCGGATCGCATGGCACGAGATGCGGCGTCGGACAACGTGGTATCTAGGTGGCAACATGGGCGTAGTTTGTGAAATTCACACTTGCGATCGATAGGGCAAAACTCAGATCGAGATTTTCCCGTTTCACTTGACAGAATCGAGCCCCTTTTGATAGCCCACGGAATTATGGGCGAATCCTCCAACCACGACCGACTTCAACGGAACCGCTGCCTGACGCCCGCGTCTGCGGTGCGGCTCGCGTTGGGACTGCTGATCACGATCATTGCAGCGGTTTCCCCCGCGCAGATCGAGGCTGATTCGCCGCAAACCTCGGCACAATACGTTCTGCTCAATAACGATAGCGTCCTGACCGGAACGGTTTGGCGTCGCGGTTCGTCGGTCATTGTACGTCGAGGCAACCAATCGGAATTGACTCTTCGGGCGGACCAAGTGGTCGCGGTCGAGGACGACCTGATGGAGCTGTACCAATCTCGCATCCGGTCGCAGCGCCGACGCACGCTCCCATCGCTCAACGATCTAATCAAAGACCTTCGGTGGTGCATCGATAACGGGCTGCCGGACCAAGCAACGCGGCTTCTAATTCAGATTCATTCCGTCGCCCCCAATCATCCCGTCGCCCTCCAACTCGAGACTCGACTACGTCGAATGAACTCGACCGAGGAAGCGGCTTCGATCGATTCAACACAAGACAGTCATTTTGCGACCGCGACACATGCGATCGCATTTGACGAACCGACCATTCATCGCGGCAACAACCCGATTCAACCGGCCAGCCATTTGGTGGAACGCCCATCGATAGCTGCGGAACCGGAACACACCCACACGTCGATCAACACGCTCAACGCCCCCGCATCCTTGCACCCGTTCACCTCACGAGTGCAACCGATCTTGATGGCGCGATGTGCGAGTTGCCACCACGAGTCATCGACCGCGTCCACCCAGTGGCACCTGACGTTGCCTGCCCGTGGCGCGATGCGAGTTACCCAACGAGGATCGATCGCAAACTTCAACGCCACGCTACCGTATTGCCAACCCAAACGCCCGGCAGACAGCGAACTGATCGAGATGGCGACCCGCTACCACGGCGGCGATTCAACCTCGCCTGACTCGGCACGGTCCAACCAACAACCGCCGATCGCCGAACACGAAGTCGCACTTCTTCGAACATTGAAGGACTGGATTGCCACGATCCGGCCGACATCGCCGGACGCAACTTCGGCCTCCTCCGGCGAAGCCCAAAAAGCGATCACAACAGACCAGCCAAGCCCACTGAATCGGATCCAGCCCTCCGAAGTCGCCGCGTTCCTATCGAGCCCTCCAGACAACGAAGCCACCAAAGCAATCGATCCCGAAGCTATCGATCCCGAAACCATGGACTTCGATTCAACCGCGGGTCACTCTTCAACCGAGCCCAATTCTGGCCGCCCGGTACGCCTTCCCATCGTCGAAAACCCAAACGACGTTCGACACTTCAATCGCGAAACCCGCCTCCGGCGGATCTTAGGCCTCAGCGGCTAAGAGAGATTCGGCCGAGTTGGTCGCTCGCACCTCATCGCAACAAACAAAGTCGGTCATCTACGGGATACCGAACGACTCTCCGGTTCGAACGAGATTACTGGTACGCCGATTGCGTCACCGATTGCGTCGTCGTCTGCCGGTACCGCCGGTTTCGCACCGCGTTAGCAACCGTTCGTTCGTGAGGAAGAAAGCGATGGAATTTGTCCGACTGCTGCTGGCCTTTGTGCTGCCGCCTGCCTCGGTTTACATTCAATTCGGTATCAGCAAACACTTCTGGTTCAATTGCCTGCTCACGCTGCTGGGCTTCGTGCCCGGTGTGCTGCACGCGATCTATGTCATGGCGTCACGCCGCCCAGGGCTGGCCCGTTTGCCTTAGCATTCCTGCTCTTTTTGCCGTCCATGCGATCGACTCCTGCACCGAACGACAACCACGAAGCGTCGCGCAGTGAGACAGCGACTTCTGCTGACGACAATGCCGCGCCGATCGATCGCGTGGTGTTGATCCCTGGTTTGCTCGAACCGCGAATAGCCCTGCTGCCAATGCGTCAGCATCTACGCCGACACGCCAAAGATGTCACGATCTGGCGAGATCGCTATGCGTTTCGAAACACCGAAACGAGCGTACAGCGACTGTCAACCTTCATCACCGACGCCGGCCGAGAGGAACGCATCGGTATCGTTACCCACAGTTTCGGTGATTGGGTGGCCCGGCAAGCCATTGCGAGCAGCCCGAATCACCGCGTTGACGCGCTCGTCTCGATCGCTCCAGTAATCCGCTGCGGGTTTGTTCCGAATGTAATGCACTATCTCGGTGGCGACTTGATGCCCGAGATCGCCATCATCGCGAATGCAGAGAGAGCGAGCGAGTCGCTCGATTGCGACCGCTCGCTACGGCGAATGGTCATTTGGGCGTCGATCGACCTCGGAGTTGGGCGTGCCGATCTTAATCACCTGCCGCACGTCAAAGTCCACCGGGTCGCGGCAACGCATCTATCGATCGTGCTGCAACCGAACGTCTTCCGGCTCGTTGAAACATCTCTGTTCCACGATCAGAACGGCAGCGAACCGGGCGGCTCATCTCCGTCATCGAAATCCTCGAGCTGATCATCATACGAACTGCCTCGCACCTCGTGATCGTCGAGAAAACTTTCGCTGTCCTCGTCATCGTCGAGTAATTCGTCGATGTCTTCATCCATCTCTTCATCGCCCGGATCGAGCAAATGCTCCGGTGGCGTGTGTGAGTCCTCCGGGATCCAACGGATTGTCGGCCGTGGAGGGTCGGACAGCGAGGTGCCGCATTCGATCGCCGACCAACTGATGTTGCCCGGGCCATCCGCGGTATCCCCCGTACAAACGTCTTCGTCACCGGCGAGCAGGTACAGGGTGGCATGTCGCAAAAAGTTCTCAATGTCGCCGGGTTGATACACCTCACGCCGACATACAGCCTCCATGTCCGGCAGGTCGAACTGGCCGTTGCCGACGGTATCCATCACCACCCACCCGTCCTCCTCCGAGAAAATCCGGACGTTCGTCCACATGTCCAGCGGCGGCAATTCGTGGCACCACGCGTGGTTGAGCCCCTGACGCAACAGATTGGCGTCCCGCAGGATCTCACCACCCGGGTTGAAGTAGCACAAAGAATGGGGGGATTCCAGTAAAGCCGTCACGGCACGGGTCAGCGTTTGCAGTTCCGCGATCGCGTCGTAGTCCTCCGGGACCATCGGCAAATCGTCGTCGTCATCGTCCGAACCGAGGACGTAGCTGATCAGCAGCCTCACGTGGCAGGTGTGCTGCGAAACGGCCTCAGCGGCACCATCCCACCCCCAAGATTGCGAAGTCGCTCGTTCTAGCCCCCCGGGAAAGGCAAGCGGACCGAACTGACCGAGTGACCATGCAACGAAACGCTCCGGCGACTCATCGGGGTCCCCCATGTCATCCGGCCAGGGTGTCGAAGTCGGCGTGACGAGCAAATGCCCGCCGACTTCCGGTCGGAACTCGTAAACCAGCGTTTCCGGGGCATCATCATCGTCGGACTCCTGGCGCGCGACTAACTCGAACATTTTTAGTCGTTCCTGGATTTCCTCCAACGGCAGCGGCTGTTTCAGCAGCACGCACATCCCTTGGGTGAACAATCCCTTTGCCATCAAGTCACTCCTGTCCGGTTGTTTCGCGAGCGATTCTTTTCCGTACCCGGGGCGCCGAACCGATCGGTTTACCGTCACGCCGTTCTATTTCGCTCTCGCACCTCTCAATCTAAAGCAGAGACCTATTGAAAGCGACCGTTCGCAGGTCTTTTTGCGCCGGTTGCAACAAAATTAGCGACTGCGGGGGAGGAAAAACGTGAAATGATTCCGAGGGGGTGCAGCGAACAAAATAACAGGGGAGATGTATAAATTAGAGTTGGGTTAGTTCCTTTTGCGTGCGACAGGACCACCCGTGGATGCCCCACCTGCCTGCGAAAGAAATCCAATGTGGGGGTATTTGGTGGAAAAATGGCACCACTGCTAACATTCCGCAGTAATTTCCGTAATAATTCATTACGGCTGCCGCTAATGGTTGCCGCATCCCTACCTTATAGAGGTAGGTTTCTCGTTGCCCCCCGATTTACAGATCCGGCCAAATTTTGGCGGAACTGATTAAGTCGCGTCATCGTCTACTTGCCAAATACCTCTTTTTCGCAACGTCTCTCCCCCCTCTCCTTTCTCACTGGAAAAAACAATGTCAAAACGACTTCTTATCGTCGATGACCACGCTGTTTCGCGGTTGGGCACCCGCGCAGCCCTGAGCGAAACCGACATCGAAATTGTCGGCGAAGCTACCAAGGCTGCGGAAGCCCTCGAATTCGTCAACAACGACACTCCTGACGCGATCCTTTTGGATATCCGAATGGATGGCGGCGACGGCCTCAACACGCTCGGTCGTGTCAAACTCGACCACCCCGATCTGCCTGTGTTGCTGTTCTCGGGTTACGACAACCCAACCTACGTCGCTCGTGCGGTTGCTCTTGGTGCATCCGGGTACGTTCTCAAAACGGCTCCCGTGGAGCGATTGATCGAGGCATTGAACCTCTGCTTCGCCGGAGAACAATCCTGGACTCGCGAAGAACTTCGTCGCGTCACCGGTGCCCTGGCAACTCCACGGATGAACCAAGACATCGACGTGCCGTTAACCCAGCGTGAGAGCGAAGTGCTTCGTCAAATGGCTCTCGGCCTGACGAACAAAGAAATCGCCAAGATGCTCGGCATCAGCTACGAAACCGTCAAAGAGCATGTGCAGCACATCTTGCGTAAACTCGGCGTTTCGGACCGCACCCAAGCCGCTGTCTGGGCCGTTCGTAAAAACCTAGTTTAGTTCGTGGAGAAACGATCTGAAGTGCCACCACGCTGTTGTGGCAATCGGATCGAGACCGAACGGTTCCTCCGAACAACGTCCGCGGGTGCCCCACCGCGGGACGCGAGGAATATCAGACGACAAACACGCCGTCTCAATTCAACCAACCAAGCACCAACAGCGACCACACCTCTCGCCCGACGTTTCGACGTCTGACCGAGAGGTTTTTTTGTGCAGTGACTGATGTGACGATTACCCAAACGTTGGTGCGGTCACCAACACTGCCCGCTGGCAATCAAGTACGCGTCGCCCATGAGCACCGACACATCACCTGCCGGCCCCGGTAGCGTGATGGCCTCGGTTTCATCATCCTAACCACCCTCGATCGACCGTCTCACCAAGATCCTTCTGCGAGTCTCTCCATGTGCACTCAGTCCGTTCCCGCCACCGCGTTAACTGACTTTCAACTCCGCCTCGAGGAAGAATCTTACCGATACCGAACACCGATGAAATTTGGCGGTCGTGTTGTCACCGACGTGACGGTGTTGAACGTCCACTGCGAAGCGAAAATCGCGGACGGTCGTCGGGCGAACGGTTTGGGAAGCATGACGATGGGTGTCGCATGGGCATGGCCCGATGCGAACGTTCCCGCCGCAAAAAAACTCGAGGTGGTTCTCGAGATCGCACGCCAGATGGCGAGAGAATTCGAGGACGCGTCACGGAAAGGGCATCCGATCGAAATCTGCGTTGGCCTGTCTGAACACCGGCATCGCATCGCTGAGGAGATCGCACGACAACACCATTTGACATCCGCAATCCCCGAACTGGCGATCATGCTCGCGTGTTCGCCGATCGAGGCGGCCCTGTTCGATGCTCAGGGAAAAGCCGCCGGGAAGAGCAGCTACGCACTTCTATCGCCCGAACATCTGCGGTCCGATCTCGGCACACTGCTGCACGACGATTCTTATCGCGGCCTCACCCTCGATCAGTTCATTTCCCCGACACCGGTTGCCTCCCTACCGCTGTACCACCTCGTCGGCGCCCTCGACCCACTGACGACAGACGACATCGAAACGCCTGTCGCCGACGGCCTTCCCGAAACACTCGGCGAATGGATCGAAAGGAACGAACTGACTCACCTTAAAATCAAACTCAACGGCGACGATCCACAGTGGGACTTGCAACGCGTCATAGCGATCCACGACGTTGCCAACCAAACGTTGCACCGGGGTGGTTCCACTGGAAAACCTTACTGGTACTCGCTCGACTTCAACGAACGATGCCCCGACGAGGACTACGTGCTGCAACTGCTGTCCGAACTGCAGTCACAATGCGAACAGGGCTATGACCGGGTTCAGTACATCGAACAACCGACCGCCCGCGACCTCAGCCGCCCCGATGCCGTCACGATGCACCGGGCGGCAAAGCTGAAACCCGTCGTCATCGATGAGTCGTTAACCGACCTAGCGAGCCTGCGAACGGCCGTGTCGCAGGGTTACTCGGGGATCGCGTTGAAAGCCTGCAAAGGGCACGCAGAGGCATTGCTTCTCGGCGCGGTTGCACGGCATGAGAAAAGGTTCCTCTGCGTGCAAGACCTCACATGCGTCGGGGCCTCTCTGCTGCACTCGGCCTCGCTATCGGCCCATATACCTGGAGTGGCTGCGGTCGAAAGCAACGGCCGCCAATATTGCCCGGCAGGAAACCAGGCATGGATGAAGGACTACGAACCGATGTTCGAAATCCGCGGCGGCGCTGTCCCCACCGCGATCCTCAGCGGGCACGGCCTCGGCTACACGGCACCGACGAACCGATGAGCTAGGAAGCGTTCGCGACCGTCTTCTCGATCCGCTCGAGCACCCGCTCTTTGCCGATCACGGCCAACGTCTCGAACATTCCGAATCCGCCTGCGGCGCCCGTGGTCGCGACGCGCAGGGCATGGATGATGTCACCGAGCCCGATCGATTGATCTTCGCAGAATTGTTTCACCGACTTCTCGACGGCGTCCGCGGAAAAATCGTCCGTCTCACTGAGATGGTCACGGAGTTTGCCTAACAACTCGATCGCATTGCCGGGCTTAACGATCCTCTTTTGGTACGCCTTCTGGTTAATTGCGTAATCGTCGACAAAGCAGTAGTCGAAATCGATAATGTCGCCCGCCATTTTCAGGCGGTCACCGGCCCCAGCGATCACGTCTGCTAGCTTTTGTTCTGACTGGTCATTGCCGGCTTCGACCCAACCGGCAGCCACGGCAAACGGCTTCACCATGCCAACCTTCACATCCTGCGGCAGAGCGTTAAACGCATCGGCCTGGAACGCGGTCAGCTTCGCCGGATCAAATGACGCGGGGGCTTTGTTAACGCGATCGAGCGTAAAGAGTTTGATCATCTCCTCGCGAGTGAACTTTTCCTGCTCTCCATCGAGCGACCACCCCAGCAACATCAAATAGTTCAACAAAGCATCCGGCAAGAATCCGATTTCGCGGTAGAAGTCGACGAGCACCGGATTGAACGTATCATCGTCGGTTGTCAGCGCACACCGCTCAGCGATCGCTTTGCCTCGGGTCATCAAATTGGCAAAGTCACGATTTTTCAGATACTTGTCGAGTTTTCTCTTGCTCAGTTTTGCCGTCCCACCCGGTTCGGCAACGTAAGGCAAGTGAGCGTAGGTCGGAAGTTCATAGCCGAGCGACTGAGCAATGAAAACTTGACGAGGCGTGTTGGGCAAGTGTTCCGCCGCTCGCACCACATGCGTGATCCCAAACGCGTGATCGTCCACCACACTGGCGAGGTGATAGAGCGGACTGCCGTCGGCTCTGGCGATCACGTGATCCTGTTCCGACGCCCATTCCACAACAACCTCGCCGCGGATCAAATCGTTGATCACGCACTTGCCCTCGCGTGGCATTTTCAATCGCACGACGCCTTCCCGGCCTTCGGCTTGATACTTCTCGACATCGGCCTCATCGTTGGCCATCCAACGTCGGTCATAAACGAACGCCTGACCACTTTCTCGTGCGGCCTCACGCAAGGTTTGCAGTTCGTCGGGTTTCGCAAAGTCGCGGTACGCATGACCGGACTCGAGCAATTGAGCAATCGCGTCAGCGTACATTTCGCTTCGCTGTGACTGGAAATAAGGCCCGTGAGGACCACCGACTTCGGGTCCCTCGTCCCAATCCATTCCCAACCAACGAAACCCCTCGAGAATCGGCTGCAGCGCCGCCTCGACATTCCGCCCCGCATCCGTATCGTCAATTCGCAGGATGAACTGTCCGCCTGCCTGGCGGGCGAGAATCCAGTTGAACAATGCCGTACGCACCCCACCAATGTGCAGGTAGCCGGTCGGACTGGGAGCAAAACGTGTGCGAATCATATGACAACGGGTTGAATGAGGGGGCAAGTGGGATCGGCCTGACAATTGGGTCGACACTATCGCAGCGGTCAGCACTACCCACAGACGCGGCCATTGGCTTTGACTGCGATTGGCATTCACAACCATTGGCAGACGCCTTCGCGCGGTCGTGCCGCTTCCAAGACGCGATGTTGGCCGACGGGCCAGACGCCGCTCAGGCAAGCGAAACGCTGCCGCAATACCCGAGCGAGGAATAGACCGACAGTGGTTTCGCACACGTCAAGAGAAAACGCAGGCGAATCGACTCGCCGACATTCTGTCAGCAAATCGCGAGAAGAAAAGTGGGGCCTCGCCCACAGGAGGGCTGATCACCGACCGCGACGATAGCGTCCCGGTGGCACTTTCATCGCCCGGCGAAACGCGACGCTCATGTACTCTTCGTTTTGATAACCGGTTCGTGCAGCGATCTCGGCGAGGGTGAGCGATGTCTCATTGAGCAATTGGCAAACTCGATCGATGCGTCGCCGCGTGATTTCTTGGTGCAACGTCCGGCCGACGCGAGCCTGAAAACGCGACTCGAGCGACCGCCTCGACAATGAAACCGCGTCCACCACGTCCTGGACGTTGATTCCCTCGCAGTGATGATCACGAATGAATCGTACCGCGATCGCAATTTCCTTGTCTTCGATCGCCAACACGTCCGTCGACTGACGCGCCGCGATACCGAGCGGATCGACCAAAACACATTCGCTCTCGAGCGTTTCGCCTCGCATCAAACGATCGAGATTCCGAGCCGCCTCGTACCCGACTCGCTTGCCCGGCAAGATGACACTGGACAGCGACGGCGTGCACAAATCACACAACACCTCGTCATTGTCGACACCGAGAACCGCGACCTCCTCCGGCACACGGATTTGGTTCTCCCGGCAAACCGTCAACACCTGTTTCGCCTTCGCGTCGTTCACCGCGAGCAAACCAATCGGCTTCGGCAACGATGCGAGCCAATAGGCCAGACCGTGGCGTTGTTGCTTCAACGAAACGTCGCTGTCATGCGATTCCTGGTGATCATATCGGTGAAACTTCAATCCCGCCTGCTCCACGCATTGCATGAACTCGGTCGCTCTCACGTCCGAACAGTCATTGCCGGGCTCGCCGCAGAATGCATACGACTCGAATCCACACTGGTGAAGGTGATCGAAGGCCATCTTGGCAACGGCCGCTTGATTGATTTCGACCGAAGAAACCTGCGAAAGGCGATCCGCAGCACACAGCGCAATCGCCGGAATATTCAAGTTCTCGACCGTATCGGCCACCGACGGATTGTCGATCCGAGCGATGATGCCGTCCCCCTTCCATTCGGCCAACCACTCCGAAGATCGTGACACGGTACCGTTCTCAGAAAGATAAATGGACCATGACCCGTTCTCGTTCAGATAGGAGGCGATCCCTTGAAGGAGAGAACGAGAATACGAGTTGGAGTTTTCAACTAGCAGCGTGACAGCTTTGCTTTGATTCATATGCCGAACCTGCTCGGGGTGATTAAACCCCCATGTTAGCCACCACGCCAACATCTGGCTAGCCAAAACCGATCCCCCCGACAGGAAAGCTGGCGCCGATCCGGTAATACCTCATAATCCGCCAGCCACGGTGTTGATTCACGGCGTTGATCGACGCCTATCGAAATATGCCCCAATACCGGCGTCCTTTTGAAGTGCCAGTCGCCCTCAGACGGTTCGAACGACAAACCACTGACCGCGCGTCCACCTCGAACGGCGGCCCCGAATCGCGAAGCCGTGCGGTTTTACAACCTCGAACCGCTTCGGTCATGCGAGCAACAGGGTGATCGCCCCCGTCACCACGCCGAACGTCGCCGCAACAAGAACGAGCATCCCGGCGCAACCCGATTGAGACCGTACCACTGCGCTCTCGGGTTGCTCTGTCGTCTCTCCCCTGTCTATCTCCTCAACGGCATTTTTGGCCTCGAGCAACGAACAAGCCATATGCTCTTTGTAAACTTTGACCGCGTGCAACTTCTTGCCTTGCCTGACATACTCACGGACTTCACGTTCCAACTCGGGAGAGAGTTCATTCATTTGGTTTTCAGTGATTGGGGAGTATGGATGAAAGCGCAGTATGGACGAGATTAGCAAGTATCGACCGACCAAATTCTAAACGTATTGAGTTTTTCGCATCCAGCCAACAATCGCTTTGACGCCAGATACAAATTCATGTGACCTCCGCAAGCATTCCTTAATATGAAGGGTGATTCCGTTTTACCGACCCCACAACGTTTGAACGCACCGCACGTCATCCCACATAGGAACCTAATCTTGCCTTCCACCGAGTCCCCAATATTTTCCGTTCTCGCGGCGGTTGCCGTCACCTTGATGGGAGCGTGGCTGTCGAATGGATCGGCGGGGGAGAAAGAAACGACGGCACATGTAAAACGCCACGCCGACAACATCGCATCGGCAAAGCAGTTTGTTCGGGCTCAAGGTGACTCGCCAAGCTCTGCGGCGCTCACGCGACTCGGCGATGCAATGCTGCGTGGTGGACGTTGCGAAGAGGCGGTCACCCATTTTGAGCTCGCGATCAAACAAAGCCCACATTCCTTGCCGTACCTTTGGCAATACGGGATCGCGTTGTATTTCGTCGAACGCTACGACGATGCCCGCGTGCTGTTTGAGCAACATCGGTTAGTCAACTCCAACGATGTCGAGAACGCCGCCTGGCATTTTCTATGTGTTGCTAAGGCCAGTAATCTGTCGCAGGCGAGATCCATCCTTCTACCCGCCCCCGGCGACACCCGCGTTCCGATGGAAGCGGTTCTGCAGCGACTTCCCGGCGGAGATTTCTCGGCGATCCGATTAGCAATCACGGAGACAGAGAACACACCGCAGCACCAAGACGCGAAATTCTACGGCGACCTCTACATGGGATTGATCTCCGATGCGGAGGGCGATCGCAAAGCCGCGGTGGCTCATCTCAATCGTGCCGCAGCCACACCGATGACACACTACATGGCCGACATCGCGCGGGTCTACGCAGAACACCTATCGGCCCAAGACTGAACCTGTCGCGAACGCCGCACGCCCAACGACGTCACGCAAACCGTCATCAAGTGAAGTTTTTGGTAGCCTCACATGCGTTGTGCTACGATAGGCCCGCACTTGGATTCAATCGTCCAAGTGCTCCCGCCCCATCGCCCCACCCGTACGAAGCGTCCCGATCATGAATTTGCTTTCTGTTTTTGCGCGCCATGCGGCAACACTCATTGGATGTGTTCTCGTTTCTGCTTTGCTCGCGAACGAATCGCCATCAACCAAGAGCCAACAACCTCACATCGTGATGGCGTTCGCGGACGATTGGGGGTGCTACGCGAGCGCCTACGCGAAACGCTTTCCCAACAGTCCGAGCGAAGTAGTTCACACACCAAATTTCGACAAGATTGCCGGTGACGGAGTGCTCTTTGCCAACGCGTTTGTCAGCGCCCCTTCATGCACGCCGTGCCGAAGTTCGCTGCTGTCGGGGCAACCATTTTGGCGATGCGAAAAGTCATCGATCTTGCAGGGAGCGATTTGGGACTTCAGTTTGCCCGCGTACCCTTTGCTGTTGGAAGAATCGGGATACCGCATCGGACAAACCTACAAAGTTTGGAGCCCCGGCCAACCTGTCGATGCCCCTCACGGCGGCAAACGAACCGAGTTCGAATCGGCCGGTCGACGATTCAATGCGTTCTCGCAAAATGCGATGAAGGCGAAGAATCCAAAAGTGGGCAAACAACAATTATTGGACGAGGTTCGTCGCAACATCCGTTCGTTCCTTGATGCAGACGACGACCGAAAACTCGACAGCAAACAACCGATATGTTACTGGTTCGGACCGACTAACACACACCGCAAATGGATTGCGGGCAGCGGGAAAGCGTTATGGGGGATCGACCCCGACGACCTGGAAGGCAAACTTCCGTCGTACCTGCCTGACGTTCCCGTCGTGCGAGAAGACTTTGCCGACTATCTCGGCGAGGCGATGGCATTTGATGCCGCTCTCGGCGTCCTTGACGAAGAACTCCGCCGCGTGGGTATCGCCGAAGAAACGCTGCTCGTTGTTAGCGGTGACCATGGTGTACCGGGTGTCAGCCGAGGCAAGTGCAACCTTTACGACTTTGGAACGCACGTGCCGCTCGCGATCCGATGGCCTGACGGCATTTCGCATCCCGGACGTCTGGTGGAGGATTTCGTGAGCCTACCGAGTTTGGCCACAACATTCCTATCGGTCGCCGATGTCGAGATCCCCGAATCCATGATCGCGAAACCGATCGTCGACATTCTGATCGATTCACGCAGCGGTCAGATTGATCCGGAACGAGACGCTGCGATCACGGGCCGCGAACGACATGTCGCCAGAGCGAGAGACGGTTATCTGCCTTATCCGCAACGGGCGATTCAAACCAAGGACTGGCTGTACATCATCAACTTCGAGCCCGAACGAACTCCAATGGGCGATGGACCGATTCTGCAGTCCGAATGGAAGGTCCCCAACGAAGACGCGCTGTCGAACAACACGTTTGCCGCTTATGCCGACCTCGATGCGAGTCCGACGAAAGCATTCATCGTGCTCAACCGCGATCAATATCCCGGCGCGTTCGATGCCGCGGTGGGGCGTCGTCCAGAGTTTGAGATGTACTATCTCGCCAACGATCCGGACTGCACCACAAACCTGGCCGAAAATCCGGACTGGGAATCCGAGCGTCAGCGGCTGCACCGCCGATTGATGACTCACCTGGAAAAGACAGGCGACCCACGCGTATCCGGCGATGTGATTTTCGAATCGGGCGACTATGTGAAACCGGCCCGATAAGCACAACATTCACCTAGGACGATCATTCGCCTAAGACGATAGAGTCCAGTCGCGACGCTGGCGGCTGCTCGGGATCCCCATCTTCTTGCGATACTTGGTCACCGTACGACGAGCCACCGTCATGCCGGCGGCACGCAGTTCGTCGACAAGGGCCTCGTCGCTGAACGGTTTGCTCTTGTCCTCTTTGTCGATCAACTCTTGCAACTTCAAACGGATCGTATCCCACGCCACGTCATCGCCGTCTTCGGTCTGCGTGCCTCCCACGAAGAACCGACGCAGCGGCAGAATGCCTCGCGGCGTTTGAATCCACTTATCGTCCACCGCGCGGCTGACCGTGGTGACGTGGACCCCGACCTTGTCAGCAATCTGTTGCATCTTCAGCGGCTCAATCGCCTCAGGTCCCTCATCCAGGAATCGTCGTTGGTGTTCAACGATTGCCTCGGCGACTTTAGTGAGCGTCGAGCGGCGTTGTTCGATCGAATCGATCAACCACTGTGCGCCGTTAATTTTCTGCTTGATAAACTCCCGCTCCTCGGCGGTGCAGTCCGATGCCTGAAGGCGTCTGCGGTAGTATTCGCTGATGAACAAATTGGGAACGCGATCGTCGTCCAAACGCACCCGATACTCACCCGATTCATCCTGTTCGAGAATGATATCGGGCGTGACATTGGGGACATACGTTTCTAGAAACGCCGCACCCGGCTTAGGATTGAGCAGGTGCAGATCGTTCCGCAGTTCCTGAATTTGCTCAATCGAGTAGCCCGTCTTCTTCGAAATCTGCGGCAAGCGATTTTCGGCCAGGTCGTTGAGATGGAACCGGATCAGTTTTTCCAGTTCCTCAAAATGCGGATGATTGGGATCGAGTTGCAGAATCAAACATTCGGCCAAATCGCGAGCGGCGATTCCCGTCGGCTCGAGCGACTGCACCACACGCAGAGCTTCCTCCGCCTGGGCGAGGTCCTCTTTGGTGTGCCCCGGTGGCAACATGTCCGCGATCGGACTGCGCAGGTACCCACCGTCGGATGCGTTGAGCGTGCTGATGATCCGCTCGGCAATCTGCTCGACGTTGTCATCAATATCCAACTCCGCGAGTTGGTGTAGCAGATAGTCATTGAGCGATTCGGGACGTGACTGCGCGTTTGCCATCATGTCGTGCCGGCGATCCGCCTCTTCCGACATGCGGTTCGCACTGCGGCGAAACGAGTCATCGAAGTTGCTCGATGAATCCGCGTCCATGTTCAGCAAACGCTCGAAATCGTCTTTGTTGTCATGGTCGTTATCGACGACCAACTCCTTCTCGTCCTCGCTGCGAGTGTCCTTCGTTGGACCCTCGTCGTCAGACTCGTCGGGCGAGAGAGGGTCGCCGACGACCTGCTCGAGAAGCGGATTTTCATTCATCTCCTGCTCGATCCGCTCCTGCAACGCCAGAGTCGGCATTTGCAGGATCTCCATCGATTGGATCATCCGAGGCGCCAGTTTTTGCACCTGGCTTTGTCGGGCGTGCAGCCCCACTGACATCCGCATGAGAGTTCGATTCTTCTAGAGAATAGTTGGGTGAATAGGAGTCCCAGCCATTGTAGAGCGAATACGGTGCCAATTAAAAGAATGATTCGTGATTTTTGTGGAAAGACGAAAGCAAGTTCGCGTTTTTCACCGGTTTTATCAGAGTTTTTGACGTCCGGTGAGCGCGTCGGCGATGATCTCTCGGTTGGCATATTCCAGGACACTTCCCGCAGTGATCCCTCGCGCTAGGCGGGTGATCTCCACGGGGAACTCGCCGAGTTGGTTGGACAGGTACAACGAAGTGCCGTCGCCCTCGACCGTCGGATTCGTCGCCATGATGATTTCCGAGAAGTTTCCCGTCCGCACACGATCGACCAACGAATCGATCGTGAGTTGGTCGGGCGTCACCCCGTCGAGCGGCGCGATTCGGCCGAGCAAAACGTGATACAGGCCCTTGTAAGCGCCCGACGCCTCCAGGCTGAGTAGATCCCGCGGCTGCTCGACCACACACAACCGAGTGCGGTCGCGTTTCGGATCGGCGCAGATTTGGCAGAGTTCCTTTTCGGACAGGTTGTAGCAATCGGCGCAGTAGCGAACGTCGGTTCTCACTCGACGGATCGCGTCCGACAACGCCAACGCTTCGTCCTCGCGGACACGCAGCAGGTGAAACGCCAAACGCTCGGCACTTTTACGGCCGATACCGGGCAATTGGCTTAGCCGATCGACCAGTTGCGAGACCGCACCGGCATGACCGCTCATCCGTTGCCGCCGGTCAAACTCGACAACAGTCCGTCCATGCCGGGGATGTTCAGATCGAGATTCGAGGCCAGTTGGTGAACGGCTCCGGCGTAGAGCTGCTTCGCTTCCGAACCGGCCGAGTTCGTCGCCTCTTGGATCGCCTGGCCGAGCGTTTCGGGGGCGACCACGGAACCGCCTTCCCCGCCGAAGACCTCTGGGCTGACATCGACCGACTGCACTTCCCCGACACCGTTCATCGTGACCGACACGTGTCCGCACGGGGAGCTCGCCGTTACACGTTCGGACTTCATCCGTTCATTCAGGTCCTGCATTTGTTGCGGCAGATCCTGCAGCTTGCCAACCATGGAAGCGATATTGCCGAGGTTTCCGAGTCCTTTGAACATGAAATGAGTCCTATCGAGGAAATGAAGAAAATGGGGTTAGTTTCGCGGCGTGTCGATGCGAACGATTTCGGCGCCGAGCAGATCGATACACGCTCGGACCATCGGATTGGATTCGATTTCCCGCATCCGCTGCATTCGGTTCTTTGCCTTCGGTTTCGCCACCGCCTGAGCCACCACCGGTGCCTTGGTGCCTGTCGCAAACGCGAGACTCAAACGGCGCCCCGTCACGCGAGCCACCGTTCGGACAATCTCATCTTTGTTGGTCGTCGACCCGCACCGGCTCATCGCCAACCCGGACGCCTCGGGAAACGTCAACTGGAGCACGCCGGGCTGAGGAACGCCGACCTTTTCGGCCGCCTTCACCAACGTCGCCGTGATCGGGTCCATTTCATCGAGTACCTGGTTCCACAGCGGCTGCAGTTCCGCGTCGGTCAACGGAGAGGCACTGTCCAAACCGGCCGAGGCCGTGGCAGGCTCTTTGGAAGGGGTTCGCTCTTGCAACCCTTGCGAGCCGGCCGGTTGAGCGTTAGTCGCCAACGCAGACGATCCGGTGGACGGCGAATGAATCGCAGATTCCCCCGTCGCCGGAGCTGACACGGCTGCCGCCACCGGAGACGCCCCCACCACCCCGGAAGCCGAGGTCGAAGAAGCAGACGCGGGCAGAACTGGGCTGGGCTGCGTGGAACTGGGCTGCGTGGAACTGGGTGGCGTCGAGCCAACCGGAGCAGAACTCGGTGGAGTTACCGAATTGGAAGGAGCCGACTGGCTCGCCGGAGTCGCCGGGTTCGCTTGTGCCGCAGCAGGGCTGGCAACCGGTCTAGCCGGGACTCGCGCTACGACGTTTTTTTTTTCGCCGCCGGCATCCTTCGCCGCCGACGTCAGATCCACAATCGCCTGCAAGTCCGGCAGGTGACAAATTTGAATCAGGGTGGATTCGAGCAACACGCGCGAATGAACGCTGTGCCGAATCCGGACGAGGGTTTCGTCCACGAGCCCGACGATCGCGAGCACGGTTTGCAGCCCCCATTGTTGGCCGAGTTCCGCGAGCGATCCGTGCATGGATGCGGCCGCGTAACGCATCATTTTGGCGTCGCAGCCGACCGTCACCGTCATCAAATCTCGAAGGTATCCGAGCATCTGTTCGGCCAATCGTCCCGCGTCGACTCCGGCCGCAACGGCTTCATCGACCTGCGTGATCGCCGCGGCGGCATCGCGAGCCTGCAACGCCTGAGCGAGTTTGTGCAGACGCTGATCGTCCGCCGTGCCGAGCATGGCGTGGACCTGATCAGCGGTCAAATGACCGTCGCTGAAACTCAACACTTGCTCGAGCAACGATTGGCTGTCACGCATCGAACCGGCCGCCCGTCGGGCGAGCAATTCGAGAGCCTCGTCTTCGGCGGTATTATTTTCCGACTCGACGATTTCGCGTAGCCGTCCGACAATTTTGCTGCTTTCGACAGGAGCAAAATCGAACCGTTGGCATCGACTGAGCACCGTGATCGGGATTTTCTCCGGATCGGTGGTGCAGAAAATGAATTTCACATGCTCGGGTGGCTCCTCGAGCGTTTTGAGCAACGCGTTGAACGCCGCCCCGGTCAGCATGTGGACTTCATCGATGATGTAAATTTTGTACCGAGATCGACTCGGTCGAACGCCGACATTCGCCCGCAAAGAGCGAATTTCATCGATCCCGCGGTTACTCGCACCGTCGATTTCGATCACATCGACGTCTTCGCCCGAATCGATCGCCTGCGCGATATCGCTGTCGCTGTCTGGGTTCGCGGTGGGACCTTCGGGATGGTTAAGCGCCTTGGCGAAGATCCGCGCGGTGCTGGTTTTTCCGACCCCGCGGGCACCGGTGAAGAGATACGCGTGTCCGACGCGAGACGTCTCAATCGCACCCTGCAGTGCCTTGGCGACGTGGTCCTGGCCGACGAGTTGGCCGAAATCGCGAGGGCGATATCGACGAGCCACAACGACATAGGAACCGTTGTCAGACTCCTGCTCTCTAGCTGAACTGCCCATATTGGTGGCGATTGATTACCTGTTGCTGGCGAGAGTGGCCCCGTCGATCGACACCGGGAACGGAGTAACCTTCTCCCCCCCGACAAAAAAACAACCCGCGTGGTGGAGGCGACCCTCACACAAAGCTACACCACTTATGGCTGCTCCAGTTAAGGCCTGACCAGGTTCACAGCTCGCAGTCGCAAGGGCCGCCACCATCACACGGGGTATTTTTCTGATCGAGCCGTAGTTTAGAACAACATCACGGTTCGCGGAAGGCACAGCAATCGGCTAACTTGAGATTCATCTGGACTGCTACGATGGGGTACAAATAGCGTCCCGCAATTGACATGAATTAGTGACTTCTGGAGAGCTCTTTGTGGACGAGGAACATCCGCCCGTTACCCGACCGACCGAAACCGCCAAAGGCAGAATGCCGGCAAACCAGCGGGGCGACGTTTCATGGAAATCGTACTCCGACCAATGGAACGCCAACCACGGAACGCTGCTGATGTGTTTCGCCGCCGGGGTGTTTTTGGTCGGCGTGGCGGTCTTGGCGTATCAACAAAACCGGTTTCGCGAACCCTCGTTCCCAAGCGCCGCCGCGATTGAACAAGCCACACAAGCCGAAGCAACCGTCCTCTCTACTCAACCCGAATTCGTTCTACGTGTCGTCGGCGCCGCCGACAGCGCCGGCGAAATCCGAGTGGCCATTTACGCCGACGAAGAAGACTTCAACGTTCCTGAAGCAGCCGATTGGAAACAATCACTCGTCGTCGCACCCAACGGGATCAGCGAGTTCCGAATCGCCCTGAGCGAACTGCCGGCCGAATTCGCGATCGCGGCCTACCACGACATGAATTCAACCGGCAAACTCGACCGAAACGCACTCGGGATTCCCACCGAACGCTACGGATTCAGTAATGCCGCCCGCGGAACAGTGGGGCCGCCGTCCTTCGAGAATGCCGCGATCGCACTCCCCGAAGCGGACAGCGTGATCGAACTGAAAATTTGGTAACGCAGAGCTTTCGGAAGGGCAAGCGAACCGGTGACGCACGTGACGTTCGCCCGGTTGGCTGTTGGCTGTTGGCTCTTAGCTCTTAGCTCTTAGCTCTTAGCTCTTAGCGGCAGTTGACCGCAGTGAGCCTCGATGCCTAGCCCTGTCGGCGACGTCGCTCAACCCCGTCCGGCGGCACACCTTCGGCGGGACGTTGGCCGGGGACGTGGTTTCCCGGATCCGTGCTGCGTCGACCGGTCAAGTAATCACCGAGACGACGTCCAAACGTTGGACCGGTCGGCCCGGGCGCGACGAGGAACACCGTTCCCAAACCAAATACCAAACCGGCGATCATCGAACCGAGCGTGGTCATCGAACCGGACATCCCCTCGGGCTTATCACCCACCTGAGGCGGTCCGAGTTCGGAAAGCAGGTTCGTTGAAAGGGCTGCCGATCGGCTCGCCTGTGCTTTGCTGAGCGCGTCTTCGGCGCGGGCAAGGTTTTCGGTCAATGCACGGATCTCAGAGTCGAGTTTGGAGTACCCCGTTCGCACGCCCGCGAGCCGCGTCAATTTCTCGCTGAGGTCCGCATGCTGCTCACGCAGACGACGAACACGCTCGGTGCTCAGTCGCAACGTCGGTTCCATCGCCTTCAACGCGTGACGGGCTTCCTCGAGCATGCGTTGTTCGATTTCTCGTTCGGTCGTGATGGCTGCTCGGCGTCGCGGGTGCTCGGTCGTGTAAACGCTCGCCAGACGACTGGCTTCGATCCGAGCATCGATCAACCCGTCTTTGAGCCGTTGCAGGGACGGCTGACTTGAAAGCAACTCATCCCCGCTGATCAATAACGTGCGGGCGTTCTTCGAGCCGGCGAGCAACAACTCGTACATCGCCTCGAGTCGCCGCATTTCCAACTCGGCGATTTGCAGTTCGCGTTCGATCTCTTGCATCGTCCGACGACTCGCACCGTCTCCGGAAATCGTATCGTTAAGGTTGCGAAGCTCTCCGAGGTCGGCACCAACCTCCAATTCGATCTTACGCATGCGACCGAGAGCAGCGTCGAGTTTTTGTCGCGCGAGATCTCTCGCGTGGGTCAACTCGACGATCACGCTGTCGGCACGAATCCGACGCACCTCACGCAGGTGAGACGTCAAACTATCCAACAACACGCGGCAGAACTCGCCTGCACGCTTCTGAGTTTCGGCTTCCACTGCAAGGTAAACCACCTCGGTGTTTCCGAACTCACGTCCTTGTGGCGCGACCACGTTGACGCATTCCTTGACGACATCATCCACTTCACTCGGCGTCGGATAAGAAGGATCGTTGCCACCGTCGGGCGGACCGAGTTGCCGGAGCGCGGACGCGACGACCTCCGGATTCTGTGCGACTTCGAGAATGGTTTCCTGAGCAGCCTTGAGTTCCGTCTGGCTACCGAAACGCCCGAGCCGATCAACCGCGCCGTTCGCCTCGTCTCGCAACACCAAAGGTTGACGGGCCAACCATCGATCGCTCGACAGGACCGCCACTGCGAGCCCGCCGATCCCAAACAACATGGCCGAGCCGACCCACAACGGGGCAAACAGCACGAGGATGTTACGCAGGTATTTCCAAGGAATCGGTGCGGAAGACATAGCAGAGTCGGCAATGGAATGGAGTCGTTTCGTCAAACGGAAAGACGTACTGCCGAAACCTCATCGCACAACCGCGGATCGATCCCGCTCGCCGAGACGGGGCTTCGGTACATCTGCAGAACACTAGGACGCAGCAACGTACCCACCCCAAAAGATTCTCCCCGCCGCGACACGCCACCCAGTGTTCGCGCCCAAACATAACGGTAAATCCGATCGCACCGACAAACACCGACAGGTGAACACCCATACCGACTCCGCACCTCCCCCGCATGGTGCCACCCACCATGCATTGACAGCGGGTTGTGAGGTGGGTAGGGTGGTGACTGTCCCTTTTAGCTTCTCATGATGGTGCCACCCACCATGCGTTGACAGCGGGTTGTGGGGTGGGTAGGGTGGTGACTGTCCCTTTTGACTGGAGATTTGAAATGCCGCGGCCTCAGCGATGTGAACAGTTTCATTCGAGCGATGTCTGTATCGTCCATGTCGTCCAGCGATGTGTGCGGCGGGCTTTCTTGGCGGGGATCGATCACGCCACCGGGAAAGATTACTCGTTCCGCAAGGAGTGGATCCGGCGACGGATGGAGGCTCTCGCGTCGGTTTTCGCCGTCGATGTGCTGTCTTATGCGGTCATGAGCAATCACATGCACCAAATCCTTCGCAATCGGCCGGATGTCTGTGCTCAGTGGTCTGATGAAGAGGTCGCGATCCGGTGGCTGAGGGTGTTCCCCGGACGTCGACTGGAAGAACACCTTGCCGAACCGACCGAGAACGACGTCAAAACGCTGGTGCGGGATAAAGAACGACTCGCCGAAGTTCGGCAGCGACTGTCGGACATCTCTTGGTTCATGCGGGCATTGGCCGAACCGATCGCCCGGATGGCGAACAAGCAAGACGAATGCACAGGACGCTTCTGGGAGGGACGGTTCAAAGCCCAACGGATTGTGGACGAGGCTGGCTTGCTGGCCTGCAGCATGTATGTGGATCTGAATCCGGTTCGGGCGGCAATCGCCGAAAGCCCCGAGGAAAGTGTCCACACGAGCGCTTACGACCGCATCGAAGGCAGCAAGGGCGAGAAGATCCCGTCGGCCGCGTTTGACTTAAAGCCGATCCCCACGGAGGAGGCTGCCCGCAAGATCCGAGACACTCCGGTCGAAGCACTTCGCGAAGAACGCAAAGCGAAACGCAAAAACCCGACCGGAAGACGCATCCGACGCGACGGTTGGCTGAGCCCTCTGCGGCTAAAGCCTGATGTTTTGTCGGATCAACCCGAGGTTCACGATGGTGGTTTGCGAAGCAGCGACAAAGGCTTCTTGCATCTGAACTTGAGCCAGTACAAGCGTCTGCTGGAATGGACGGCGAAGCGAACCGAAGCCGGCGCGACTGCGGTGCAGGAGATTCCAAAAGCGATCGCCAAAACTTTGGCGGATGTGGGGATCGACGCTTCGATGTGGCGTGATCTGGTTTGGGACTGGCAAAAGTACTTTGGCAAGAGCGTGTGTGTCGGGCGACCGGAATCGATGCGAGAACACGCCGAACAGACCGACCGCCATTACTACCGTGGCCAAAACCTCGGCAAGGCTTGTTTTGCCTCGTAGTCGGCGCCAGGGCGGTTAAGAAATGGGCGGCGCCACCATCCAATGGCCGGCGCTGTAGTCCTTCGTGCGGTTGCCGTAACCGCCCTCGAGTGAAATCGCCAACTCGGTCTGCAATTCATCACGCCCAAAGGCCGAGTGCGTGCGCACATCGGCTGGCTTGGAGGCAGCGTTTGGGTCGACTGCAGGCTTGTTGCTAGAGTCGTGCCTCTGCTTGGCTCTGTCTTTGGTGGATGCTTAATAAGGTGATGGCGGATGATGGGTGGCACCAGGCGGATTGGGCGCTTGGCGGATCGATCGCTGTTTGATTGCCGGTAGATGCGTTTGTCGGTGGTGACGTTCGCAGCGGACTCGGAGGGATTAGAAGAATGTTCCGTCGATCTCTGTGAGCGTTGGGGTGGCCGTTGAGGTTTCGTCTGGCGGTGACCCACGTCGAATCCATTTGATCGTTCGTGCCAAACCTTCCCGGTGGTTCACCTTCGGTTGCCAATCGAGATCTCGCTGCGCCTGTTGATTGCTAAAGATCAGTGGTCGGGACAAAACCGAGAGGGAATGCCGCGAGATTGGAGGAGGTGAGTCTTGACGCTTGAGCCTTGCGGTGGTTTCGACGAAATGTGCGTAAGCACGAGCGACACCCAACGGGATGCGTCGCCGAACTCTTGGGCAACCAAACGCTTCGCAAAGAATATCGAACAGCTCTTGTTGGCTGATACCGTCATGGTTGCAAAGGTTGTAAGCCTTGCCCGCTGCCTCGTCTCGCATGGCTGCTTCCACGCACGCGTCGGCTACGTCGGTAACGTAGAGGCCGTTGAGTTTCTGGTCGCGTTTTCCAAGAATCCATGCGGCCTTCTTTCTCAGCGTGCTCACGACGCGAGGGATGAAGACTCGATCCCGTGGACCGTAAAACCATGTTGGGCGAACGACCGTTGCTCGATCACCGAGTTGGCTGACCGTATTTTCGGCGGCGATTTTGGAGTTGTTGTAGTGATCGTGTGACCATAGGTTCTGGCCGAGAGAGGCATTTTCATCGATCAGACCTGAGGTCAATGGCGGGTGCCCGTAGACCGCGATCGAACTGACGTGGACGAGACGAGCGACTCCATGATGTTGGCAGGCGTTGGCAACGTTTTGAGTGACCTCGACATTGCCTCGTTGGAAATCTTCCCAAGGTCCCCAATTGGTTGTACGGCCGGCGCAGTGGTAAACCACGTCAGCGTCGGCGATGGCATGGTGCGTGAATTCTTCGTCGGCGAGGTCACCGCGGGTGAGTGAGACATCGAGCTTTTCGAGAAGTCGCGTATCGCTTCCGTTACGCACAATCGCGCGAACGGGTGTCCCTCGAGAAATCAGCGTTTCCACGATGTAGCCACCGAGCAGTCCGGTGGCTCCGGTGACGAAGGCATTGCGATAGGGCATTTCAACTCAATGTTTTGATTTCCAAACGTGACCGAAGTCATGTCGTTCCGGTGATTTAAAGCGGATCATCGTTGCAGGATTCATTACTCGAATCCTGATCGTGTCAGCATTCAGCTTGTAAAAGGGGACAGGCAAGAAGTGTAGACCTTGCGGTGTTTGGTAGTGTGGTTCGGATTCGCCTTTTCAAACGCTATCGTTCGTCTTTACTAACAACGAGCGAGTCCGGCTCACCTTGAGCATGGACGCGCTTCCAGGTTCAAACGGCGTCTAACCGTCGTCTCGGCAAGAAGACGCCATGAAGATCAACTTCTCATAGGACGTCATTTGGCCCTGTAGTGTCCCAACGCGTCAATGCTACTTATGCGCGTGAAAGGATGGCCGGTGGGTGCGGGTGCAGTGCTGTCGGTGGGGGCGTTCGCGGCGGTGATTCTGTCTTTGAACGACCGGAGACAATGGTATTCGTGTCGTCCTTGCTTCAGTATATCGCCAACGGGCCAGGTGAACACTCGCGCGAATTGGCGGTGGGAAGCAACACTGTTGGTCCGTCAGCGCGTGGAGTCATGGGCTCAAGAAAATGGGGGCATCAACCTGAGCTACAGCGAGCGAATCTCGCTCATCCTCCGGTTCTCGCGACTGCTTTGGTGAGGCGTTTGTCGACGGTGACGGATCACTGCGAAAACGCGTTGAGTTCGCTGCCGAGCAGCGTATCCAAAATCGCGTTTGCGTTTGTGTAGCGATTGCGTGACAGAGAGGGCAGTCGGCACCGAAACGGTTTGATCGTTCGTTTCGTGAGAAGCGTCGCCGAGAGTGTTTGGGGGCGACGGTGGTTGGATTAGGAGACCGTCGGTTCTCGCGGGGATTGATGTGGAGTCGACGTTGGTTGGCATTACGCCAGGACGCGTTTCGCGAGGTTGCATCGTGAAACGCGTCGGTCACTGGAAACTGCATTGGATCGCCATCACGAACGTTGGTGGGGCGATAAAACAGTGTTTGACACCTTGTTCCCTAGTAAGCGCCAGAGGTTTCTTCTTCCGGTGTGTCGAAGTTTAGTTCTTCTTCGGACATTCCGCCGTTTTCCATGACAGGGCCCTCAATGAGTTGGGGTTCTTGGCTGTCTCTACAGCCGATTACGCAAGAAAATGACAAAGCCAAAAAACAGGCCAATGCGAAACGTGTTAACGACATAGCAATTCCATCGAAAGAGTGTGCAAAGTGAAAGATAAGCACCGGAGCCGACACGATGGCAACCGATGTGGAAAGAGTTCAGCGAAACCGCGAAAGGCGTTTGAGGGTATCGCCATCGGAACACGACGGATACCGGAGCAACGTTGCCGCTCCGATATCCGGTGGCGCGAATAAGGGTTTACCCGTCGCGGTGCGATCGCGGTTCAGTGCAGTGATCGCGAATTAGAACTCTTCGTCGATGACTTCTTTCGCAGCACGCGATCCCAGCGCGCCCCACAAACCGTACGGACTTGGTCCACCGGGTTGATTGTTGAGGAAGATGCCGTCGGCGCTCGAATCACCTGCTTCGATCGAATCGGTGATGAACCTCACCGCTCCGTCACCCATGAGTACATGGACACCGCCTTGGTGACGACTGCTCGCCGTCGCGGTGGACTCGCCATCGTGGTTGTAGGCGTTACACAGTTCTCGGTTTGGTGGCAGCACGGTCAACATGCCGGTCATGGTCGGCGAGCCAACCGCCCAGCGATAACCGCGTCCGAATTGAGGGCGTTCGACTTGGCCGTTGCTCGGTGAACCCGATCCGGAATACGCTCGCGATCCGTCCCAGAATTGAGGCCGCTCGGGATCAATGTAACCGAGATCCGTGCACGCGTCGGGCTCGCGAAGAGGACCGGAAGTGGCACTGTTGTGACTGCCGGTTCGCATCGGGATGGTCCGTTTGTCGAGATCACCTAGGTCAGTCGCGATTTCGCCGGCCATGATCGTGTTGGCGAGTCCGTCGAGTACATCGCGAAACCGCATGTCTTGCCGTGGAACGAATATCCCGCGACAACCCGCGCGGGTATAGCGTGAGCGTCCTTCCGGGGTTTGCCATGCGTTCGAACCGACGGAAACCTCGTCGAGCCATCCGGCGGAGTTGTACGAGCCGACGCCTGTTGAGGAATAACTGATTCCGTCACCTAAGCATGCCGCATAGTTGGTTCGCCCATAGGAGGGTTCACCTTGACCAGGATCACTCGGGCAGCGAAAGCCGGGAACCTGAGTCCGCCACGGTACGTACCGCGACTCGTGAGGAGACGGTCCCATTGAATTCCAGGGACTCGTCGGCATCGGGCTGACCACGGACGACCCGTTCCAGTAAGTATTGTTGGGGTTGGAGATCTGCTCCCACAATGCTTGCTGCTCGATGAACGGCAGCATTCCGACGAAGATACTCAACGAAGATGCGTTGGCGGCCTGAGCACCGTCACCACCTGAGTACCATTGTTTGTTCGTGGGCGAACGCGAGCCGCCCATGTGCCGTGGCAACTGCTTGTACGCGGAATGGTAGTTGTGCAGTGCCAACCCGATTTGTTTGAAGTTGTTGCTGCAGCTCATCCGTCGAGCCGCCTCACGAGCCGCTTGAACGGCGGGCAGCAATAAACCGACTAGCACGCCGATAATGGCGATCACAACTAATAGTTCCACCAAGGTAAAACCTCGGTGAAGTCGACTCGAATTTTTAATCATAACAGATACCCTTGAATTGTCAGTGGTGAAGCGGGCTCCGCTGCAGCCCCACAATGGTAGATCAATTTGTTGTATTGGTAATACAATAGCCTGTTGAGGGTTCGGGGTCGGGGAACCGCCCGTGGGTAGAAACGAAGGGGGCAGGCAAACGGCTCTTCCTCCCTAGTAGTGCCATACATCGTCGGCCTTGCAATCGATGCGTGAAGCTTTTCCCACGCTCGTATTATTTAGAAGGAGTCACTTGGACACTCTTGTTCGGAATGAGAATGTGCCGTTCCGTTTCTTGGCATTGATTCATTTCGAGGCATTGATGAAAGGCTGTAACGGCCTCGGCGTGATCGTTCGTTTTGTACAATCACCGTCCCGAAGGTGGGATGGTTATCGACCGACCGTCGTGCCAACGGCTCGATGGCGATGAAACGGCGGCCCTGACTACGAGAGGGCAACGCGAAGATTCTGCCGTCGCGATGGCAACCAGATGACTTGATCGGTTTGTCGACTTACAACCCGAATGTGCTTTGCGGGGAACCGGGATTGGTGGTCGATGAGTTGGTCGACATATTGGGTCGACATTGCTTCGAAGAATGGCAAACTGTTGTTGCCTACTGTGATAAAAGCAGTCGGGGCGCACGATCGAGACGCGATCGGTTTGCTAATTGAGGTCGCCCATCTCGTCGGTGATCGCTTTGTACGACCATCGGTAATGGCTAAAACGCCAAGGGCGTGAAAGCATCGCAGGTGCAGGGCAACGCCACGCTCATTACCGATCTGCCACTGAACTTGGCTGACCAACAAAAAAAGGACTCAGAGCGGGTCTGCCCTAAGTCCTTCGAGGTCAAATTGGACACCGCCGACAACGGTGATTTTCGGATGCGGCCGAGAGGACTCGAACCTCCACGGGATTAACTCCCACTAGGCCCTCAACCTAGCGCGTCTGCCAGTTCCGCCACGGCCGCTTTTGTTTCGCGTGGTGCTTTTTTGCAGAGGGGAGAGTGTGCGAAAGTTATCGCTCCACGTCAACGCCCCTTAGGCCGCACTGGGACACGAATTTTTGAATCAGTTCGGGTGATTTGGTTCCTTTGGGTAATTCCACCCCGCTGGCGACATCGACGCGGGTGGCGCCGCTGGTCTGAATCGCCTTGGAGACGTTTTCGCTGTTGAGTCCGCCGGCCAATATCCAGCTCGGTTGGCTGGACGGTTGAGATGAGTTCTCCGCCCACGAGGCGATCGATGGCCAGTGGAGTTGTTTGCCACCGCCACCGAATTGAGCGCCCGCGTCGGCGTCGAGTAGCAAGGTGACCGGTACGTCTGCCCACTTTCCGATTTTTACGGCGATTTCTTCGGGAGAAAGGGCCGCCGTGGGCAGGCGGATCGCGCGAATCACCGGAATTTTCGCGTCGAGCAACTGCTCCGCGTCGGCAACGGTTTCGTCGCCGTGCAGTTGCACCGCGTCGAGGTGGAGGAGGTTTTGGATCCGCAGGATTTCGTGGACCTTTTCGTTGACAAACAAGCCGACGCGAACGATTCCTGCTCGCGCGGCACTTTGATTGACGGCGAGTGTCGCGGGTGAGTCCGGTGCTAGGTAACGGACGCTCTTTGCAAAAAAATTGAGGCCCACGCAATCGGCCCCGGCAGTTTCACACGCACGAACGTCGGCTTCGGTGCGGACGCCACATATTTTGATCTGAAAGTCAATCATCGCTTCTTGTTACCGTGCCAATTGTCTTAATCGGTATAAGTTTACTGGACCTTCGTTTGAGGGCGAGCCGATAACAAGGATGTCCACGAATCCCGACTCAATTTGGGTGTGTTCTCCGTTGAAGATCCTAACACGCTCGTTTCTGATCGACATAGTGCTGGTTGCTCTGGCGTCGTTCGTGCTGGTTTGTTCGGTCGCGAGGTCGCGAGAATTGCTCCAACTGTGCAACTCAAGCGTTCGGACCTACCAGGTTTGCGTTAATCCGCCTGGTGGTGAAGTTCAGCGTTTCGTGATTGCAAACTGGTCACGATCGAAAGACCAATTGCGAAACGACATGGTTCGGAAAATGATCGGGCCGGTATCGCCACAGGTCGGCCTCGTTCGTTGGTACCAGGAGACGTCGCGAGTCTATGCGGAGTCATTTGACCAAAAACAGCCAATGGATCCGGCGGGACAAGATCCGTTTCGTACTGTGTCGCTGCGGCAGTCCGTTGTTACACAAAACGGGGAGGCGGTCGCGTCGAATTCCGGCGTAGGAAACTCGGGCGACGCGGACGTGCCCTCGTCGAATCCGGCAGCGCGTTGGCGTGAGTACTGGGGTTCACGCGATGCCAAAGCGGAGCGTTGGCTGGCGTCGTATGAGTCACAGGTCAGTAAGCGTGCCGAGGTGATTTCTCAATCGATCGAAATTTCACAACCAAGCGTTTGGAAGTTGTCCGATAGCGACATGCGATGGGCGGCCGCGTTTGCGTTGGCGACGATCGTGGTAGGAAGTCTTTGGCGAATGCTGATGCCACCGGTGGTACTCTGTGAGGGAGTGCGTTTGGCGACCGCTGATTCCGGTGCTTTGACGGAATCGACCGCGGCAATGTGTTTTCGTGAATCGTGGATTCGAATCCGACAACCGATGGGTGTTACCCTTCGTGGAGCGGCCGGTTGGTCGATGGTCGGTGCCGCCACGTTGTCGTCCGGGATGATGATGTTTCTCGCATTGTCGGTTTGAGAATTCGCCGCAGTGATAATTTGAGTGTGTCGCCGCGTGGTTTGTGACGGCGGGTGTAGCGAACGCCACGAGCGGTGATCATCGCGATCCTGCGCAGACGCGTCTGCTTTTCTGTCGTGCGCGGACGCTCCATACTTGTTGATGGTTTCGGTGGTGTCACCGACGCGGTCGTGTTCATAGGGATGAGCGTGGGACTGTTGACATGAGTTTGTTGAAAGAGTTCAAGGATTTCGCGATGCGGGGCAGCGTCGTCGATTTGGCCGTTGGCGTCGTGATCGGAGGTGCGTTTGGGAAGATCGTTTCGTCTCTCGTTGCCAACGTCATCATGCCGCCGATCAATCTTTTGACGGCGAGGTTTGGAATCAATTTCAAGGAAGCCGCCTACACGATCAAAACAGAGAGCCCGAAACTGAAACCCGACGGCACGATGGAGACGCTCGAGAATGGCGATCCGGTGATGTTGGTGCAGGACTATCCGATCCTCAACTACGGACCGTTCGTGCAGACGGTGTTTGAATTCTTGCTGATCGCGGCGGCGTTATTCGTGATGATCAAGGCGATCAATGCGGCGAGGTCACAGATGGAAGGGGAGCAACCGGAGGAGGAAAAAGCGGTCCCGAGCGAGGACATTTTGCTGCTGCGGGAAATCCGCGACTCGCTAAAGAACCAATAATTTGACGTTTTGTCAAAAATGGCGCGTTGTCATTTTTGATATTGCGATCATATTGGTGGCATGTCTGCCCCTTCCCCATCGACGAAACGTCTCAACGCTCCCGCTTCGCCGGTCTTGTCGGCGAAGCAGAGGGAGATTCGTGCTCGAAGTGGCCGGATTCTCGATGCCGCGTACCCGTTGGTGCGAGAGAAGGGGCTCGCCGCGGTCAGCATGGAGCCGATTGCTCCCGAGATGCAGTGCACCCGCGGGACGATCTACACCCATTACGTTCACACAGAAGACATCCTGTCGGCGTTGGCGACCCGGTCGGTCCGGCGGCGGATGGAGATGTTCCGGTACGCGGTGACATTGAGTGATCAGCCGCGAGAGCGTTGCGCGGCGATCGGGATC
>JBICHZ010000035.1:0-6350 GCA_043101355.1 Rhodopirellula sp. JB044
GATCCCGCCGGAAATCCGTTCGCACGTCAGCGAAGTGGTGATCCGCATCGGCCACGGTCAGGTGCCCCGCGTCACACCGAACTTCATCTCTCGCTCGACCACCGCCGGTTCCAACCACAGCGATCGATCCACGTCGCCTTCCTCAACGGCATCCGATCGCATTGCGGCGTCCGACCGCAACCCCGTGCCAATTCCGGCAATGGGCGACCCGTCGGTGGCACGCCCGATTCCTGGATTCGCGTCGGCCACCACCTCGGTCATGAAACCCGATCCGCAGAGCGACGGCATGAACTTGCCCGGTGGCTTCGGCATGACGCCGGCCACCAACTCCGCCCCGCCGAGCACGAGCTTCAGCCAAACGGCCCAAGACGCCGCCAACGACATGGCCAACCAATTTCGGGGAGCCGTCGACACGAGTCGTCAGCAGATGGAGCAAACGCTCAACAACGCCACCGATCGCCTCGGTCAGGACGCGTCCGCCCAAATGCAAGCGACAGCCAACAACCTGCGGGACTCGGCGAGCCAACTGTTCAACAACAACACCGCCGCAAACGATCCCGACGATCCGCGGTCCCGGCTCGGACAAAACAACTACTCGGCAACCGACTCGGCATCTCGTCCGTCGACCGATCCTTACAACCGAAGCACCAACACCCGCTCGGGTTTTCCGAGCACGGACAGCAACGCCACTCCATTCGCAACCTCGCGAGCAGGCCTGCCATCGACCTCCACCACCTCCGCCTCACGTTCCGCGTCGACCACATCGGGATCGGACGATTGGTACGACCTACGCAACGGTTCGCGTCGACGACCATCGACCGACCCGGTTGATTCCTACAACAGCAGTTCTACCAACGGCGGGGCCCTCGCGAGCGGCAACTTTGGCCGACTCCCCTCAGGCCTGCAATCGGATTCGGCCGGTGCGAACAGTCGCTCGGCAGACAACTCGTCTCGTTCGACTTACGCGAATGCGAGCTATCCTGATTCAAACCAACGAACCGCGAACACGACATCCAACGGCAGCTCGTCAAACGTCGAGTACGATCCCAACCTGACGCCCGCCCAAGCCGCCCGCCTGCCGAAGAACGGTTACAGCTTTGACGCGGAAAACTATCCCGTTGATAAACAGGGCTACCGCCTCGACCAATACGGCCGACGTGTCGATCGACAAGGCCGCCTGCTCTCCGCAACGGACACGATGAGCGGACCGAATTCCAACTCAAACGACAGTCGATCTAACCAGAACCTCTACGGGCAGACCGGCAACCAACCCAACAGCGGCCTCTATGCCAACCAGATGGATCGGTCGTCCTCCGTAGCAACCACCGGACCTCCCGCTCTCGGCAACACATCGAATTTCAATAACGGTTACCCGGGCAACACAAACACCAACGGCGGTGCGTCCCAACTCGTGCAACCACCGCTGGCGCCGAACACGGGCCAGTACGCCAACAACGGGCAACGACCGACAACCCAATTTCCGATGTCCCAATTTCCGACATCGCAGTTCCCAACATCACAGTACCCGACATCACAATATCCAACGTCGCAATATCCAACGTCGCAGTACCCGACTTCACCTTACCCAGGCGGTCCTAACGTTGCAGGCAACGGAGCCCAGCCCAATTTGAGCCCAACACTCGCCCCGGGTATGCCTGGCTACCCGCAATACCCCGACCCACGCTTGGCGAGCCTAACCGGGCAAAACAACGCGTCAAATTCCGGCAACGCGTCCAACATTACTTCCAACAGCAGCGAAGACCGGAAGAACTCCTCGTCGGATCGAGCTACGAGATCGGATCGACACACGTCCACCAATTCCGCACTCACGGATCGTTCACGTGACTCTGCCTACACGCCCGAACAAGTCGCCGCACAACCGATCTTCAACGCATTGTTGCTGCTGTCGGTTGTGGCGAACGTGTACCTGTTGTTCTGGCTAAAGAACCTGCGTCTTCAATTCCGTGACATGGTTGCGACCAAACGGTCCAACAACGCGAACAAGTCGCTAGCGACTAGCGTCTAACGCCGCATTGACTCTCCGAGATCACCCGTCGCCTTCGAACAGGCCGCCGGCTGCGGCAGTTTACTGTGCTGGCATGCTGAAATGAGCCGCAACGTCGCCGAACTCCGCGAGTTGCTGCTGCTCCCACGGGGCGTCTTTGCCCAACTCTTCCGCCATGATCCGTGCCACTTCCGGTGCGATCGTTTCGGCGGCGGTTCGATTGAGAAACAATGCACGCGTGCGGCGTGCGAGAACGTCATCGACGGTCCGGGCCATCTCGCGTCGCACCGCCCACACGACATCCACGGCTCGAACAGCCAACTCGGGATGCAGTTGACGACCGAGATCAGGTGACTCTTTGACGAGCTTTTCAATCTCTGTTTCATCGGTACCGTAAACCGATGCGTCGGGTGCCTCGGTCGCACCATGCAGCTTTAAATCAACGGTTGATTTGCCGTTCGCACGCAAGCCCGCATGAGCGATGGCTCGATCCACGCAGTCCTCCGCCATTTTTCGGACCGTCGTCCATTTCCCACCGGTGATTGTGATCAACCCGCTCTTTGAGATCAAAATCGTGTGGTCGCGCGACAACGATTTCGTTTCTTCGCCCGCCCCCGACGGCGGACTGACCAAAGGTCGGACACCAACAAACACACTCAAGCAATCCTCACGACGCGGAGCGCGAGTCAGATAGTCGGCGGCGGTCTGCAGCAGAAACTCAATTTCGCTCTCTTGGGCGAGTGGCTCCAACGTGGCCTGATCGATCGGCGTGTCCGTCGTGCCGACGACGACGTGCTCATGCCAAGGGATTAAGAACAGCACCCGACCATCGGACGTTTTCGGAACAATCACCGCTGTCTCGCCCGGCAAAAACTCACGTGGCAACACGATATGCACGCCCTGACTCGGCGCGATGATTCGCGGTGAGGACTGATCGTCCATCTGCCGAACGGTGTCACAAAAGGGACCGGTCGCGTTGATCACGCACTTCGCGCGAACACTCATCCGCCGATCGGTTTCTTCGTCGACGAATTCGACGCCACTGACACTGTGTTCCTCATCACTGTTCAATCCGGTAACGCGGCAGTAGTTCAACAACGACGCTCCATGATCGATCGCTGACATCGCCATGTGAATCAGCAGACGGCTGTCATCAAACTGCCCGTCAAAGTAAACGACGCCTCCCCAACGCAACCGCTCGGCACGCACCGTGGAAACCATCTCTCGGGACGCTTCCGCATTCTTACCACGGGCCCTCGGGAACCGACTCCGTCCTGCGAGGAAGTCATAAAGAAAGAAACCGGTCCGCATCATGAACCGCTGCCACAGCGATTCACAGGGGACGATAAACGGCAACGGACGCACAAGATGCGGTGCGTTTTGTTGCAAACGAGCCCGCTCGCGGAGCGAATCGCGAACCATCGCAATATCGCCTTGTTGCAGGTACCGAACGCCACCGTGAATCAATTTCGTACTGCGACTCGACGTCCCTTTCCCGAAATCAGATTGTTCGAGCAGCAACGTTGAAAGCCCGCGCACCGCCGCATCGAGCGCGATACCGACACCGGTCGCACCACCACCGATGATGACCACGTCATAGGCCTTATTGTTACCCGAGATCGCCTGCAGCAAAGATTCACGATTCATGTTGTTGCCATCCTCGGCTACGCTCTACCGCCTGACGCCATCGTTCTCTCTGTCGAGTCACATCGGCCGCGGGCATGGACGGTTCGAAGACACGCTCGCTTTTCCAAATCGACTCGACCTCGTCGATACCATTCCAAAAACCGACCGCCAACCCGGCGAGGAAAGCGGCCCCGATCGCTGTCGTTTCGATCACGTTGGGTCGCACAACCGGCACCTGCAAAATGTCAGCTTGAAACTGCATCAACAGATCGTTCACACTCGCCCCGCCGTCCACCCGCAACTCCCGCACAGACACGCCGGCGTCATCGCTCATCGCCTCGAGCACGTCGGCGACTTGGAATGCGATTCCTTCTAATGTCGCCCGCGCGATGTGTCCCGCCGTGGTCCCGCCCGAAATGCCAACGAGGACTCCGCGTGCGTAGGGATCCCAGTGTGGTGCACCGAGTCCGGCGAAAGCGGGAACCAAATAACAATCGCCGGTGTCCGGCACCGACTCGGCGAGCGACAGCACATCCGCAGACGATTCGATCACGCCCAAACCGTCACGCAGCCACTGAACCGCCGAGCCCGCAGTGAAGATACTGCCTTCGAGAGCGAATCGCGGTTTGGGTTCGCCGCTGCACGCGATTGTCGTCAACAGGTTGCACTTCGATGAAACCGCTTCGTCGCCGATGTTCATCAAAACGAAGCAACCGGTTCCGTAGGTGTTTTTCGCCATCCCATGCTGGGTGCAGTTTTGACCAAACAACGCAGCGTGCTGGTCGCCTGCACATCCCGCCAAAGGAATCGGCCGTCCCAAAATTTCAGGCGAACACTCACCGTAAACGCAGCTCGATGGGCGCACCTCGGGAAGCACACTCGCGGGTATTTCGAGCAGGTTCAGCAGTTCCTCATCCCACGACTGCGTCCGCAAATTAAACAACATCGTCCGCGACGCGTTGCTGACATCCGTGACATGCAACTGTCCTTTGCTGAGTTTCCACAACAGCCAACTGTCGATGGTGCCAAACGCCAACTCACCGCGGTCTGCTCTTTTACGAGCGTCCGGGATTTGATCGAGCAACCACCGCAACTTGGTGCCACTAAAATAGGGGTCAATGACCAATCCTGTCTTTTCGGCAATCGATGTGGCATGCCCTTCCTGCCGGAGATGGTCGCAGTACTCTGCCGTGCGTCGATCCTGCCAAACGATGGCATTGTGAAGCGGCTCTCCGGTTTTGCGATCCCACAACACGGTGGTTTCGCGTTGGTTGGTGATCCCGATCGCTGCGATGTCATCGGCATCAATTTGGTTCTCTTTGAGAACGCGTCGGGCGACGTCTCGCTGCGCTTCCCAAATTTCGACCGCGTCGTGTTCAACCCAACCGGAACTCGGAAAAATCTGCCGATGCTCTTTGGAAGCAACTCCACCCATTTGCCCCGCATGATCAAACAGGATCGCACGACTGCTCGTCGTCCCCTGATCCAACGCCAAAATGTACTTCATGAACCGACCTCCCTCAGAGATCTTAGGTAACGGACAACCGTATCGGGTTGGTCCGCAAACAACCCATCAATTCCCGCCGTTTGAAAACACGCATCCAAACAAGCCTGACCCGACGACACGACGCTCGGCAAAGCGTCCACGCGGAATGTCCATGGATGAACGAGCAAACCGAACGAATGCGCCATCTCGGTGAGTCCGGTCGAAGCCAGTCGACTGTCCCCTTCCTCCTCGATCGTCGTTAACACCGCCGGCAGAGATGGCCCAATGCCGTCAACCACCTTTGCGATCTCCGCCAATCCCTCGTGTGACTTCAATCGGTTGTAGTCGGTTCCCGATTCGACGTCGTGCCCGCTGCCGATCAACTGAACCAACCGGCCACGGTACCCATGCCGCTCACGCACAGCGACCACCTCTTCCGAGTCAAAACACTGCAGAAAACAGCGGTCTTCCGGATCGGCGTATCCAAATTCCTCGAGCACACGGAGCACCACCGGAGTGATCTCCACGCCTTGCTCACGATGCCACAACGGTCTTTTGATTTCTGGATAGACGCCCGCTTCCCGTCCGGTCGTTCGATTGAGATTTTGGATGAACCGCAACTCTTCGGCGAGCGTTACGATTCGAAACTCCCCTTCGCCGGTCGGATAGCGTGTCGGAAAAACCGGTTTGCCGCTGACACGATCGAATCGCTCGTAAACACTAAGCGTTTTCAACTCAGCGACTGTGAAGTCGATCACGTAGTAACGTCCATCGCTTCGCCGGCGATGCGGGAAGACTTTCGCGACATTGGTGACGGTATCTAAATGCACGTCATGCGACACAACGGGAACCCCGTCTTTACTCAGCACGACATCTTGTTCGATGAAATCGGCGCCCATGGCATGAGCGATCCCCTTTGCCAACAGCGTATGCTCGGGCACATAACCGCTCGCTCCTCGGTGAGCGATCACGCAAGGTTGTTTTCTATTCTTCGTCATAGGTATTTCGTCATGGCATGTTCTTGAATCGGATTCCGCGTGAAGGTCGTCACGCTAGCGTGGGACGCACTTCCTTTTTCATTGGAACCGATTGCCCATTCCGTCGCAGCACGTTGGCGCGAATTGCCGATGAAGAAGCACCGATGAAAACAGCAAGAAGATCACGCAAATCCCTGCACCGCTCGCGGGGTTTGCGTCTCACGCCAACGGGCAGATAGATCAGGCGGCGCTGATC
>JBICHZ010000036.1:0-24301 GCA_043101355.1 Rhodopirellula sp. JB044
TCGTAGCTGAAATGAAAGCTGCTTATGAAGCCTATGCCGAAGAGGTTAATCTTGTTCCCGTGCCAGATGGCTACAACCCAATGGAACAAGCTGTAAAAAATGCCTCGAAAGGCAAATAGTCAACTGAATGAGGATCCGTCGCCATGATTATGCAGCGACTCGCAGTGAAGAACAAATGCCTCACTGCGGGAAGGGACGACCGCGAAATGAAAAAGTTGTTTTCAGCTTTCGATTTGCGGTACATGCGCCCTGCCGTTTGCGATAGTTCTACGAGCACGTTCGTAGACCGCAGCACCTTCTTCGCAATGGTCCATTCATGCCGCGAAGTCGCTTAGGGAATTGATTCTCCATCGACTGATTGTTTTTGCACCGTCATGACCTCGACATCTCGTCTCGGTGCTGTGGGTGTTTGTCCACCAGTTTGATGATGGCCTGGACGTTTCACTAGTGGTCTCGCCACGTGGCATGACGGAGGTGACCGCACCACCTTTGCCATTGAGAGTGGCGACATTGCTGTGGATTGTGAAACGGTGCGCTGCCAAGCCCTTTGGGCACAATAAAAAAGCACATCGCGCCATTACCCCGGGGCGTGACCGACCAACGTCTGATTCGGAACGACGAGCTGCGCGTTCGGTTTGCTTGGTGCGGAATCACCAGGACGATAGCACGGGGTTTATCCTCGACGTCGCCATGAACTCTGAGTTCCAACGCCTCTGCCGTTTTAACGATTCCTTTAAGGCGGAGTGTGGATGTGCACCGCGGAATCATCGCAAGAATTACAAGTAGTCGTTCTTCGAGCGTTAACATTACGGATGATGTGATTTGCAATACTGAGTTCAGTTCTACTGACGCTGCGTGCGTTCTTTTGAACTCAATTGATATACGCGTTGACGATGTTGCGGGCAGGCTTAGTCCTGATATGCTGAGTACCAATGATACGCCTAAAAGACTCACGTCATCCCGACGTGGGTGCTTTGTCTCTCACCAATGGTTGGATCTTTCGCGAACGCCCAAGATCGTGAGTTTGCCCGACACTCGTCGTGAATCGTGGCCAACGAAAAGACGTCACAGGGTATTTCACTAGGTTCAAAATGCGTTGACCAACGATGCTTCGTCACACTCCAGTTGGTAGAATCGATCATGCTCGCAGTTTGCTCGAGATCGTCCAGAACGAGTCTCCCATTCACGCACCAAGAGGATAACGAAAGATGAAGAACATGGTCCCCATTGTATTGGTACTTATGATTGCCATTTCACTTGGCATCGATTGTTCTCATGCACTCTTGGCACAAGAGACTCCCCCTGCGGACACCACGACCGAGCAACAGTCGCTCGGACGTACGCGTTATCTGCTTAACGACGGTTGGCGATTTTTCAAGTATTCCTCCGCGGATGAAGCAGACGACCTGATCTACGACGTAAGGCCTACTGTCAAGGACAAAAAGGACGATCGTTCGGCGGATACTGAGCCGACTGATGCCGAAAGGTTGGAGGCCAGCGACAAGGCTCTCAAACCCTGGGTTTTACCTTCGGGAAACGCATTTATTGCTGATCCCGCTAAACGGCACACGCGTCCGAAAGGCAACCCAGGCAGTGGTTTTCCATTTGTAAAATCCTCTTTCGATGACAGTCAGTGGCAATTGGTTGATCTCCCTCATGATTGGGCGATCAAAGGACCTTTTATGCAAGGTTGGGACGCCCCCGTAACCGGTGGAATGGGGCGTCTTCCGAGCCCAGGTGTGGCTTGGTATCGACGATCGCTAGATCTTTCCGAAGCTGACACCGGGAAATCGATTTTCTTGGATATCGACGGAGCAATGTCGTACGCGATTGTTTGGCTTAACGGGAATCTTGTGGGTGGTTGGCCCTTTGGGTACACATCTTTCCGTCTCGATCTGACCCCTTATGTTAATTTGCAAGGGCCAAACCAGTTAGCGATTCGGCTCGACAATCCGCCTCACTCGTCGCGTTGGTATCCGGGTGGTGGTATCTATCGAAACGTTTGGTTAACCAAAACGCACCCAATCCACGTCGGGCACTGGGGGACGTTTGCTACAACCACCTCGGTGAATGAAGAGACAGCAAATGTGGAGTTGAGTGTGACGGTCGACAACGACAGCCAACACGAGTCGACTGTCAGTTTAATCACCTCTGTCTACGAGATCGGCCTGAAGGGTTCGGTTGGCGAAAAGTCCATTGCGCAGTTCGAAAAGACCCAGGCGACTGTATCCGCAGGAGGTTCCTCCACTGTGCAAACGTCGACGATGATCAAACATCCGAAACTCTGGGGCCCACCGCCGACACAAACTCCCAATCGCTATATAGCGAGAACGCAGGTGATTGAAAACGGCCAGGTCGTGGATACATTTGAGACTCCGTTCGGCATTCGGACATTGAAGTTCGATCCCGATCAGGGTGTTCTTATCAACGGCGAGCACATCCATATCAAAGGTGCCAACCAGCATCATGACTTGGGCGCACTTGGAGCTGCTTTTAATGTCCGAGCGGCGGAACGCCAACTGGAACTTCTTCGAGAGATGGGATGTAACGCCATTCGTTTGGCACATAATCCGCCAGCTCCAGAATTGCTCGACCTGACCGACCGGATGGGTTTTGTCGTTGTCGATGAACTTTACGATGTTTGGGTTCGAAAGAAGACGCCGCTGGATTTTCATCTGATCTATCCAGATTGGCACGAACCGGATCTGCGAGCCTTAATTCGTCGTGACCGCAACCATCCATCCATCATTATGTGGAGTTTGGGCAACGAAGTCGGCGAACAATATACCGGTGCGGAAGGTGCCAAAGTCGCCGCCGAATTACATCGAATCACTAAGTCGGAGGACACTACTCGGCCAACCGCGGCTTCAATGAACTACGCCAAGGCGCACATGGAATTGCCCGCCGTTCTCGATACCATCAACCTGAACTACCAAGGGGAAGGCATTCGCGACGCTCCCGCCTACAAACATCTCAGTGGGATCAAGACCGCACCTGCCTACCCGGCATTTCATGAGAAACATCCTAACAAGCTGATTATCAGCAGTGAGAACGCGGCAGCCGTCAGCTCGCGTGGTGTTTACTTGTTTCCCGTCACCGATGAGATCAGCGCACCGGTCAGTAACGATCCCGGCGGAGGAGGGGATCCTGATCGGCAACAAGTCAGTAGCTACGATCTTTATTCAACCCCGTTCGGATCGTCCGCTGACAAAGTGTTTGGTTCGTTGCAGCGACATCCGTTCGTCGCCGGAGGATTCGTGTGGAGCGGTTGGGATTATCTTGGCGAACCGACGCCCTATTACGGAGCACGCAGTTCCTATTTTGGTGTCGTCGATCTTGCTGGTTTCAAAAAAGACCGTTTCTATCTCTATCAATCGCATTGGCGACCTGAACATCCCATGGTTCACATCTTGCCGCATTGGACGTGGCCGGAGAGGGTCGGGAAAGTTACCCCGGTCCATGTATTTACCTCAGGTGATGAGGTGGAGTTGTTCCTAAATGGTGTTTCGCTGGGACGTAAGCGGAAGCAGCAATATCAATATCGTTTGCGATGGGACGACGTCGTTTACGAGCCAGGGGTGTTGAAAGCGGTCGCATACAAAAACGGCGATGTTTGGGCTACCGAAACGGTCGAAACTGCGGGAAAAGCGACCGCGTTGGAGATGGTCGCGGATCGAGATAATATTCAATCAAACGGGCTAGATCTTAGCTTCATTACCGCTCGCGTCATCGATTCGGCTGGCCACGTGGTCCCGCGGGCGAACCATGAACTGACGTTCCTGGTTGAGGGCCCCGGCGAGATAATCGCTACAGATAATGGCGACCCTACGTGTTTTGTTGCCTTTCCGTCACCCATCCGCCCGGCGTTCAATGGGCTCGCCCTCGCGATTGTTCGAGCAACGCCGGGGCAGTCAGGAAAGATACAAGTCACCGTTTCTGCGAAAGGTCTGGCAGACCGGTCCATCGTAATTGGTTCGGAATGAACTCGACTGACGACGTGCCTACCGGTCCAGCGCGACATGCGATCGATGGCTGAGTCACGCAAGGGTGAACGGCAACCTCGGATGCCGTAGTTGACAGCATGATCGTTGAACCGGCGTGATCATTCAGATGTGGCTATTCCGCAACCGTCCCGTCCGGCATACCACGACTGACCCAGATGCGATCAACGCTCAAGCCGAGGTCATCACCGAGTGTGCTGAATTGAACAAAGAACGGAACAAGCTCTTCCATACGCGGGTAACGCGATCGTGTTTCGTAATCGGGCCATGTCCCGTCGGCATTCGCGATACTATGTCGGAACGCGGTGAACGGGATGCTAACGGTATGCCAGCGATCCTCCTTCATCCACTCGGCGTGCGTCTCTTGATATTCGTGGTTGGGAATGACCCCCTGGAAATCGCTTCTGCGCGACTCAAATAGCACCTGGTAGAACCCTGACTCTTTCATGCGAATCCGATAGTTCAGATAGCTGTCCTCGTGTATTTGAAACAAGCCATCGGTGTAGTCCACGTTAGATGTGATCGTGTAGTTAAGGCCCCATCGGTTTGAGACCGGTACCGCGGTGACTGCCCCGGGGGACGACTCAAGGATCTCGCCCGCAATCCAGCTTTCAGGAAGCCCGTCCTCGAAGTTCGCCTCCCATGTGTCGGGTAGCTGAGAAACTTGTTCGGCATGCATTTCAACGCTAGGCGAGACCGTCGCCTTCTGGTCTGCTTTTACATTGACTTGGCTTCCGTCTTCGATCCGGCGCATCAGCACGTGCCCATGATTGACGCGTAGCTTTGTTGTCATCAAATCAGCGGAGATCGCTAACTCTGTCCCGAGTACTTCCAGGACAGCTTTCGGGGTAACGACGAGCAAAGGCTTCCCGGGCGGTTGCGGCTTTACCGATAGCAGAAGGTTACCGTTTTGTGACGTTACCCGCTTCTGCCCATTCTCAACACTACAAACGACCTCGGCGGGACCAATCATTTTCATTGCCGTGCCATCCAGGAACTCCATGCCGATCGTTCCTGCCATCGCTTCGATCGAAAACGACTGGTTAGAGTGGACGAGCATGCCCGGTTTCACCCGCTCGTCGAGTGCCGCGAGACGACCTTTCACCATAGTGACCTTGCCGATCACACGCTGCTCGATTTCCCCCAATTCCGGGGCAATCGAATTTGACGGTGATGACTCGACGACACTCGTACCTCGACGGATGTTGTTTGAATTTCGACCAAATCCCCACCATCCAATTGCCACCAGGAGGCAAGCGGCTATCGCAATGATTGCCGCAGGCCATGGCGTGACAGAACTCTTCGTTACAGCGGCATCAACTTGCACGTCTTCCGAGGCAAGGCGTTGATCGAGTCCCAACTCATAGTAGGAAACGTGGTCGACCGAGTACTCGGCAAGCATACGGCTGAATTCACGGTCCGCCATCCTCTTTTGCAGTTCGGCGAAATGTGTGTCGTCGAGGTCTCCGTCGAGGTATCGAGAGATCAGCTCTGACGAGTCCATAATTTGAACATTGAAATCTTTAGTACTCATGTGAGTGTCCCTCGTTCAGCATCCACCGCGAGTTTACGTTCGATACATTCTCTTAAGGCAGCTCGGCCGCGATAAAGCGTTTTGCGAACCGTCTCCGGTTGACGGCCTACTGCCTCGGCGACCTGTGCCAAGTTCAATTGTCTGGAGTATCGCAAAGAGATGAGCCGCGAAAGAAATGGGTTGAGGTTCGCAAGGCATTCAGTCAACGCCTTCTTTCGCACCTCCGGTTCGTTTGCCGATTGCAGTTGCTCAAACCCGTCAACCAACTGCTCGAGTTGTTCTTCTCCGAGCGACTGGGCGTTTCGGGAACGAATCCTCCAGTACGCGGCGATACGGCGACGAGCGATTGACCGTGACCAGCTTCCAAAATTAGTGCCCGGTTCGAACGAATCGGCGCTTTCCCAAATGGCAACACTGACATCCTGCAAAACGTCTTCCGCCGCGTCAAAATCCCGCATCACCGCAACAATGAACGCGAGCAACGATGATCGATGTTTGATCAATAATCGTGCGACGTGCTCAGGATGGTCTTGGTTGCAACCATTGTGGTGGCTAGATGTGGGGGGCTCACTGGACATGTTTTCAGGCATCGACGGTGTCGAATTCAAAGTGTGGGCTGACGCGCGTTGCCCACAGTTACAAAGGCAGGTCGGCAGCCATTCCGGGACAAAGATTGAGAACTTAACGGCGAAAAAGGAGATAATGTTAGGTTAGCGACCCGAAAACGCCTGTTCTGGGGATTATTCCAGAAAAGATTGCGAAAAACTTGTCCCGGATCCATAGTTTTTTTTCCTTCGCTAACGGGCAGTCGATGTTTCGGCTGCACTGAGTTCTCAATTTTTATCCGAAGAAAACAGGAGTGATGTTTCCATCATGTCTCAAAAAATTGAACGAAGGGGGCGTGTGAGTCACGCCTTCACGTTGGTCGAGTTGTTGGTTGTTATTGCAATCATCGGAGTGTTAGTTGGCTTGCTTTTGCCGGCAGTTCAGGCGGCTCGTGAGGCAGCCCGCCGCATGTCATGCTCCAACAACTTCAAGCAGATGGGTTTGGCTATGCACAACTACCACTCTGCATACAATCGCCTGCCTACTCTGTACACCGGTACCGCGAAGCCTACGTCCGGAGCCAGTGGATACGGAAGTGCAGCCACCGGTGGTGGGTATAACGAGCTTCTTCTCAGTCACCTCGTTGGAATCTTGCCGTTCATTGAGCAGCAGGCTCTCTGGGAGCAAATTTCGAATCCGAGTCGCGAGAACACCGGCAACACTGCCATGACGGGTTCGTGGAACGCAATGGGCCCAGTTCCCTACAATCCAAACTACAAGCCTTGGATGACTGAAGTCCAGACTTTCCGTTGTCCGAGCGACCCCGGGGTAGGGTTGCCCGCCATGGGCCGCACCAACTACGCCGCATGCATGGGTGACAGTGGTTATGGCTTCCATAATCTGCCTTACGACAAGCAGGGTGTGTCGACGGGTACAGAGATCGCTCAATCTACGCGTGCTAGTCAACGCGGGATGTTTGTTTTGCAAACTCCGATGAGGTTTCGTGATGTCCTTGATGGGCTTTCAAATACGTTGATGTGTGGCGAGATTATCACTGATCTGGGTGACCGTGACGCTCGCAGTGCGGTTGTGGAATTTCACTCTCCCTCGGGTGACTACGGTGGTTCGCCTGGCGGAGCCTACGCAAACCCAAGTTCCTGTGACGTCGCGTTGGATCCCGAGCGACCTCAGTTCTGGGTAAATCCTCTTCCTAGCGGCTTCGCTATGAACAGTGACAATGCCATGCGTGGGTTCAAGTGGGCGCAGGGTACCCCGACGTATGTTGCATTTACCGCAATCACGCCGCCTAACAGCCCCTTCTGCCGTGCGAGCGGCGGGGATCCACGTGGTGGCAACTTGCCCGCGAGTAGTCGTCACCAAGGAGGTGCACACGTCCTGATGGGTGATGGTGCGGTTCGCTTTATCACGGATTCCATCGAAGCTGGGGACGGTACCGCACCGATGGTGTCGATGACGAAGAAAGGTATCTCATATAAGGTAGGCGACCGAAGCCCATACGGATTGTGGGGTGCGTTGGGTAGTCGTGCAGCGAAAGAAGTGATCGACGGCGAATTTTGATGTTTCCGTCTTAGGTACTGTGTTGGCTCGGTGGAGGAGTTTTTTGCTTCTCCGCCGGGCCCTGTTAGAAGGCACCCGTGTTGCCTTTGCGTTCATGTCACACCACTGGTGCTCAGCATTGTCACGTGGTGGTGGATGCTATTCTCAGGACACGCACTTGGCGTGCACGTGTGAGCCGTTTTTGATAGCTCGTCTGGGTCCGCCCGCATCGCTGCGTATTGGATGCGGCTCCAGCCTCATTACACTCATTTCAGATTTTTTCAAACACTATGAACTGTTTTAAGTTTTTTGCGTTGTTTTGCTGTCTCTCTTTCACGCTATCGGTTGGATGTGGCGATGGGCAGAAATCCGCCGTGATTGATATTACCCCGGATCAGTTGGAGGAGTTGGACAAAGCCGCTCGTGCTCAGAACGATTCCCAAAAGGAGCTCGAGCAAAAGCAAATCGAGATGGAAATGGCCGCAGCGAAAGCGGCACGATAACATGAGTGTCATTTGGTTGATTGTCGGGAGCCGAGTTGGCGGCAGATGTGTCGCGTGGGTCTGCTTGTTCTGCACGGCGTCCGTGGCGTTGAGCCAGGAACCGAGCGTGCCTGATTCGAGCGAGCCTGCTGTGGCCACGCCACTGAGCGAAGGTGACCTTCTCTCAGTTGCGAATGCTGGCGAGGTTAGTGAGCGAAGCTCCGTCGATACTACCGTTTTGCATACCCGGCCGCATTCGAAAGGACTGATGCTGCACGCTGCAGGTTTGTTCTCCGTCGGCGTCGGGGTATCGGATTTCATCTTCGAACAACCAAATGACTGGCGTCTGCTCGAGAACAATTTCGAGGTGATCACCCCGGAGAATTGCATGAAGCCGCGTGCAGTGCAGCCGGCTGAAGGCGACTTTCGATTCGATCACTGCGATGCGTTCGTGGCATTCGCAGAGGAGCACAACCTTCGAGTCGTTGGGCACTGTTTGGTTTGGGCCGATAGCGATAAAACACCTGACTGGTGGATGACCGAAAACGGGCAGCCCACTAGTAAAGAAACGTTGCTTCGGCGAATGGGCACGCATATCGAGATGGTCGCGGGTCGCTACGGCGATCGCATCTCCGAATGGGATGTCGTCAATGAAGCGCTTTCCGACAACAGTGAAGAATATTTGCGAAACACGGTCTGGGCACGCGTTGCGGGAGAAGAATACATAGTACGTGCATTTGAGTGTGCACGGGAAGCTGCGCCTAACGCGTTGCTGGTGTACAACGACTACAACGTTGATGCAGATGGAAAACGTGCCAACTTAATCCGATTGGTGAAGTTTCTCAAAGAGCAAGATGCACCAATTGATGCAGTTGGATTGCAAGGCCACTATGAGCTGGACTCGATCCCGTACGATGGACTCGAACTGATGCTCAAGGCGATGCGGCGTTTGCAAGTCAAGGTGATCGTATCGGAACTGGATATCGACGTGATTCCGCGCTCGCGTTGGTGGGCCGATGGCAATAAGTACCGCGACGAACTGAGGACGTTGAATCCCTACCAGGATGAGTGTCCTCCAGAAATTTTGCGGCGACAGGCGGACCAATATGCCAAACTGTTTGAACTTTTTTGTAGGTACGACGACGTGGTCGAGCGAGTCTCGTTCTGGAACTTACATGACGGTCAAAGCTGGCTGAACTATTTTCCTTGGAAACGGGTGAACCACCCGCTGCTGTTCGACCGCAAAGGTTTCCCCAAACCCGCCTACCATTCAGTGGTGAAGGTGCTTCGCGAATCAACGTTGGCGCCCCACTCGCCAATCCGTGACTTGTCTGCCGACGCGAACTGACGACGTTCGTTCGCTCTTGCGTTTGTCCGACGCGTTCTTTGTGCCGCCGAATTCACCTGCCCGAAGCAGGTTTGTGGAGGAAGTACGTAAATACTATCGAAACTGCATCCGTACAAATTCGCAACCTGTCCCACCTCGTATCGATCAAAACATGTCGCAAGAAAACCAACATCATGGTTTTGTCATACTTATCACATTAGTGGCGACCATTGGTGGCTTCCTGTTCGGTTTCGATTCGGGAGTCATCAACGGCACCGTCGACGGCTTACGAACGGCCTTCGAGTCAGACAGTGTGGTCACGGGGTTCGCGGTCGCATCGATGTTGTTGGGATGTGCCGCAGGAGCTTTCGCCGCGGGGCGGTTGGCAGATCGCTTTGGGCGTCGCAATATTCTGTTGATCTCCGCGGTCTTCTTTTCGGTGAGTGCATGGGGGTCAGGGATCGCGCACGGCCCTTCTGAGTTTATGGTTTATCGCATTCTGGGTGGATTGGCGGTAGGAGCCGCCTCCGTTTTAGCACCGGCCTACATTAGCGAAGTGGCTCCGGCACGTTACCGCGGAGCATTATCGTCAGTCCAACAGATTGCCATCATCAGTGGACTGTTCACTGCGTTTTTGAGCAACTACGCCATCGCGAATGTTGCGGGCAGTTCCCTTGACGTCTTCGCATGGGAGTATGAGGCATGGCGTTGGATGTTTTGGGTTGAACTGATCCCGGCCGTCGCGTTCTTTTTCGCCCTGCTACTCATTCCCGAGAGCCCGCGATTCCTTGTCGCATCGGGGCAGAAGGAACGATCACTTGCTGTGCTGCAGAAGCTAATGGGTGATCGAGCGGAGGCCAAGTATGATGAGATTGAATCCTCGTTGGCTAGCGATCATCACCGTCCGCGTTTTCGCGACATAGTGGGCACATATGGATTCCGACCAATCGTGTGGGTCGGGATTCTCCTAGCTGCATTTCAGCAGTTCGTGGGAATCAATGTGATATTCTACTACGGTAGTGTGTTGTGGCAGTCCGCCGGTTTTGATGAGTCCAACGCACTGTTGATCAACGTGATCAGCGGCGCTGTGAGCATCGCGGCGTGCATTGCCGCGCTCCTGGCAATCGACCGTATGGGACGCAAGCCCATGTTATTGGTAGGATCGGTCGGTATGCTCTTTACGTTGGCAACCATGGCCTTCGTGTTCAATCAATCGGCGGTCGCCGAAGACGGTTCGCTTTCGTTAACGGATACAAATGGAATGGTCGCTCTGATCGCAGCGAACCTGTATGTGGTGTTCTTCAATTTCTCGTGGGGACCTGTGGTATGGGTGCTGCTCGGCGAAATGTTCCCGAACCAGTTTCGTGGTTCAGCGTTGGCGGTTAGCGGCATCGCAATGTGGGGTGCCAACTTCTTTGTCACGATTACCTTTCCAATGCTGTTGGCGAGCATTGGGCTCGGCGGAGCTTACTTTGCCTACGCTGTTTGTGCATTCATGTCACTTTTCCTGGTGCTTCGGTTTGTTACCGAAACCAAAGGCCTCGAACTCGAGGAGATGCGGGGCTAGCGTGCATCGAAAACTCTTAAAGAATATTGCTATGCGTAACAAGACTATGTTTACTTCGTTTGTGAAAATGACGGCATTGCTGGTCATGATCGTCAACCTCGTCGGGTTTCGCGAGAATGCGGCCGCGGCCGAACCGCCACAAAAGTTTGAATCTTTTGTCTTGCATGAAGCGGATGCGAATAGCTTTCCGATTGTGGCGGGCGGAACCGCAACACCACTCTATGTCGGTCCTGACGACCAGCTTGGTGTCGAGCGTGCCGCGTCTGACCTGCGAGCCGATATCGACCGAGTTACTGGTCGGGTTCCGAGTCTAGCGAGCGAACGAACCCCGGCCGGTTCGCACGCTGTGATCATCGGAACGTTGGGGCATAGCAAAGTAGTTGATGCCATCGTCAAGTCCGGAAAGCTTGACGTTGACGGTGTCGCGGGGCAATGGGAGTCGTTTGTCATCGCAACCGTAAACGATCCCGTTCCAGGACTAGATCAGGCCTTGGTGATCGCGGGCAGTGACCGACGCGGAACGATTTTCGGTATCTATGAGATTTCGAAGCAGATAGGTGTTTCACCCTGGTATTGGTGGGCGGATGTGCCGACACCGCATCGAGATGAGATTCACATCAAAAGCGGACGATACGCCAAAGGTCCACCCAAGGTGAAGTATCGAGGCATCTTTATCAACGATGAAGAGCCTGCGTTCGGTGGTTGGGCACGCGAGAAGTTCGGCGGTGTCAATTCGAAGATGTATGCGAACGTCTTTGAGTTAATTCTACGTCTTCGCGGAAACTACTTGTGGCCGGCGATGTGGAGCAGCGGGTTTGGCGAAACTGATCCTGAGAATCCGAAGGTCGCTCACGAGTATGGAATCGTGGTCGGCACTTCCCATCATGAACCGATGATGCGTGCTCACCAGGAATGGTCGAGGCATAAGAACGAGTACGGAAATGGGAAATGGAACTATGCCTTAAATACCGAGGGATTGCAAAGGTTCTTTCGTGAGGGGATCCAACGAACGAAGGGTTTCGACAAACTGGTGACCGTCGGAATGCGCGGCGACGGCGACGCTCCGATGACCAAACAAGGGCAGGAGGCATCAAACATCGACCTGATGGAACGCATCGTTGCTGATCAGCGGCAAATCCTCGCCGATATTGTTGATCCTGACGTCACCAACGTTCCACAAGTTTGGGCGCTCTATAAAGAGGTTGCCGACTACTACGCACATGGCATGCAGGTTCCCGATGACGTCACGCTGCTATGGTGCGACGATAACTGGGGAAACATTCGCCGCATGCCCACCCCCGAAGAACGTAAACGGTCCGGCGGTGCGGGCGTCTACTACCATTTCGACTACGTCGGAACGCCGCGAAGCTATAAATGGTTGAACACAAGTCCCCTGCCCAAGATATGGCAGCAGATGAGCATGGCATACGACTATGGTGCCGATCGTGTGTGGGTCGTCAACGTCGGCGATCTGAAACCAATGGAGTTGCCGATTGAGTTTTTCCTCGACCTCGCATGGGATCCAAGTGCCCTGCCAAAGGAAAGAATCGCGGCGTGGACGGAGGACTGGGCGAAACGCAATTTTGGCGAGAAGTACGCTACGCAAATCGCTGATATCGTATCCAAGTACGCAAAATACAATGGTTGGCGCAAACCTGAACTGCTCGAACCGACGACATTCAGTCTGGCTCACTACCGCGAGGCAGAAGGCGTCCAGGCAGCCTGGCAATCGATTGTCCAGCAAGCAGAAAAAATCAACGACGAACTGCCGTCACAATACCGCGACGCCTATTATCAACTCGTGCTCTATCCGACCAAAGCGTCGGCCACGGTGGCCGAACTCCACATCGAAACCGGTCGCAATCATCTCTATGCCGAGCAAGGCCGCACCAGTGCGAATGGTTACGCAGAACGTGTTCGCGAGCTGTTTGCACTGGACCAAAAACTCAGTGACGCCTATCACCAAATCGGTGGCGGCAAGTGGAATCGCATGATGTCGCAGACCCGAATTGGATATACCAAATGGTCAGACCCGAAGAAGAATGTCCTTCCGGATTTGAAGCAGGTGACACCTACGAACGGTGCCTCACTCGGTGTGGCCGTCGAAGGCTCTGAAACCGCGTGGCCAGGAGCGGCCTCCGAAGCAAAGCTGCCAGAAGTGGACGCGATCAATGCGCAAACGCGTTGGATCGATGTGTTCAATCGAGGGAACGAGAGCTTTGAGTATTCGGCCACTGCGAATCAACCTTGGGTCAAACTGAGTCGCGTGTCAGGATCGGTGGATACGGAGCAGCGTATCTGGGCGAGCGTCGATTGGGGCAAGGTCACGCCCGGAACTCACCATGCTGTCATTACACTTACGCGAATTGGCGGCGAAAGCGTTGACGTTGGTCTGACGGCGATTCAATCGAACGAGTTTACTGCCGACGGTACCGATGCAATTGGCGGTCTGACTGGTCCGATCGCGTTCAGCGTGGACCAAGCATCGCGGTTTGTGCCTGCTGGCAATACGCGATGGGAAGTCATTCCTGATTATGGGCGAGGTTCCGCGGGGATAAGCCTGTTTCCGACGACATCGGCAGCGTTGATGCCACCTGCCGAAGCGCCTTGCGTTGAGTATCCGGTGCTATTCGCCGAAGCAGGCGACTATCAAATTGATCTGATCACCGGATCATCATTGAACGTTCAGCCGAACAAAAACCTCAGGCTTGCGATTTCGTTTGATAACGAACCACGCGAGATCATTGATGCTTTTGCGGGTCAAAGCTACGCGGATCCCTCGAAACGCGGCGACACATCTTCGCCGGCGATCAAAAGTTGGGGCAAATGGGTTCGGAACAATGCGAGGACGTTGACTTCCAACCACCGAGTTACAACCCCCGGTGTGCAGACGCTCAAGATCTGGGCGGTCGATCCAGGTCTAGTACTGCAAAAGGTGATCATTCACAAAGAGCCTCTTCCGCAAACTTACTTTGGCCCTCCCGAAAGTCGTCCGGATGATCTTGAGTCTTCTTTGGTGGATCAAACCAAGAAGGCGACCGAGCACCACTGGGCAACAACTTGGGCGACGGCAGCGGAAGACATCCGCAGCGGTTTTTGGATGGCAAAAGGCTATGAGCCTCCGATGCCGCTGGAGAACAGCACCGTCCGTTCCTTCCTGCGCACCTCGATCGGTGGGCAGCGATTACGGCTAAGGTTTTCGAATGTTTTTGGAACGAGTGCGGTGACGATTAAGACCGCGCACGTGGCGTTAGCGGCCAAGAACGACAGTAGCGTCGCCAATGGCGACATCGACAGCGAAACCGACACCACGTTGCAGTTCAATGGCGAGTTGAGTGTTGTCATTCCTCCTGGGGGAACGGTCTACAGCGATCCTGTCGACTTCCCCCTAGCCGACCTATCAGTGGTTGCCGTCAGCATTCACTACGGCGCGGTTCAGGACGATCCGGTGACAGGACACCGAGGATCCCGCACAAATTCATTCTTCGCTAAAGGCAATGCCGTATCGAACGCGAACATGTCTGACCAGATCAAGAAAGATGTTTGGTACACGTTAACCGGCATCGAAGTGTGGGCCCCTTCTACTAGTCGCACGGTGGTAGCGATCGGCGATTCGATCACCGATGGGAACGGCACCAAATACGACTACAACACGCGTTGGACCGATTATCTCGCGACACGACTCAGCAAACACCACCCCACATCGGGCGTTGGCGTTGCAAACATGGGCATCGGCGGATCTGGAATTCGGATGGCATTGGAACGCTTTCAACGCGACGTTCTCGACCAAAACGCCGCTCAGTGGCTGGTTCTCTTCATCGGTGTCAACGACATTGTCTACGGCAAGGCACCTGCTTCCGAGTTGATTGACGCCTATACAGAGATGGCTCGTCAGGCTCATCAAAGCAGGCTGAAAGTTTACGGCGTTACCATCACTCCAATGGGCGCCGCGGCATCGGCTGAACAGGAAAAGGTGCGACAGGAAGTCAACTCCTGGATCCGCACCATTGCGGTTGAGACGGGCGTCTTTGATGCATTCATCGATTTCGACCGCACTGCGCTTGATCCACACGATCCCGCATCGTTGAGGTCCGACTACAAAAAGGACGATTTGCATTTGAATCCGACCGGATATCAGGCGCTGGCCGATTCCATCGATTTGACGCTCTTTACTGAACCAAATGATGAAGGCTCGCAGTGGTAGGCCAAAGTCGGCAAGTCGTTGCAACTACGACAATGAGGCGACGACAGGACCGAGCGTTGATGGACTGCAAAATCTCCCTTCGAAAGACGTTCCTAATGATCAACATACCATTCATGAATGAATTCACACCCATGTCTCGAACAACGAGAAATGCCGAGCGTTTTCTATTCTCCGTGTGGGGAATCATTGGCGTGATTGCGTTCGGTTGCTTCGCGCGCGCAGAAGAAGATCGGCGTGTGCGATCGGGGGAGTCGCGATATTTGGTACCGGGGCTCTATACCGCGGATCCCTCCGCTCACGTGTTTGACGGAAAGCTCTACATTTATCCTTCGCATGACATCGAAACGGATGTTGAGCCGGACGACTACGGTGCCCACTTCGATATGCGGGACTACCATGTCTTTTCGATGAAATCCTTCGATAGCGATGTCACTGATCATGGCGTTGGGCTGAGCATCGCCGACATACCCTGGGCAGGTCGGCAACTCTGGGCACCGGATTGCGCCGAACACAACGGGAAGTACTACCTGTACTTTCCTGCGAAGGACAAGAACGACATCTTCCGGATCGGTGTCGCCACCAGCGAAAGACCGGAAGGCCCTTTTGCCGCTCAACCGCATCCGATCGCTGGGAGCTATTCGATTGACCCCTCCGTTTTTCGAGACGCCGACGGTTCTTATTACATGTATTTCGGTGGTATCATGGGCGGCCAATTACAGCGTTATCGCGATAACAAGGCGATCGAATGTGGTGCCCTGCCCACGGATGAAGAACCGGCGCTCTGTCCGAAAGTCGTGCGTTTGACTGAAGACATGTTCGCTTTCGCGGAAGAGCCTCGCGACGCGGTGATTTTGGACCCGAGCGGCGAGGCACTGAAAGCCGGTGACGAACATCGCCGCTTCTTCGAAGCCGCTTGGGTACACAAGTTCAACGGCATGTACTATCTGTCGTACTCTACCGGTGGCACACACAAAATTTGCTACGCCACGAGCGACTCACCTTACGGACCCTTTACATACCAAGGTGTGATTTTGACGCCCGTCGTAGGATGGACCACCCATCATTCCATTTGTGAATTCAATGGCGATTGGCTTCTCTTCCATCACGACAGCGTTCCTTCCGGAGGGAACACGTCGCTGCGTAGCATGAAGGTAGTGAAACTCTTTCACCAAAACGACGGCACCATTGAAACGATCGAGGGACAACCCGGTCGCTAACGGTGCGTCGACACGGAACGTTAGGGTAGCGAAACTCGCAAAGAGTTCTGGCAGGGATCGTAGATCCCCGAAAGTCTTGGCGACGTTCGCTAAGTGAGTGGGCCCAAGTTTTTGAATGGTGGCGCACCCGACGTCTCCGGGGACACAAGTACTATTTCTTTCCATGCAAAGCAATATCATCAATGCAATCCTTGTTTGATCTATCCGATCGCGTCATCGTCGTTACGGGGGCGACCGGAGTGTTGGCCGGATCCGCGGCCAATTATCTCGCCAGTCAGCACGCTCGAGTTGTTTACCTTGGGCGAAGCCAAGAGAAGCTCGACGCAGCACTATCGCGATGCCGTGCACAGACACCAGACGCGGAGTTTATCGGTGTCGTCGCCGACGTGCTCGATCGCAAAGCGTTAGAGTCTGCCCGTGATCAAGTCTTGCAGAAGTGGGGCTGCATTGATGGCCTATTGAATGGTGCCGGAGGAAACATGCCCGGCGCGACGGTTCCGCCGGAAAAGGACTTTTCAGATCTCGACTTTGATTCGTTTCAGCACGTCCTCGATTTGAATCTTCACGGCACTGTACTGCCTTCGCTCGTGTTCTCGCCCGTTATGCTCAACGCGGGAGCTGGCTCGATCGTGAACTTCTCATCTGTTAGTGCCCCTCAAGCGGTAACTCGCGTGGTCGGCTATTCAGCCGCGAAATCCGCGGTTGAGAACTTTACCCGTTGGCTCGCAGTGGACATGGCCCGCCGTACCGAAGGCAAAGTTCGAGTCAATGCGTTGCTACCCGGTTTCTTCATCGGAGAACAGAACCGACGGTTGCTTACAAACGAAGACGGATCGTTGACCGAACGAGGTCAGTTGGTTATTCAGAACACGCCATTTGGACGATTCGGCGAAGCAAACGAACTACACGGTGCGGTTCATTACCTGTTGTCAGATGCATCGAAGTTTGCAACCGGAACGATCATGCCTGTCGATGGTGGTTTTGTGGCATTCTCAGGAGTTTAGTCCGTGAACCTTGATGCACCTGGACTCGGATTGATGGAGGAAGGCTTGCGTTGGTTCGGTCCGAACGATCCGGTGCCGTTGCCCTATCTCCGTCAGGCCGGTGCGACTGCTGTGTTCAGTTCTTTGCACCAAATTCCATATGGAGAAGTCTGGTCACGCGATGCCATTGGCGAGCGTCGGCGATTGATCGAGGCCGCTGGATTGAAATGGTCGGTGGTGGAATCGGTGCCCGTCCACGAGAGGATCAAGGTTGGCAGGGGTGAGTTGAAGCCATTGTTTCGCAACTACGCCGACACCCTCCGCCATCTTGCCGACGAAGGCATCCGCACCGTCATCTATAACTTCATGCCGGTTCTGGATTGGGTGCGGACGGAAATGAATTCGCTGCTGCCCGATGGTTCCCGTTGCTTACACTATGATCCGGTGCGTTTTGCGGCATTCGAAGTTTATGCACTGCGACGAAGGAACGCCGAATCGGACTACACCGACGAGCAGCTCGCGGGTGCAAAAATTTGGTGGGAAGGGTTGGACTATTCCGCTCAGGAAGCTTTCGTTCAAACCGTTATTGATGTTTTCCCCGGGGTCCAATGGGGCCTAACCCTCGACCATATTCGTGACATGTTGGCGAAATATGATGGCATCGATAGCGCTGTCCTGAGAGCAAACCTGAAGCGGTTCCTGGAGGAAATCGTGCCCGTCGCGGAAGAGGTCGGGGTGCGTCTCGCGATTCACCCCGACGACCCGCCCTTCTCCGTCCTTGGTCTACCTCGCATTACCAGTACCGCCGAAGACATTGATGCCATCCTGAGCATGGTCGATAGTCCTTCCAATGGACTGTGTTTCTGCACGGGCTCATTCAGTGCAAGAGAAGACAACGATGTGTCGGCGATGGCCATGCGATTTGCCAGTCGCATTCACGCCGTCCATTTGCGAAGTACTCAACGTTTAGAAGACGGATCGTTTTATGAAGCGGATCATCTGCGCGGGTCGGTGGACATGCCTTCGGTCGTTCGCGTGCTGCTAGACGAACAGGACCGCCGTCACGCCAGTGGTCAAAACAATTGGCAGCTTCCGATGCGTCCCGACCACGGGCATACCATGATGGACGATCTGCTCAAGCCGGTCGGAATCACACCGGGATACACATGCATCGGTCGAACCCGCGGTCTCGCAGAATTGCGAGGGCTGATGCTCGGGCTGCGATATGCGGAACGCATCAGTTGTCGATCGTAGGGTTCGAGAGTCTATCGTATGATGAGAAGTGTTGCGGGAACAAGGCCTTGCTCGCCAAACACTCCAGACTCTGTGGCCCGCCCCACTCAGTGCGTTCAACAGTGAGTGGGGCGATTTAAGTGAAGCCTGGAATGCTTGTCAGATTCAAGCGTTTTGACACCCGATAGCCCAACCCGGCCCAGGGGAGACCCAAAACAAAGAGAAGTAACGTTTCTTTCCCGCAAGAAACGATGGCGCCGCAGAAAAGTCGTTCTCAGACGGTAAATGTCCTTGCAACCAATTTGTCTTCGTCAAAACTACTTCGGATCTTTTTTCGCAGCGAACTAACCGGTCCATCCTTCAGCCATTTCTTTCTCCATCTCGGCTTCAATTTCTTTGCTTTTCTCCTCATAAGTTTCTGGTTTGGAAATAACGGTTGGTTCATTGCTCGAACCGCATCCTGGACAAAGACCAGCAACAAGGCCAACGGACAGAATCACGAAAGCCATGGATGCATTCAAACGTTTCGAAAGCGGCACATCAAACTCCAGTAGAAAGGTGCGAGAAAACGGGCCGGGCACGGTGCTCTGCGAAGAGACCGCGCGTCCAGGCCCGCGGGAATTGGCTACGCGTCGAGTGACGCGTTTCCTAGCGTTGGTTGGCAATTCCAATACCGGCGACCGAGGCTAGGAAGTATCTAGCATTACTAAAACTCTTCGTCGATCACCTCTTTCGAGGCGCGAGTACCGAGTGCGCCCCATAGTCCGTAGGGGCTTTCGCTTCCGCCCGGATTCGTACCGTAGTCGGATGAGACCGCTGTTTCGCTCGCGTTTCCGGCTTCAATACTGTCGGTGATAAACTTCACAGCCCCGTCGCCCATCAACACGTGCGCGCCCCCTTGATGTCGACTGCCCGCGGTCCAGATCCCGTATCCTCCTCCGGCGTTGTCGTTCGCGGAGCAGTTCGGTTTGTTCGGAGGCAGAATCGCTTGAAACCCAGTGTAGCCTGGTCGACCGTCCGCCCATCGCCCTCCGCGGCCGCGATCAGCATCACCACGGGCCACGCCGGGCATGAAGAACGTGGGACGCTCTGGATTGATGTGCGATCCGGTTGAACAGAGAATCGGTTGCCCCCCGCCTTCGTGTCCACCGGTTCCTTGGAAGTCAATGTTCTGCGCCCAGTCGGCGTTGACCTCGCCTTGACCAAGGGAGTTTTGGATCTCTCCAACTGCGATGGTGTTAGAAAGCCCGTCGAGCACGTCGCGGAACCGCAGTGCTGTACGCGCCTCAAAAAAACCTCGCCCGGCAGCTCGAGCTCGACGGCGTGCGGTATCGTTCCAGTAATTACCCCATTCGTTCTTGCCACCGTGTTGGGCTTGATCGATCGCATCGCCCAAACATGCGGCATAGTTCGTCAACGCCAACCCAGCAACCGGCTGCGCCGGATCGCTCGGACATTTGAACGCAGGAACCTGGGTGGCCCACGGAACATACTCTGCCAGCCAACCGCCGGGCCCCATGGGTTTCCAAGTGCCGCCGGAAACACTGCCTGGCATGGTGTAGCCTGGCGTCACCTCTTGGCTCGGGTTAGAAATTTGTTCCCACAGGGCCTGTTGCTCGATGAACGGAGTGATCGGCACAAGCCAGCTGAGACGTAGGATGCCCGTGTTGTAGTAGTTGTTTCCCTTCGTCCCACCCATGTGCTGCGGCAGTTGGTTGTAGGCACTATGGTAGTTGTGGATCGCCAAACCAATTTGTTTGACGTTGTTGCTGCAACTCATCCGGCGAGCCGCCTCCCGTGCCGCTTGAACAGCGGGTAGCAGCAACCCTACTAAAACGCCAATAATGGCGATAACGACTAGGAGTTCCACCAATGTGAAACCTCCACGGACATGAATCTTAGATTTCATATGACTCTCCATGGTTCTCAATAAGAAGGGATGATTCCCTGCACACAGGTGCCGAGCGACGTTCAGGACCATCCCGCGCCGCAATGGCCGTGTAACGGTATGTCACTCGCCTCTGAGTTCTTTCGTCGCATTTATATTTTTCTTAGAAATGAGCATCGGTTTGACGTGCTAACTGCACAGGTGTTACGTCGTGTCGAACACACTGGCGTCGCGAGAGCCCGAACTTTCGTAAGCAATTGTCGGTATCTCAGGTAGGAGACAGAATTTCCACGAAAGATTTCGCTTCCTAGCTTCGTTTCATTCTAGGAAAGGAAAACCGAGCAACTCGATCTCGTAATCACTGTGGGAGCCTCCAACATCAGCGAATGGATAATCGAACGAGTAAAGTAGAGCTTCCTGTCGAAACCTTTTTGCTTCTCACCGACGCACAAGCCAATCTGTTTGGTTTCTTGCTCAAACGGCTCGGCAACAAAGACTATGCCCACGAGGTCCTGCAAAACGTGAACCTGACTATTTGCAAGAAGTCAGCCAGCTTCGTTCCGGGTACCAACTTCATGGCGTGGGCGTACGCGATCGCTCGCATCGAGCTGATGAGTTTTCGACGGGAACTCTCCAGCGAAAGGATGGTGTTTACGGAGGACCTCGAATCGAAGATGGATCTGACGGATGCCATGATCGCGGATGATACCCCACTGGATCTTCGCAAGGAGGCACTGGAAGAATGTCTTACAAAGCTCAATCCGAGGGAGCGTCAGATCGTAACGCTCCGGTACGCGGAGTCGGTTCCCGTTATCGGAATCGCGAAACAGTTGAACCGTACGGCGAATGCGATTTCGCTATCACTCCATCGCATACGTGAAAAACTACTAGTTTGTGTCAAACGTCAAACGGCCAGCGGCCTCGATGAACAATGAATAGCGAAAGAAAACGGTGCGGCGATCTTCTGAGTGAATTGACCGATGGAAATCTCGATGAGCAACAGTTCAAAGAACTGTCGAACCTTCTCGATAGGAATGAGGACCTCAGAGCGTACTCGATTGAATATCTAGATACGGTTGCTCTTCTTAATGAATTGAAGGGATCGGCCCCTTCGCCTAGTTCACATCTTGCCATTGACCTTCCATCTGTCGATGACAACGGTACGAAGCATTTGGATGTGGCCGCCTCGCCACGGGGCATCTCGAAAGTCCCCCGACGATTCGAATGGACGTTGTTGTTGCTCGCAGTCGCGATTCTCTTGATAGCGAATCTCGCAACAATGCTTTATCAGCAGCGAAAAGACCATCCGCAATCGGTCACTAACTTGGCAAACACAGAAACAGCGACGGAAAGCTCCTCGAACATTAGTCCTCACCTCGTGAGCATGACAGCCTGTCTCTGGCATGCAGACTCGTCGCCGAAACTAAAGCAATCGCTGCGTGCCGGCGAGGTGATCGAATTGCTCGCGGGTATCGCTGAGTTTGAAATCGCAAACAATTACGGACACACAGCGAGGATACTGGTCGAAGGGCCCGCGAGCATTCTAGCCCAGAGGAATCAAGGTCTTACGATTCAGCATGGTCTCGTTACTGCGAATTCTGGTGATTGTTTGGGCGAATTTAGAATTGGAGTTCCAGGCGGTTCTGTGACGTTTCAAGCGTCCTCATCGATCGGAATCGACCTGAGTCTATCCGGATCTGAAATTCACACGTTCGAAGGAACAGCTCGATTCCGCAGGAGCGCTTCGGAAGGCATCAATGATGACTCGATACTCATCGAGAAGGGCGAGTCTGCCAAGTTCCTGCGTTCGGTCAATCATGATGTCGTCGTCTCACGCGGTGCGGCGGACGAGAACCTCTTTGCATCGACTCGCAGCATGAGCTTTGACCAACTGCGAATACCGGCGTCGTATGCAGAGGCTGTCCTCGAGTCTCATCCAGACATCTATTGGCGGTTCAATTCAGCACGCCACGTGACCAACCTCGCGTCAAAGGATCAATGGAATGCAACCTTAGAAGGCGACGTCCTTTGGAATCGATATGGCAGCAACCTGGTGCCTGAATTTGGAATGTCGACTGATGGATCATCGATCGTTCTTTGCAACGATCGATGGCCTCCGAAACCTCTGGAGGATTTTAGTGTCGAGGTATGGGCCAAACCCTCGCACTATCACAATGCGACCATGGTCGCGCTTTGCGAATCAACGCCGAGAGATAGACGTTATGGTCACGCGTTCATGTTGGAGGTGTCGGCGTCCTACGATAAGCCAGATGAAAGCCTACAGCAAAATCGAATTCGATTTCTTCAACGCAATCCCCCCGGATCTTATGGGGGAACGTCTTGCTTCAGTAAGAATGTTTACAAAGTTCGTGCCTGGCAACATGTCGTCGCCAGGAAACAAGCCGGTGTCATGGAACTATTCATCAATGGGAAACTCGCTGCGACGGAAAGGCACGAGGCAGCGTTGATTCCGGACATGAAAATTGTTGTCGGGCAACTTTACCCAAGAAGGCAATACGAGCGATCGTTTATCGGACAACTCGATGAAGTCGCCTTCTATTCCCACGCGCTATCTGATGAAGAGATTCAAAAACATTTTGATGCCGCTTCATCGAAGCGTGTCGAGCGAAATGAAGCTCGCACCAGCAGTTCGGCGGATCTCTTATAAAATGATCGATACGTTATCGATCCGACCCGAGTTCGTAAGGGCGTAGATCCTGATGCCGTGCACATCTGGTTCCGTCTGGGCACAATTGACCGTAGCAGATGCGTGATCGTCAAAGCGACCAGCGATAGCGTCGATACGTTCAGGCGATTTGAGTCACAGTCTTACGCCTTGATACCATTGCAAAGTCAGTCTGCTCATCTGTCAGCCCAAGTTCTCGGGATGTATGGAATCCTCCGCATGCGATTGGAGTGCGGGTCAATCCTCAGCCGGTTCGAGGAGGTCCAGTCCGAATCGTTTGCCTTTGTCCACGGCGGCGACGCCGACGGCCATCCATTCGGGTTCGGGGGCGTCTTTGAGGTAGTAGTCAAAGAACTGTTGCATGCGGATGGCGAAGTCGCGACGGTTGTATTCGCCCATGACCCAATGTGGGTCGCCGTTATAATTCAACATCCAAGCTGGCTTTTCGAGACGTCGCAGTGCGACAAACAATTCGATCCCTTGATACCACGGCACTGCACCGTCCTCGTCGTTGTGCAGGATCAGCAACGGGGTGTTGATCTTGTCCGCAAAGAAGATCGGCGAGTTGGCGATGTACTTCTCACGGGCGGACCACAGGTCTTCGCCGATTCGGCTTTGAGTCCGCTCGTATTGGAACATTCGGCTCATGCCGCTGCTCCAGCGAATCCCGCCGTAGGCACTGGTCATGTTGCTGACCGGAGCACCTGATTCGGCACATGCAAAACGATCGGTTTGCGTGACCAGGTATGCGGTTTGATAACCGCCCCAACTGTGCCCCTGCATCCCGATTCGATCCTCGTCCACAAATCCTTTCGCGACCACGTGATCGACACCAGGCAGGATTGAGTTGGCGGCGCTTTGGCCAGGTTCGCCGGTTTTGTAAGGGATGTCCGGAATGAAGACGAGGTACCCGCGACTGACGTAGAAGCTGAAGCAGATGATCGAACGACTCGGTGCCGGTTGGTAGTAGCTGTGCAGGCTGTCCGATTTGCGTTCGTAGAAGTAGACCAGCATCGGGTACTTCTTTGACGGATCGAAATCGTCGGGCTTCATCAGAATCCCGTCGAGTTGTTGGC
>JBICHZ010000037.1:0-5982 GCA_043101355.1 Rhodopirellula sp. JB044
GTGAAACGAGACGTCAAAAGGAACCAATAGCTCGGCTCGCCTGTCATGACAGGCTCGAGTTTCAGAAGCGGGGGCGACGGCACGACGTTCCCCATCCACCCTCCATCGTTTCTGCAGTTGGGATCTCGTCGATGAAACGTATCTTGGTGTTGCTAGCGTGGGTAAGTGTGAGCTCGTTCGCGTGCAGCGAGGTTTTCGCTCGCGGCGGGCGAGGCGGCGGCGGTTTCCGTGGTGGCGGAGGCGGTGGCATGCGAGGCGGCGGATTCAGCGGTGGAATCTCCCGTGGCGGAGGCGGCGGATTCAGCCGAGGCGGGTTCTCGGGGGCATCTCCCTCGATCGGACGCACGCCTTCGATTAGTCGACCGTCAACGCCGAGCTATTCTCGTCAACCGAGCTATTCACGGCCGTCCGCTCCGAGTTCCCGGCCGAGCTTTTCGTCACCGTCGATCGGGTCACGACCTAGCGTTTCGAATCCGATTTCATCCGGCATCGGATCGCGCCCGAACGTTGGAACTCGCCCCAGCAGCCCGTCTCGCCCGAGTAGCCCATCGCGTCCTAACATAGGCACGCTGCCTAGTACGGGAGCACGACCAGGCCAAGGATCGCGGCCGGGCCAAGGGATCGGTTCGAGCGTCGGATCACGCCCGTCGGCCGGATCTCGACCGAGCTCCGGTGATCTGCGGAATTTCCTCGATCTGCCCTCCAGCGGGAGTGGCGCCCGTCCGAGCCAACTACCGTCGTCGCGGCCGGGAAATCTCGCAGGAAGTGTGGCCGGCGGGGTAGCCGGAGGCATGGCGGGCAGCATCGCCGCTGACTTTCTGCGCGATTCAGGCCCCCGGGCCGACACCCTGCCTGCGGAACGTCCCGGAGGAGCAGGCGGTCCTGGCGATCGCCCCGGTCCAGGTGAACGTCCAGGGGCAGGAGACCGCCCAGGCCCCGGTGAACGCCCCGGTACAGGCGACCGCCCTGGCACCCCAGACCGTCCTGGCACCCCAGACCGTCCTGGCCCAGGAGACCGTCCGAGCATCGGCAACCTTCCCGCCAACCGTCCTGGCCCTGGCAACGGCTCTGGCCCGGGAAATCGCCCTGGCCCTGGTAATCGTCCTGGCCCCGGCGACCGACCTGGCCCCGGCGACCGACCTGGACACCGTCCCGGTTACGGCCCCGGTGATCGACCGCTCGTCGACAACCGGCCGCAACGAATTGAGAACCGGCAAGATCGTCAAAATATCCGACAGGAACGTCGCGACGAGATCCGCGACCACATGCACCACACCCCCATCCGTGATTTCTGGTCCGACCATCCGCTGTGGGGAACGTGGGCGATCACGCGTCCGTTCCGCTGGGCCGCATGGGGTGGCGTTCGTGGTTGGGTAGGTTACGGATGGTCCGAACCGATCTACTACAACTACGGCGAGAACATCTACTACCAAGACGGATCGGTCTACTACAACGACGAGATCATCGCGACCGAAGAAGAGTACGCGATGCAGGCCGAAGCGATCGTCGCGAGTGCGCCAGAGATCGTTGCTCCCACAGAGGCGGTCGCGAACGATGCGGCGTCTCCAACGACAGAAGCAGCATCGGATGAAACCGCGGACGACGGAAGCTCAACCGGCGCAAACTCGACTAGCGACGACCAGCAGGGCGAATGGATGCCACTGGGCGTCTTCGCGGTCACCCAAGACGGCCAGGAGTCCGGCCCCGACCCGACGTTGTTCCTGCAATTCGTGATTAACCGCCAAGGCGTCATTTCCGGCACGCTTCGCAACACCGCGACCGACACGACGCAAACGATCGAGGGCATGGTCGACAAAGAGTCACAGCGGTCCGCGTGGAACGTCGTTGATAAGAAACGCCCGATCATGGAAACGGGAATCGTGAACCTGACGAAAGACACCGCCCCGGTGCTCGTCCACTTCGAAGACGGCACGACTCAACAGTGGTTGTTGGTCCGACTGGAAGATCCCGAGCAACAACAACAGTAACCGCCGCAGGAGCCCCCCCATGCCATTTAAACACTCGTGTCCCCTTGTGGCACTGTCCTTCGCTGTGGTTCTGACCAGCCTGATCGGATGCAGCGAAACCGAACGCGCGGCTGATCCGATCCGTCCGGTTCGCGTGGTCAAGGTCGGCGACCTCGAGGCGATCACCGGCCGGTCGTTCCCGGGACGGGCGTCTGCAAAGAATGACGTCGACCTTTCGTTCCAAGTATCCGGTCCGCTCGTCGAACTGCCTGTCGATGTGGGGTCGGTCGTCAGTTCCGGCGACACGATCGCGAAGATCGATTCACGCGATTTCGATACCGCCTTGCGTGACACGGAGGCTCAGCTCGATAAAGCGAAAGCGAATTTGTTGGCGATGGAACGTGGGGCACGCCCCGAAGAGATCAATCAACTGAAACTCGCCCTCAAGCAAGCCGAAGCCTCATACGAACAGGCCATCGCCGAGCACGACCGCAACGCGGAACTCGTCAAAAGTGGTGCGGTGTCTCAATCGCAATTCGACATCACGGCGGCACGACGCAAACGCGCCGCCGCGGAAGTCGACGACGCGATCGAGGCCCTCAACATCGGGATGACCGGGGCTCGCGAGGAAGACCTCGACGCCAAACGCGCCGAAGTACGCTCGCTCGAAGCCGCCGTTGCCGATGCGAAGAACCGACTCGACGACACCACGTTGGCGGCCCCGTTCGACGGAGAAATCTCGGTACGCTACGTCGATAACTTCCAACGCGTGGAAGCCAAACAGGCGATCGTTCGCATTGTCGATGTCTCGGAAATCGAGATCGTCGTGCAAGTGCCTGAATCGGTGATCGGATTGCTCGAAAAGGGCATCCCAGTGACGTGCAAATTCGATGCGATCGGCGAACGAGAGTTCCACGGCGAAGTCACCAAGATCGGCCGGGAAGCGTCCAAGACCACGCGGACCTACCCCGTCACCGTTCAGATCGAACAACCCGATGACGCCAACGTGTTGCCGGGGATGGCCGCGACGGTGTCAATCAAAACGTCGAGTAGCGATTCGACGGTCAACAATTTGATCATCCCTCTCCAAGCCGTCTTTACCGAACCGGCTGATGACTCGCAGAGTTTTGTGTGGGTGTTCGACGACGCGACCGGCCAAGTTTCTCGCCGAGCGGTCGCGTTGGGCGAGTTGACGCCAATTGGTGTCCGCGTCACCGATGGTTTGAAGGTCGGTGACCACGTCGTGACCGCGGGCGTTCATTCGCTGCAAGAAGGTCAGGTGGTCAAACTGCTTTGAGACCGCAAACGCGAAAACACCCCCTGGGTATCGGAATGGTGAGCAGACTGCGACGTCGTGTGTGGATGGAAAACAAATGAACTTGGCTGAGCTATCGATCGAGAAACGCGCGATCACTTACTTCGGGATCGCGCTGATCATATTGGGCGGTGTGTTTTGCTACTTCCAACTCGGCCAATTAGAAGACCCCGAGTTCTCGGTCAAAACCGCAGCGATCACGACGACCTACCCGGGCGCGAGTGCCGAGCAAGTCGAACTGGAGGTGACCGACCGGCTCGAAACCAAACTTCAGGAGATGGCCGAACTCAAAAACATCTACTCCAATTCGCGGCCCGGTCTGTCGATCATCAAAGTCGACATCAAGAGCAACTATTGGTCGGAACGTTTGCCGCAGGTATGGGACGTTCTGCGAAAGAAGGTCGCCGACGTCGAACCGACTTTGCCGCCCGGTGCCGGCAAACCCAAAATCGGCGACGACTTCGGCTACGTGTTCGGATTCCTCTTGGCGGTCAGCAGCGACGGGTATTCATACGCCGAGTTGGAAAAGTATGTCAAATACATGCGAAAGGTGTTAAGCGTCGTCATGGGCGTCGCGCGGGTCGAATTTTGGGGTGTGCAGGAGAAACGCAACTACCTCGACGTCTCCTCGGCTCGGTTGATTCAACTCAATCTCACCCCGGCGCAACTGATCAATACGCTGCAGTCGCAGAACATGGTCGTGGACGCCGGCCAAGTCGACTACCAAACACAACGCCTGCGGGTCTCGCCCACCGGTGCGTTTCAAACCCCCGAAGACATCGGCGACGTTGCCATCACGAGCGTGGTCAACGGCAAGGAAGAGATCATCCGCATCCGCGACTTGGCGACCGTCAACGTGGGATACGCGGATCCACCGAGCCACATGCTGCGGCATAACGGTCGGGAAGCGATCGCGTTGGCCCTCGCACCGGCCGCAGGCGAAAACGTTGTCGAGGTTGGAAAGCGTGTCGACGCGAGAATCCACGAGTTGCTCGCTGACCTGCCCGTCGGAATCAACGTCGAGCGAATCTCGTGGCAATCGGATCAAGTCAGTGAATCGATCCGAGCCTTCATGGTCAGTTTGATCGAAGCGGTCGCGATCGTGTTGGCTCTTCTGGCACTGACGATGGGGATCCGCCCCGGAATCATTATTGGGATCAGTGGTTTGGTGTTCCCGATTCTGGGTACGTTTATCGTGATGTCGATCATGGGGATCGATCTGCACCGCATCTCGCTCGGTGCATTGATCATCGCGATGGGGATGATGGTCGATAACGCGATCGTGGTCACCGATGGCATCATGGTTCGGATCGCCCGCGGAATGGATCGCAAACAAGCCGCGATCGAAGCCGCCAGTGGCCCGTCGATTCCATTGCTCGGTGCGACCGTGGTCGCGTGCATGGCATTCTTTCCGATCTTTGCATCCACGTATGACACCGGCGAGTACGCGGGAAGCCTGTTCACGGTTGTCGCGATTTCTCTGCTACTCAGCTGGCTGTTCTGTCAAACCGTGGCTCCGATTCTTTGCATGGCGATGTTGCCAGGGCCCAAAGAAGGCGAGGCGGACACCGATCCTTACCAGGGCACCCTGTATCGTTCCTTCCGCGATCTCTTGTCATGGACCATCCGTCATCGCATTTTGTTCCTGGCGTGCATGGTGGGACTGCTGTTGATGTCGGTCGCGGGATTCAAATGGGTTCCCAAACTATACTTTCCCGACTCGAGCCGTTTGCAGGTGATGATCGACTACTGGGCGCCGGAAGGAACACGCATCCAGCAAACCAGCGAAAACCTGCAACGCATCGAAGAGTTTGTGAAGAACCACGACGCGACTGCTTCGCAAAGTGCGTTCATTGGCAAAGGACCGCCGCGGTTTTATCTGCCGGTCAGCGCCGAAGATCCGTACACCTCCTACGCGCAAATTATCGTCAACACAAAGTCATTCGACGGCGTCAACCGTCTCGTCGCCGATACCGACTCATGGGTGAAGGAGAACGTGCCCGAGGCAATGGTCAGGGTTCGAAAATACGCGGTGGGCGCGTTTGACGATTGGAAGATCGAAGCCCGATTCAGTGGCCCGGCCAACGCGGATCCTGACACCCTGCGAAGGCTCGCCGAAGAGGGCGCGGCCATCCTGCGAGAAACACCGTTGGCCAAAGAAGTGCGTGTGAATTGGCGTGAACGCGTGCAATCGCTCTCGCCGCAGTACAACCAAGAACGCGCACGATGGGCGGGTGTTTCCCGAGACGATGTCGCGAGGGTGATGAAGCGGGCATCCGACGGAATCGTTGTTGGCCAGTACCGCGAGGGCGACGATTTGATACCAATCGTTGCACGCAACGTCGAATCCGAACGTGAAGTCGCCGCGTCCACGCTCGACGAACTGCAGGTCACGGCGAAACTCTCGACCAACGCGATCCCTGTTTCTCAAGTGATCGACGGTGTCGAGATTCCGTGGGAAGATCCGATCATTTGGCGATGGGACCGACGTCGTGCAGCAACCGTGCAGTGTTCGCCCAACAACGCGACCGCTCCAACGCTTCGCAACGCGGTGCTCGAAAAATTCGAAGCCATCGAACTGCCGCCGGGCTTTCGTTTGGACTGGGACGGCGAATACTGGAGTGCCAAACAGTCGCAGGAGGCCCTCGCCCCCGGCATCGTTCCGGCGGTTGTGGTTATGCTTTTTATCCTCGTCGCGTT
>JBICHZ010000038.1:0-13484 GCA_043101355.1 Rhodopirellula sp. JB044
AGTTGCTGGTGACGCTCAACGTCATGCTCCGAGAACAAAATTCTTGGCGCGAGCCAACACTCGCTCTTGACAAGAACTAAGACAGCCGATGGCACCATCTAGGAGAAGTGACGGCGCATGTGGTTGTCTGCGCAAAGAAGATCGGCTAAAGCCTGGACTCCAACTGTTGGAGTGAAGGCCTTAGCCGACTGCTTCTGTTGAACCGCGGCTAACGCCGAGCGGTTGATGATTGCTCTCAGTGTTCGACGCGAGGACGACCGCCAACTTAGCGGGCGGCACTCATGTAGAAACTAAACATTCGCTCGTCGTCGAATTCCGACTGCATGACGGGGAAGGCAAAGTCGAACGCGAGTGGTGCTGGGCCGAGCATCGGGATGGCGACACGGAAACCGAAACCGGGTGCGACGCGGAAGTTGTCTTCGTTGATCTCGATGTCTTCTTCCACCGTTCCGAAGTCGACAAACGCGACCCCTCGGAAAGCATCGTCCGCGGTCAGTGGGAACATGTACTCGACCGAGTTGAGCCATTGGAACCGACCACCGATCTCGATCAGACCGGCCGCCGTTGACGCCACGGGCGAAGCACCACAGAAGTCAAAACCGCGAATCGTGGCGTAGCCACCGGCGAAGAAGTTCTCGAAGATCGGCGTGTCGTCGCCGCTGAATCCGAGTTGCGTGCCGAATGACAGCGTTTGCTTTCCGGATCCGTCGGCACGCTCTCGCATCAACCAGTACTTACGGTATTCGCCTTCAAATCGACCGTAGTCGAAATCGCCGAACGCTTGCTCGTAGCTGGCCTTGATGTAGTGACCTTCGCTCGGTTGCAGCGGGCTGTTTCGCGTGTCATGAATCAACGAAAACGTGCCGCTGTAAAGCGAGTTGTCACCGAGCACTTCGGCTAGCTGTGGCAGCGACGGGTCACGGGCATCGGTGATTTCCACATTCTGCCCGCTGACGCCGGCGGAGATCGAAAGGTCAGGCGTGATCCGATACCCGAACGACAACCGGCCGCCGAGACGCCCTTCTTGCCAGTCGTCGAATTGCCGGTCGTAATAAAAACCACTGACCGACATGCTGATCGGCAGATACCCGAGCAGGTTTGGGTCAGCGAACTGGACCGTGTACCGTTGGAACTCGCTACCGGGAACCGCCTCGAGACGAAACGTTTGCCCCGCACCACGGAACGCCGTGCCGCTGAACAGATCCTGAAACGAAGTCGGCCAACGGGTGATGTCGAAGTTGCGTTCGTCGATCGTTACCTGGCCCGTAACCCCGGCGTCACTATTGACCGCACCACCAAACATGACACGCCCGGTACGAGCCGGATAACCTTGAATGATCAGGTCGGCCTCGCGGACTTCCGGTCCGGTGACGACCGGCGGATAGGGGGCGACCGGCGGATAGGTGGTTACTGGATCAGGATACGTCGGATTGAACGTTGGTGGTTGGCTGTAGACATCGGCGCCATACGGATTCGGGTTCGCTTGCGGCGTTGGGTTCGTTCCATACGTCGGCGCCGAATAGCTCGGTGGCGTCGTCGATGCGGGCGGTTGCTGCGTCGTGTAGGCCGACCCGCCGTACTGTGGTGCCGGTTGCGGAACCGAATACGCCGACGGAGGATAGGACTGCTGAGCGAACACATCGCCGGGCGCCAACATGGCCGCAGCACTCATCGGAATGACAGCGAACAGAGCGACGACACGTTTCACGGTAGCGTTCTTATTTAGGAATTTCATGGCGTCGATCATCGCAAAGCATCCTCCTTCGGCACAACTTTAATATCGGGTGCTTCGGCGATCGCCGGGTTAGTTTCTAGTAATTGACTGCGTTCGATTCGTCGACGGCTCAACTCGAGAGTCCGCCGGTCGATCCAGTCGCCCTCTCGCATGTCGACAAGGTTCAACATGGTTGTTTCTCGCATCAAGTGCGGCTCGCCATCGATGTTGACCAGAATGCGTCCGACTTTCCAACGGTCACCTTCGGTGATCTCGTAGACGATGTCCGCGACGCCGTTTTCATCTCGCATGATCGTCTTCGGTTTGACTTCGGCGTAGATAAAGCCCAACTCGCCGTAGCCGTAAACGATCTCGCCGACATCGCGACGCATGATGGTGCCGTCGAACATGTCGCCGGCGTGCAGTTCCAATCGTGCTCGCAGCGACTCTTCCGTGATGAACTCATTGCCGACAATCTGGACGTCACCGACGGTGAAGCGTGGGCCTTCTTTGACGACAAAAACGACCGTCACCCATTTTCCGGTTTCGTCATATTCAAACCGGCGACCGACCGTCGCGGTGAGGAATCCGAGCGTGTGATAGTAGGACGACAACAGGTTCACGTCTTCGTCGATCATACGCATGTTGGCTTTGTTGCCGACGTAGCTCAGGAAGCCAGCCATCGGGCCACGCGATCGAATGATTTTCTTCAAGCGAGCTTCGGTGACAATCGTGCTGCCTTCGATTTGAATATCCGCGATTCGCTCGAGCGGCCCTTCGTTGATCCGAAAGATCACCGTCCCCGGAGGAAGATCCGTGGCGGAAACGCCTGCGGAAGCCCCTCCATCACTGCCGGTGATCGTTGCCGACACGGCGGCTTGGTTGAACCCTTCTTCGTGGTAGTAGTCGAGCAAACGGCGCCGTCCGGATTCGACGGAAAACTCACTCAGCGGATCACCCGCCGAAACACCCGCGCGCCCCGCGATCTCGCGATCGTTCAACGCTCGGTTGCCATGGAAAATGACCTTCGCAACCATCGGCCGTTCGTGAACGTAGAAGGTAACCACCACGCTCGGCGTCAATTTGCTGCTATCGGACTGCGGCCCCGCCTGCGGATTGGCCGCGACCGGCTTCACCTCGAACGTGACTTGGTCGAACGATCCCATGTCGTTGAGTCGACGCACGTCGGCCAACACCGTTTCGCTGTCGTAGAACCGCCCTTTGCGTGTTTGCAACTCTGAAAAGATGTCCGCCGCCGGCACGGAACGATTGCCAACGATGCGAACCGACGCGACAACCGCGTCCCCGCGTTCACGCCGAAACGTCATGCCTGCCCGGGCATGGATATGGTCGCGGAATTTCGTTTTGGCTTCGGCTTGTGGTGCCTGAGCACCTCCGCCACCCATGCCACCGCCGCCCATGCCGCCTCCCATTTGGGCGAACGCCACCGGCGAACACAGAAACACCAGGACGGCGAGATATTTTGCGGTGAACTCGGCAACGCCGTACACCTTCGCTGCGTAGCGGCGATGCGAGTACGTACGCGTCAACGTCGCAATCGTGGTGGGCGGTGACGGCGGAAAGGCAACGGGAGAAAGCATCGCCGAGCGGTTCCTTCTAAGGAGTGGACAAAACCGCGAAGACCCAATTTTCCGGCAAAAAGCCTGGAAAGAAACCTTCGCGGGTCGTACGTACCAATGCCGAGCACGTCACCACAAGAGAGATATGGAAGCAAACCAACCAGTCCCCCAGGCTGTCGCGAAAAGTCCATATTTCCCGGCGAATAACGAACCGATATCCGCATTTGACGAGGCGGATTTTTTCCCGGCCCGACCTATCCGAACGTCACCGCGAGCCGAACGGCGGTAAGGCCTCGAGTGGAATCGCCGAGCACGCCTCCAAACCCAAACCGCCCAAAACCCGAGTGCTCGCGCAAATCGGCTCACTCGTGCGAGGAGTACTCTGCGCCGGCTAGGCCGCTCGGTAGCGGATACCGGTTTTGTCCCGGGACGTGGGTTCGATCGCACCGGCGTGCCGCATCACGTACGCGATCCGTTGTGCGATCCAGCGGGCACAGCCGATCGCGTTGGCCAGATCGAGCGTATTGAATTCGACGTCGACCAAGTGATCCGGCACCGGACATTCGCCGTCGGCTTTCGTGGTCGCGTCAGGCTCCGCGAGCAACCGCCACAAATCCACCGCCCCGCGCAGTTCGATCGACTCGTGAATCTGCGTCAACTCGGTATCCTCGATAATATAGCCAGGATCTCTCCAGCGACGCCGCCGCTTTTTCTTGGTTACCAACCGATATTGATTGACGTCGATAATCGGGATTTCGACCGTCAATCGCGGGTGCGGGAACACGTCGCGAAGGTAGATCAGTTCCTCGAATAAATCATGCACCTGGCCCTTTTTGGGGCTCAATCGACGCGAGACCGGTTCGGCGCCCTTCTTTTCCCGCTTGCAAATGCGAGTCCGCGAGACCGACGGTTTGACGATCCGCACGTCATGCCGACGCAGCAGATCACGAACTTTGCGACGGATCGCCGAAAGCGATGCACACTGAATCTCGATCAGCTCGTCGCCTCGAACGACGTCGATCCGGTACGCTCCCATCGCCACCTCGATTTGCTCGGGCGACGTTGCGTAGTGGGTTTTCAGTTGTTGATGGAGGGACGTTTCCAAAGTCGTTCTGGCGTGGATGGATGCATCGGCGACTGGGTGTTTGGTCGGTCATACCAGAAAGCACGAAAAAACCCCAGAGCTTTCCATCGAAAGCCCTGGGGTCGGTGTCCCGCCAAGCGAACCCCGGACAGGCCGCCTGACGTTGTCGCGTTACCAAAGTTGCTGGTCAACGCGACGACGAAGCAAATTTGTTGACGAATCCGACGCGATCGGCGGGGCCGCGTTGGTGGCCCCGCCGCGTCAGAGTCGTTTAGAAGTTGAAGTCAGCACCAACGTAGGCACCGTGCAACAACAGGCTCGAGTCGGCGTGCAACGCACTCGCCGAAGCCGACGAGCTGTAATCACGCGAGTAGTCAGCGGCAGTCGCCAAACCGGTCACACCCATCACGCGGTAACCACCACGAACGGCGAGGCAGTCGATGACGCGAACGCCGATGCCGAGATCGAATTCACCCAAAGTCGAGAACACTGTCTCTTTGGTGTGATAGTCGATCGCCGAGCCTGGCATCGCGGCGAGTTCGGCAGTGTTTTCCTGCGTACCCAACCGGTGACGGAACTCAGCTTGGTTTCCGTAGAGACCAAACTTACCGCCCACGTTCAGGTTCACGCGGCTGGCCAAGCAGTAGGTCAAACGGCTGCCGAACTGATAACCGAACAGGTCGTTCTCGGTCGACGTGAAGTCGTGCAGGTCATGCATCGTGAAGCCAGCTCGTCCGTCGATGTCGTATGCGAAATCGATCGTGTCTTTGAACTGGAACCAGCGAAGACCGTGCGAGGTCACGATTTGAACTTTGCCCGTGCAAGGACGAACCATCGGTCCGCCTGCTCCACCGTAACCGCGAGCCGGACGGCAAGGCTGGCATGCTTGTGCACACGGATCGTTGCACTGGTTGTATCCGCCGTAGCCACCGCATCCGCCGTAGCCACCACCGAAGACCGAACCGAGACGGCTCGTTCCGCAGTTCATCATCGCGGCACGCTGGGCACCCATCAAACCAAAGCTGAACAGGTTGATTTCCATGCCTTGGATGTCGATGTCACGACGTGCTTGGAACAACACGGCTTCGGCGTACGATTCCGTCGATGCGGTCGTCGTACCGTCAAAGTCAGCGTCGAGGTCGCCGCCTGCTGCCGCTGCGGCACCGGCACGTCCGTCGATAATATCGTATACCGTGTATGGCGACGCGGCACCTGTGATTTCTTGGTACCCGGTGCCCGAGTCACCCGGCTGCGTACCGTTGTCGAACCAGTACGCCATCGTGGCACCGTTGTACTGAGGCATCCCCGAGGCACGCAGGTTACCTCCGCCGGCCGCAGTGGTGAGCGGCGTGTAAACCGGCGAGGTGAAGACTTCTTCATCTGGATCGAAGTTGAAGTAGCTCACACCGAGGCCGTAGCGACCGCAGCCGAAGTAGCGACCGAAGTTCAACTGGTAACCGAGTCCCGAATCCGCATCGATCGAATCGAGTCCCATGTACGGCAAGTAGGGCCGTGTCGGGTCGACCGCATCGTAACGCGATACAACGTTGCGGTATTTATCGTTGGTGTCGACGTTGAAGAACAACAGGTCAAACGATCCGAACCACGGGAACAACGTCGGACGAACCGGCGCCGCGACGGGCATGCCGCACGACTGAGCCGCGTACGAGGTGCCTTCCCAAGGCTGCGACATCGCTTGCGTGAACTGGCTCTCTACAGGAGCCTGGTTGCAGGATTGGCAGTACGAATCGTCAACCGGTGCACCGACGTGAACGGCGGAACCTTGAGCGACCGGCGTTGGATGAACGGCCGGGGCAGGTGCCGGTGCAGTGTGTTGTACCGGTGGCGTCGAATATTGAGGAACCGAATTGCCGTAGCTCGGTTGCGGCGTCGGAATCTGCTCCGGCGACGGCAAGCCTGCGTCGTATCCGCCGCTCGATGCAGGTTGGAACAACTCAGGGCCGCTGTTGGAGCTGCCGAAGTTGCTCCACTTGGCAGGTGCCTGGTAGTTCGAACTGCCGAACGTCTGGACCGCTTGCGTGCGTGGCACACCGAGTTGGCTTTGGGCAGCCTGTTGATTCGGCGTGTACTGGTTCGGTAGCGTAAACTGCCCGGCCTGAGTGTACTGAGCAGGCTGCTGGGCACCGTAGGAATACGGCCCCTGAGGTGCCTGGCCATATTGTGCAGATGCGATCGTGCAGAGACCCATCGAGAGGGTCGCCGCGACGCTTCGCAAAATGTTGGTTCTCATCTTTCGACTCCTTCGCTTCGTTTTTGCTTCGTGCATTAGACCTATCTGCGAAATTCGCGAACGAGCGATTTCGACCGGTGATGCGAATCAGCCTTCGTGACAATCGATCGAGCATCGGTCGGCTTCATTCCGCCGTACCGAACGGCTGGGAGGCACCTGCTTCAATCTTTCAATCACGTCGTCTGTCCTACGCTCGAGTCACCTCCCAACGAATGGGAAACGTCTCGAACGCTCACGTGCCGCGTCGCACTCACGAGTGCAGTTAAGCCATGGAAAGGGACATGCAGCAAAACCTCACAATCCAAAGACCGCGAGTTTTCCTACGAGGAGTTTCTTCGGCCCCCTTTCGAAAATGATCGCAAACCATCCGCGACAATGCGGACAAACAATCACTACATAGGAAGCATATCGGGAACGACCGGGGCGGCTTCTGCGACCGCTAACGACGCACTTCCTTTCGCCACCGGCACAACCGGAAAAACCTACCGCACAATTAAAAGCTGACCTGCAGAATCGCGCCCGAGGCGCATTCGGCTGCCCCTCCGATGCCCGCCCACCGATGATCGCCAGGCAAGTCAATAGACAACTGGCGTTCGAGTTTCCGCAAAAGAAGGTTCACATATCACCCTCATTGGACACCGTGTCTCTTTTACAATAGCGTCGCGTGAACCAAAGATTGCATGACGAGTTCAGTTGGCACTCAATGCACCACGTCTCCTCACACATCCCCCGATCCGAAAATTTTGACAACCTCATAGCTCAAACGCCAATCCGATAGTTCAAACAGCAACCGGTCCTTCAGCCGGTGCACCAAAACGGTGCCCATGCCGCTCGACGAACACAGCCCTCACAAACGAATTTGCCACATGAACACCCCAGCCGCATTCGCTGCCCAAACTCAATCACGCCCCTATCCGATGTCAATGAAGTACCTGTGCCACGCGTTGACTCTTGGGTTTTCCTTGGCGATTCTGACTTCCGTGTCCGTGGGAGACGAACCGGTCTTCCCGCACAAAATGCCGGAAGCCAAACCAGACATCCCGATGAGCTCGGCGATGCAACGGATGTTTGACTATCCGGCGCCACGGGTTCAAGACAACGAACTGTTCTCTCAGTTCAAATACACCCGTTTGAAAGGGTTCGACTACGCCGGCGGCGACGGAACAATCTCGCGACGTGACCCGTCGCGTCCGATCTTGGTCGACGGCGTTTACCACGTTTACTACACGAAACGTCACACCATCGTTCCACCGATCGGTTGGAACCGGGCCGCCGAAGCCACTGATGAGATCCCGTCAACGGACTGGGACCTCGCCGAGATCTGGCACGCGACCAGCAAAGACGGATTTACCTGGGAAGAACAGGGTGCGGCCATCCGACGTCCTGCCAAACCCAACCCCGGTTGGCGTTCGGTCTGCACGCCCGACATTCTCGTCTGGAAAGGGAAGTACTACCTGTTCTACCAAGCGTTCGTCGAACCGAGCGGGCTGAAAGGTGATTGGTGTCCCGTTTCGGTGTCGTACTCGGACTCACCCGATGGCCCATGGACACACGGAGGCGATTCGGTGATCCCATTCGGCAAAAAGGGCGAGTGGGATCAAGACGCGACCCACGATCCGCAACCGATCGTGCGGAACGGAAAGATCTATCTCTACTACAAAGCCGCCTACAACAAATGGCCGGAACTGCGGAACAAGTACGCCGTCGCACATGGATTGGCGATCGCCGACGATCCACTCGGACCATACACCAAACACCCGCTCAACCCGGTGCTGAATTCGGGACACGAGACGACGTATTTCCCGTTCAAAGAAGGCGTCGCCGCGCTCGCTATCAAAGACGGCAACGAACGCGACACGATGCAGATTTCTAAAGACGGCGTGAATTTTGAAATCGCTTCCTGCCTTTCGTTAACACCGACCGCGGCGGCACCCTATACGCCGGATGCCTTCACCGACACGAAAGACGGACGCGGGGTTACGTGGGGGCTGAGCCACTTCATCAATGCTGGTCGTCCTGGCAAGGGATATTCGATCATCGCACGATTTGATTGTGATCTCAGCCTCGATGTGGACAAACCTTCGTTCAAATCGACGGGTATTTGGCACAAACCGGACGTCTACTTCCAACAAGGACTCCGCCCCGGCGATCACCCTGAGGGCAGATAACCGCCGATACGGCGTCCGCGAAACGAGACCATAGCGATTCCGCGTGTAAGGACCGGAGCCCCCTCACAATCGGCAGAATCGTTCAAGTTCGCACGACCGGTCTGACGAAAACAGACGTGGCGAGATCGCTGCGTTGTGCATCGATGATTGCCAACCACCTCGCGGATCATGACCGCGTGGCAGACGAGGGCGTGAACGACATCGGTTGCGGCCCGCTCGCAAACAAGACCTGATTGACGCAGGCGATTGTTCGACCGGACAGGGGCCCATGCTTTTTAACGTAATTCATCGCAACCCTCATCGGCGCTCGTATCACCGTGGGCTCATGATCGCTGCATGGGTCATTGTGATGCTGGCTCGCTTTGGGACATCGGCGAACGGGCAAGACGTTCCCACGCCACAACGCAACACCGAAAATGCGTTCGCCAATCTGTTGCAAACGCTCCCGGCGAGCGACTCGGCTGAAGAGACGTTTTTCGCATCGCAGCTGAGTGAACTCGATCCAAACCTCAACACTTTGGATAGTCCGGTTGTCGAGCTGTCCGCACCGCCATACACGTCTTTCCCTGCCGACGGATTCTCGACAAACTCAACCAACCCGTCGTTCGCGTCAGACGACTTTGATCAGTCGATCGGCAACCAAGAGCAGAACAACTTCAGCGCGTTTCCTGACTTCGATACCGGGGTCCTCGTCTTCGGGGATGACGTCGCACTGAAGATCGGCGGATTTGTCAAAGCAGATTTCATTTCCGATTTCGACCCGATCAACTCCGTCGACTCATTCGATACCGGAGAGATCCCCGTCGGAGTCGCCGACCATCGCAACTCACGTTTTCACGCGAAGGCGTCTCGACTGAGTTTTGACACCCGGTGGATGGTGCAGGACCAGGTGGTTCGTGCGTTTGTCGAAGCCGACTTTTTCGGCGGCGCCGACGGAGGCAACGGATCCTTCCGCCTGCGTCACGCATACGGAACGATGGGCTATTTCACCGCCGGACAAACATGGACCACGTTCACTCACCCGTCCGCGGTGCCCCAAACGCTCGACTTTGAAGGCGCGGTTTCCAACGTCAACCGTCGTCAGGGATTGGTTTGTCTCGACCTGCCGCTCGGCGACAGCGGGCTATCGTGGGCGATCGCATTGGAAGACCCGCAAATTGACATCGAAATTCCAACGGGAGTGACCGGCGAAGGACGCACGGAATCACCGGACTTGATCACTCACTTAAAACTCGAACGCGATCTTGGTGACTTCCAAGCCGCATTTGTGATTCGCGAATTGGGTTTTCAACGGACCGGCGAGCCGGTCGTCACCGATACCGCGTGGGGCTGCAACCTGACCGGTTCACTCGGTTGCACGGACGCAACGAGAGTCTATTCCCAAATCACCGTCGGTGAAGGAATCGGCAGCTACCGCGGATCGCCCGACGTGGTCGCCACGGGAGCAACTACCGCGGCAATCCTGCCCATGTTTGGATGGATGATCGGTGCCAAACACGCCTGGAACGACCAACTAACGTCGAACTTCACCTTCAGCGCATTAACGTTGGATAGGATCGCAGGCCAAGCGGGTACTAACCTTCGAGAAACCACCTACCTCGCCGCTAACTTGATCCACAATCCTGTGGACCGCGTCTTCATCGGTATCGAGTATCTCTACGGCACCCGTGAAAACCAAAACGGCGAACAAGCAGACGCGACCCGGATGCAAATGTCATTCGGGTTCTATCTGCCGTAGTTGAACGAACCGGAAGCACAGCACTCCATCAGAACCGGATTTCGATTCGAACGGTTTCTCCCGCAGGAAAATGCACCCGACGAGCGAAATCACCGAGCGACGACTCTTCGACTTTCGAGGTCGCAGTGATCGACTCGATCCCCTTACGATGGATCACGTTCAAAGACTGATCGATCTGACTGACGACTTCCATAACGACCGATCCCGACCCCGATTGCGGGTCGAACTGCCACTGCAAAAACTCGATCGTTGTTTGATTGCGACCTCGGATCCCCGACAAACTGCCGTGGTGGAACACCCGTGGCGTGGCGGGAAGAACCTCGAGGATGTCGGGTTGCGTCGTGACGAGCATTTCCGTCAGTAGCCCCTGCATGCAAAGGATCATGTCGTAGTTGTAGACGTGATGTTCGTTGTTGTGGCTCGTCGTCAACGAGTCATAGAGATAACCGTTTTCGAGCAAGTATTTCAGGATTTTGTAGAACGATTCGCCTTCCTTCACGCGGATCCACGCGATTGACCTTTGCAACGCGTCGTGAGCCGCGCGGACTTGGTGGTCGCGTTTTTCGAGGGCGCGTTTCACCGCCGGAACGAGATCACGTGTTTGCGGATCATCAACGTTAATGTCATTGGCAGGCCATACCGCATACATGTGGCTGCTGTGTCGGTGCGAATAGTTCTCACCAATCGTCGGCCACGCCCACTCCTTCAACGCCCCGTCGTCGTTGACCAAATACGGCGGCATGTCATCGAGCATCGCCTGCCACTTGCGAGACGCATCGTCTTCTTCCATGCCGAGGATCCCCCGGGTTTGCAACAACATGTTCAAACAATGTTTCGCGGCGGCAATGTCCATCGTCGAGTTGATCGCGGCCGACGTCCGTGGCTGGATCCCCTTCCACGCGTTCTCCGGTGAATTGGAAGGTACAAAAACCAGCTTCCCGTTCGCGTCACGCCGGGTCAAAAAGTCTTCGTAGAAGATCGCCATTTCTTCTAAAAACGGATACACGCGGTCGCGAAGAAAAGCTTCGTCGCCGGTGATCAGATAGTGCTCGAACATCGGATAAACCAACCACGGACCGAGGCCGGTGGCGGTAAAGTGAGCGTGGTAGGGACCACAGTGAATCGGAATCGCGACTTCGCCATCAATCCGCACAGGACCGACGATCCCGCGACATCCCCAGAAACGTTCCGCCGCGTGACGCCATTGAGGCTTGGTGCGCTCGAGAATCTGATAATAGCCCTCCATGCACTCGGGAAGATCCACAACCCCGCCACCGAGCACCGCGAGATTCACGTTCGCGTCGCACGTATAATCTCCGCTCCACGCCGAATCCCACTCGCCGGTGAACATCCCGCACAACCGGGGCGCGTATTGCGAACCCGATGACGCCATGAACAGATACCGGCTCGTGTAGAACAGTTTCTCCACCAACGCCGCATTCACCGACTCCGTGTCGCCTTCCTCCAACGCCAACAATTCCGTCGTATCTAAATCGCGATCGCTGGGGTTACCGCCGAGATCGATATCAACACGATCAAACATCTCGTGCTGGATCGCAACATGAGGAGCGAGAAGTGCATCGTAAGACGGTTCCACCTCCTCGATCATTCGTTCCAACGTGCCGGGTTCCCACCGCATGGATTCGTCGCGGTAACGATCGAGCGTCGTTAGTAACAATACACGAGGCGCATCTCTGACCAGGAACGCGTGCTCATCGACGTTCGCCGACCCGCCTTCGGGCAGAAACACTCGCGTGACACCTTCGTAACCTGCTTGCCGGCCTGCGACAGGGTGATACAACGCGGCAACTTTCAACAACTTCGAACCGTCGCTGTTCTCGGCGGCAAACTTCACGTTGACGTTTGCGGGTGTCTTCGGGACACGTTCGAGCAAAACTCGCCCGGACATTGCCGCTCCTTCGGGAGCGATGACCTCCGTCACCAAAACATTCTCCACTCGTGACGCGAAACTGCGGCGGGTCCATTGACCGGCGTCGTCCGTCCACCGCGTCACGACCTCGCCGGTTTGATACCGGGTCATTTGCTGATATCCGCGAACGTCTCCGTTGCCATCGATCTGCGTGCGAATCTGATAACCGCTATGGAACTTCTGGGAGTTCACCATGCCGTAGTAGTTCTGCCGCTTGACCTCGAGCCCCCGACGTCGGAGCAACTCGTCATGGTAGCCACGGTAGCCCATTCCGATTTCACCGCTGAGCATCAAGTCACGCATCGGAGCGACTTGATCAGACATATCCGGAATCTCAAACGGAGCCCCGTTCGGCGTCAGGAACAGGTGGCTGTTGACAACCGCGATCTCGTCACGCGGTTCGCCGTAGTGCAGCGTTCCCAACAAACCGTTTCCTGTCACCATTCCATCCTGCCACTGCACAGCGGGCTGCGAGCAAACGACTCGCTTGTTTGGATGAGGCGACATCGTTTCATCCGCGGCGTCTACAGAAAACGGCGACGAAACACTCAACAAGGCAATAGCAGCGACAGCAAAGTGAATAGACTTTGCCGCGCGAACGGTGGGGATCAACATTGGCGGGAGAGTGGTAGGCGGGGTGCGTTGTCTATACATCACAACCGAGCAGATCCACTCGTGACGTACGGCGAAAGCGTGCCCACCGTTCTACTTCGAACCCTTCTCGGAAGCCAGTAGGGCGAGACCGTCTCTACTCGCAACGTGGCGTGCGATCGGGTCATCGTCGTTTGATTCGTCCCCCGTCGATCTTCGCGTCTAACCGGTTGGCTTCTGCGATTTGTACTTTGTCCAACCGCCGTGGCGATGAGGCTTCGTTGACTGCTTCACATCGGCATATGTTTTTTGTTCTGCGTGCAAGACTTCTTTCGCCATCGTTGTCCACTGCTTCACCATCGCTTGCACACGTTCGGGATAGACATCGGCGAGGTTATGATTCTCGCAGCGGTCGTTGGCGAGGTTAT
>JBICHZ010000039.1:2500-11451 GCA_043101355.1 Rhodopirellula sp. JB044
TGCCTTCTATCTGAAACCCAAGTGCACCCGGCGTTTCGTTCTGCCGATACCTCCACAGACGTGTATTTCGAACTCCCTTTTCCTTTCTGTGTCCCGGTGCCGTGATGAAAACGCCTCAATCAGGTACTCCGTCGACCAAGTCCGCCAGTCCTTCAGCTTCGGATGCCGTCGACAGCCAACTCGATGCCCTCATCAACCGCATTCAGTCGCTAAGTGGAGACTCCAACCCCCGCGCGAACTCCGGCGGCAGCAACGAATCCGCACAAAGTGGCAACACCACCAACGCAAAAAGTGTGTCGCCGCCTGCCGGACCCAGCCCGCAAGGTGGTGCGAGACCAACAAACCCAAACCCACCAACCAACGCTCAACCTCAAAACCGACCTCCCGCGCAAGGACCGAACCCGCAGGCGCCGTCTCCGCAGGCCGCGCCCGCACAGCGCCGGCCCACGACCGGTGCGGCCCGCCCCGCGGCTGTTTCGCCGGGCGGATTCCAACCGTGCCGCGACGAGGCATGGCGCCCCGCCGAACCGACCGACCTCCGCGCAAATCGAATCAGCGAAACCCTGCTCGAAGCGATCATGTTTCGCTTCATCCTCAACGCGGGCGAAGCCGAAGGGCGCCGCATCGCCGAACAGGTCCAACTCCCGTTCCGGATGATCGAGCCGATCCTCGAACGTTTCAAAAAGGACCAACTCGTAGCCTACAAAAGCTCGACGGCTACGAACGACTACGTCTATGTCCTCACCGAAGCGGGACGCGCGATCGCGCGCAACCACTTAAACGACTCCACCTATTATGGCAGTTGCCCGGTACGACTGACCGAATACATCGATAGCATCAAACGCCAAAGCATTGAGGGTCAATTCCCAAAACGCAAAGACTTGCTCAAGGCCTTTAGTGACTTGCTCATCAATCCCAAAATGCTCGAACGTCTTGGGCCCGCGGTCGCTAGCGGTCGTGGCATGTTCCTGTTTGGGTTCCCCGGAAACGGAAAAACATCAATCGCCGAACGCGTCACCGGCGCATTCGGTAAATACATTTGGATCCCTCGCAGCGTCGACATCGACGGAGACATCCTGCGTGTTTATGACCCCATGAATCACGTCGCTAACATGCCCGAAGCATCCTCCGGACTGCTCGACTCGGGTGGCTTTGACAAACGCTGGGTACGCATCGAACGCCCCACGATTATCGCCGGTGGTGAACTCACGATGGAGATGCTCGAAGTGCTCAACAACCCGTCGAGCAACATCAGCGAAGCCCCGCTGCAAATGAAAAGCAATTGTGGAACGCTGGTCATCGATGACTTCGGAAGACAGAAAATGTCGGTCGACCAACTACTCAACCGTTGGATCATCCCTCTCGAAAAACGTTATGATTTCTTAAACATGGCGAGCGGTAAAAAGATACAAGTCCCCTTTGATCAACTTGTTATCTTCAGCACCAACCTTGAGCCAAAAGATTTGGTTGATGATGCATTCTTAAGACGGATTCCTTATAAGATCGAAGTCGAAAACCCACCGGAATCCGACTTTCGAAAGTTGTTTGAAATCATGTGCCGGGTCACCAAAATTCCTTATAACGCTGACGCCATCGACTACTTAATCAAGACCCATTACCTGCCGGTTAACCGGCCATTTCGCAACTGCCAACCCCGTGACTTGCTGCTTCAAGTACGCAACTATTGCCTCTACAACGACCTCGAAATCGAGCTAAAAAACGAGTATTTCGACTTCGCCTGTGACAATTATTTCTCAGTGATGTAAGGGTCGCGTAACGTGCAAACGCGGAGCACTCCTAATTCTTCGTCACTGCCATTCTTCGTCACTGCCGAGGCATCGGAAACAGCACACGTAACACCAGCCATTTTCAATGGTTTTCGCCGGGGTGCGGCATCTGCACCGCCCAATGTGCTCTTCGTTCAAAACGTCAATTCGGTTCTAATCGTGCCTGTTTCGATCATTTCGAGTAGCACGGAGAACGGACATGGCGACTGGAACGAAAACGAATTCTCAGAAGAACGGGAAGACGCAAACCAAAGCTGGCAGCAAGAAGAACACGAAAAAGACGAACGTGTTTCATCAGCGACTCGGTACGCTCACCTACCACCAAGCGTGCCGGCTGCTCGAAGATGAAGGCCCCCGCCTGATCCAAACCGGTGGCCGTGTTTTCGATATCCAATCCGATCGAGACGTTTTCTTAGGCGGCGACCTGTTTCGAGTCCGTGTCGAAGACCCTGAACTCGACAGCGGTCTGGCGGTCGCGACCATCACGTTGAACTCCGGGCGCGACAAACAACTGCAGCTCAATTGCAATCAGTGCGAAATGCCGTGCGAGCACCTTGGCGCCGCACTCGACTATCTGCTCGATGCCAAGAGCGTGCTGGGGTTGGCGATGCCCCCGGACGAAAAGGTGCCCCTGGAAAACCTGACTTCCGAGGAACTACGGCACCGGGCAACCGCTGATCGCGAAAAACGCGCGGCCGAGGAGAGCATGAAGGTCCGCTCGATGGACACGAGGCGTCCATGGACCGACTACATCGTCACCAGCGAACGATCCGGACGCAGCTACCGCGTCGCCATCCGAAGCCTCGGCGAAGGCGATTCGTTTTGCACCTGTCCCGACTTTCGAACCAATCGGCTAGGAACGTGCAAGCATATCCTACACGTTCAAGCCAAAGTCAAAAAACGATTCTCGGCGGCACAGTTGCGTGCCCCCTACCGTCGCAAGCGTCTTTCATTGGGCGTGCATTATGGGTCGTTTGATGGTGCAACCTCGCGCGGACTGCTGTTCCATTTGCCCCATAAAGCCGACGCCAAATTAGAAGAACTCGTTGGCAACGGCGACACGGAACCGATCACGGATGCCCACGACGCAATGACTCGCGTGCAAGCCCTCGAGCACGCCGGCCAAGATGTCACGATTTTCCCTGACGCTGAAGCATTCATCCAACGACAACTCGTCTCAGACCGTGTCCGCAGAGAATGCGATCTCATCCGAGAACGCGTCGACGATCACCCCCTGCGAACCGAACTGCTCGATGCCAAATTACTGCCTTACCAACTAGACGGAATCGCATTTGCCGCCGGCGCCGGCCGCGCGATTCTGGCCGATGACATGGGCCTCGGCAAAACCATCCAAGGAATCGGGGTCGCCGAACTGCTTTCACGACTCGCCGAGATCAAACGGGTGCTCGTCGTCTGCCCCGCGTCGCTCAAAAGCCAATGGCGAGACGAAATCACACGATTCAGCGGGCGCTCGGCCCAAATCGTCCTGGGCAGCGGAGAAGAAAGGATCGAACAATACAGCAGCGACACGTTCTTTACGATTTGCAACTACGAGCAAGTCCTCCGCGATCTCACCGCAATCGAGAACGTGCCCTGGGACCTGATCATCCTGGATGAAGGGCAACGAATCAAAAACTGGGAATCCAAAACCAGCAACGTGATCCGGCAACTCGAAAGCCCCTTCCGGCTCGTCTTGTCCGGCACGCCACTCGAAAACCGGCTCGGCGAACTCTTCACCGTCACCCGGTTTGTGGACGACGAACTTCTCGGTCCGGCGTACCACTTCTTTAACCAACACCACGTGGTCGACGATCGTGGCAAAACGCTCGGCTACCGCCAACTCGACACGCTGCGTGAAAAGATGCAACCGATCCTGCTCCGCCGGACTCGGGCCGAGGTTGCCAAACAACTCCCTGATCGCACCGACGAAGTCATCCGCTGTGAAGCGACCGCGGAACAGAAAGAAATCCACGACGCCAACATGCGAACGGTCGCACAAATCGCCGGCAAAAAATTCATGACGGAGATGGATCGACTTCGCTTGCAAAAGTGCCTCCTCATGGCACGGATGGCATGCAACAGCACGTACCTGATCGATCAAGACGCATCCGAGTACAGCAGCAAACTCGAACGACTCGGCGAATTACTAGAAGGCTTGATCGAAGACCCGACTCGCAAAATCGTGCTCTTTAGCGAATGGCGACGGATGCTCGATCGAGTCGAACACCGGCTGGACGAATTGGGATGCGACTACGTTCGCCTCGACGGACAAATCCCTCAGAAGAAACGGGCCGAACTGGTCGCTCGCTTCCAGAACGATCCGAACTGCCGCGTGATCAACATGACCAACGCGGGCTCCACCGGGCTCAACCTGCAAGCCGCCAACACGGTCATCAACGTTGACCTACCCTGGAACCCCGCGGTCCTCGAACAACGCATCGCACGTGCCTATCGGATGGGCCAGAAAAACCCGGTACACGTTTACAAGTTGGTCACGACCGGCGAAACGATCGAAGAAGGTCTGCTGACCACGCTGGCCTCGAAGCAGGACCTTGCCGACGCGTCCATCAATTTCGACAGCGACGTCTGCGAAGTCTCCATGACCAGCGGCATGGAGGACCTCAAACGCCGACTCGAGATCATCCTTCCCAAACCGTTGGCCGCTCCCGTCGACGAAAGCCAAAAACGCCGTGTGGAAGCCGAGGCCGAAGAACTGGCCACTACCCAGCGACGCGAGAAAGTTTCCGCCGCCAGCGGCCAACTGGTCACCGCCGCACTCTCGCTCGCCGGCGAACTCATCGGAGGTGCGGACCAATCGCCCCCCGCAGAGGAAACCGTCCAACAACTCACCGACAAACTTACCCAGTGTGTCGACCGCGACGCCGAAGGACGCCCTCAACTCACCATCAGCCTCGCCGACGACACCGCCCTCAAGGGCCTCGCCACAACCTTGGCCAAACTGCTGAGCACGTAGCACTCGCCCCCGGTCGAGGCGGAGCCAAACGAACGACAGAGCAATATCACAGCCAACCTGCTCGATCGCATCACGCGAGAGAGCAGTGGCGTCTCAACGTTCCCTTGATCTCGCCTTGTCACCCCGCGACCTCGCCGTCGATCACGCGAAAAAGCATTCCGCATTCCGCCCATTCGAGGTATCCTGCCTATCCGGCCAAATCTCCCGATTCCACCTTTCGACTTCCAATCGATTCCAGGCATGAATTACGTCAAGCGTCCTCGACTCAAACGCGATTCTCGCAAACGCAATCGACTCCGAATCGAGGTTCTCGAAGACCGACGGCTGCTCGCCGCCACAGCGACTGCCGACACGAACCGATTCGACGTCAACCAAGACGGGCACGTCACCGCGGTGGACGCTCTTCAAGTGATCAACTATCTAAGCCTCAATGCCAACGGATCCGGGGAAGAACAGACGACGCAAAAACAATCCGCGTCCCCTTCCGCATTCGATGTCAATCAGGACGGAAACGTCTCGGCGGTGGATGCCCTGCAGATCATCAACCTGCTCAACGAAGCCCCAGGACCGGAAACCGCCTCGGCACTGCAAAGCGAACCCAGCCCCTCCGCGTCCGTGACGCTACCGAGCCAAGTTCGAACTCGCGATATCGTCGAACTCAGCATCGACTCGTTTTCCGATCTCGACCTAACATCGATCGATCGCGTCGAAATTGACTGGGGAGACGACCGGGTAACGTCGGTTCCGGCAGACGATCTTGCCTTGCCGCTCACGCGACTCCATTCTTATTTCGTTCCCCCGGTAACCCACGACGTGGAGGTAAACGCGGTTGCCCATGATGGCAGCACCGTTTCACTCGCCAGCCTCCCGATTGAGATCGTCGCCAACTCTCCCTCCATCGTCGACCGAGTTAACGAAGGACTGACCGCAGAGATCTTCGACAACACCGACTTCTCTTCCGCTCCGGTACAAATCCGCAACGACGCGACCACCAATTTTGATTTCGGCATCGGAGGCCCCTCACCAACGCTCGGCCCCACTGCCCTGCCCTTCTCGATTCGATGGCAAGGGACATTCACTCCGCAGGAAACCGCATCCCATAACCTCTTCGCGAATGTCGGAGCAAACGACTCCGCCGCGGTCTACGTCGACAACCAACTCTTATTCACGGCCGCCGGCAACGAACAATCCGCCTCCATCTCGTTAACGGCCGGTCAAAGCGTTGAACTGAGAGTTGAATACGTCGCCGGGTCAGGACAATCACACATCCGCGTCGGCAGCGAAACCGATTCGAGCTTCAAGACAGCTCTCCCGAGCCATCAGCTAAACCCGACCATCTCGGCCGAGCAACTCCGCAGCGGCGCACTCATCGAGACGTTCGACGCGCCGACATTGATCACCAGCGTCGAGGAACTTCGGTCGAGCGAATCATTCATGGCGAACACTCCCGCTTCTGCCAACGATCTCGCCGATTTGACGTACTCGCAACCGGCAGGAACTCACGCAACGCGAACACGATCAATTGTGTCTGTCCCTGTGAGTGGACGGTACACGTTCCATCTCGCCGCCAGCGACACAGCCGAGGTTTACCTTTCGCAGGGAGTAACGTCTGACACGTCACGAGTGATCGTGTCGGTCGATAACGAAGCTCCACCGGAAGATTTCGATTCGCCAAACGCGGACGCGTCGACGCCGATCTACCTCGTCGCCGGCCAAGACTACTACCTCGAAACGTTGCACGTTCACGACAACGCATCCACGGCCAGCCACCTGGCTGTCGCATGGACACGTCCCGACCAAGTCGAACTGGGACCGCAACTGATCGACGCCGCGTTTTTGCGACCGATCGTCCCGGAAGTAACCCTGCACGCCGACGTGTCCCAAACTCACGAGGCAGACATCGTCTCCCGAAACGCCCGCTTTGTGATCGCACGCAGCGACGACTTGGGACGTGATCTCGACGTTGCCTACACGCTCGGTGGCTCGGCAATCAACGGAGTCGACTACTCCCAACTCTCCGGTATCGCCACGATCCCGGCCGGCCAGGACCACGTGATCGTTGAACTCGATCCAGTCGATGACGCAACACTGGAAGGCCCCGAAATCGCAGTCGTTCGCTTGGCTTCGGATGCCCGCTACCAACTCGGTGTCGAGAGCCAACGGCAGATTCAGATCACCATCGCAGGCGAGCTACAAAACGAAACGCAGTTGCTCCCCCAAGATATCCCGACGCTGATAAACACAGGCTTCCGCTCAGACGCCGGCAGCAATCAAATCACCACGTTCCACGTCAATGACACCAGCCTACCGTTTGTGGACGGGTCACCGACCGACAACGCGATCCGTGCGGTCGTGACCACCGCGACACCCGACTCCCCTTGGGACACCCTCATCGGCTACGGCTTTGACGGCAGCCCCTACCCCGCGGGCACCCCGTTTTTCGCGAGCGTGTGGGCTCGCAGCGGCAACATCGACGGATCCGACGCAACCGTTGGATTGCGATTGCAAAAGAGCGGCGGAGACTACGCGGGAGAAGAAAAGGTCTGGCAAGTTGGCCCTGAGTGGACATTGCTCCTTCTGCCGATGACGCCGGACTTCGGTAACGGCACCTCCGACCGGACCGTCGACGTTCGACTCGGGTACCAGGAGCAAACCGTCGAACTTGGCGGCTTCAGTTTGGTGAAGCTAGACCAGCAATCCGACTTAGACGAAGCCCCAAAAACGATCTACACCTACGGAGGTCGCCAGTGGGACGCGGACTGGAGGGAGCAAGCCGCAAGCGACGCAGCAACTCATCGAACCAACCCGATCCAAATCAAAATCGTCGACGCCGCCGGCAACCCGATCGAAGGTGCCGTCGTCACGATCACTCCGACGACGCCGAGCCTGCCGATCGGAACCGCCGTCTCGCCCGAACTGATTGTCGCGAGCAACCCCGATTCCCTCACACCGGAAGCCCAGCGTTACCAAGCCATCCTCGAGACGTTTGACACCATCACTGATGGAGGAACCGCGCAGTGGGGCCCTTGGTCGCTCGATCCACAGGTCCCGCGTGACTTCCTCGATTGGGTCATCGAACGCGACCTTCCCTATCACGGCCACGCACTCGTGTGGGGCGACCTCGCCGACGACCCCAGCGACAACTTCCCGACCCCCGTCAGCCTTCTAGATGGGTACAACCATCAACTCAACACCAACGGAGCGGCCGCCGCCGAAACGTGGCTGAAAAACGAAATTCTGACGCACATTTCGACCACCGGCCCTGCTAACGACTTCAGCGGAACACGCGAGGACTCAGCCGAACCTCGCGTCACATGGTGGGACGTCATCAATCACCCCATCTTCGCCCCCGAGATCTGGGACATCGTCGGATACGACTTCATCGTCGACATCCTTCAAGCAACCCGAAACACCGTCGACAGCAACACCGACCTGATCATCAACGAGTTCGACATTTTGTCCAATCCTGACAACGGACTCAGCGACGCGTTCTTTGACCTACTCACCCAGCTCGACACAACCGCAAACGCATCCACCGGAGCGAACGCCCAATACGACGCGATCGGATTCCAAGGCCACTTCGTCAGCAACCGGCTACCCGACATCGACCGGATCATGCAAGAACTCGATCGCTACGAAGTCTTCGACCGAGACATGCAGATCACCGAATTCGACGTCGACGCCGTCGACATCGACCCACAAACCCAATCCGACTTCACCCGCGACTTCTACCAAACCCTAGCCGCCACCCCCACCCTAACCGCCGCCACCCTCTGGGGCATCTGGTCCGGCGACCACTGGCGCCGCGAAGAGAGAGCTCAGTTATTCGATTCGGACTGGACGGCGAGACCCAACGGGCAATGGCTACTGGATGAAATAAAGTCTGGTCGGCAGAGCAGCGCACTGACGACAGATCAAGCTGGCATTGCTACGTTCACAGGAGAATCGAAGTTCTATGACGTACGCATTGTCTTGCCTAATGGTGCGATCGTTGAACGACGATTAGGTGGTGGACCAGCGAACATTCAATATTCTGGTTCTGATCCAATAACCTTCAACGGGGCAACAGAAATTGGCCGAACTGCTCGTGGTGTCGTGTACTCGGATCAATACATTCCCGTTGACCCCAACGAGCTATATGTACTCTCGGGAGAGGCTCGCAGCGGCGACGACTCAGGGCAGCTTTATAA
>JBICHZ010000040.1:0-13800 GCA_043101355.1 Rhodopirellula sp. JB044
TCGACGAGTTGGGATGCGGCCGAGGAGAACTTGAACGGACCCTCGGTTCCGTAGCAATGAAACTGGGCGTGCGTTAAATGAATCGGATACCCGTCGGCGGCTTTGATTGTGGCGAGCGTTGAGGCGATGTTTCCGGGCACCCCGAGATTGCTGCAGTGAACATGCAGCGGATGAACGAGTCCGATTTCGTGAACCGCACGAGATAGTACGCGGATAATTTGTCCCGGCGTTACGCCCGTTTTCGGATGCGGCGTGTCAACGTCGAAGGAACGCTGGTTGAATTTGAACGCGTTGATGCCTCCCGGATTGACGACTTTTACCGCGAGACAGCGAGTGGCCGTTACCATCCAGGCGACGTACGCATTGATGATCGGCTGCTCTGCTTTCTCGGCGATGAGCTGCAAGAGAACGTCGTCGTTTCCGAGCAAACAATAGCCGCCCGTGTCGAGACCCCGCACATCGGCCATTTCCGCGTGTGCCGATCGGGCGTTGCATGGGATTACCGCCGGTTCGAGACAGGTGGTGTATCCCATGTCGAGATAGCGAGACGCGGTCACGGAGGCGGCCGGGAGAAACTCGGAACACGCCGGAGATGTCTCGCCACGGGGGATTGCTTCACGCCATGGAGGCATTTGATCCTGAAGAAGCGTGCGGGCGAGCGAGACTTTCCCGCCGCCGATGTGAGTGTGTAGATCAATGCCGCCGGCCATCGTGACGCAACCGGTCGCATCGATATCCACGTCCGGCGTTGTCGTTTCCTTCGGCGGTTCGACGATGGTGTCGTCCTGAAACCAAATATCAGAAGCGCCGCCCGGTTGATTCGCATCCCGCGGCAACTCGGGATCGATCAAACGACTGCCGCGAATACGAGTCAGCATGAGACGAGAGGTTGGTGTGAGCGGAGGCGAGAGCAGGAGGCCGAAGAAATGCAATTATCACACAATCTTCTTTGGTTCAGTAGACCACCGGCTTCTCCGATTCAGCAGCACACCGGTTGCAGTTGCCGTGATCTGAATTCGAACCCCAGGTGAGTCATTTTCGGGGTGAGTTTCACTGATTAGGGTATGGGCCTAATTCACTGCGGCAAGAACGCATTTTTTCAACTCATCTTTCATCGCAGCTTTTATGAGCAAATTAATCATCAGTGTCAGCGGTTTGCGTGGGATTGTCGGCGAAACGTTGACGCCGGAAGTCGCGTGCCGATTCGTCGCCAGCTACTCCGCCGCGCTTCCGCCCGGACCAATCGTTGTGGGACGTGACGGACGAACAACGGGGCCGATGCTAGCCGGTGCCATCATGTCGGCATTGAATGCCTGCGGACGAGACGTGATTGACGCAGGTGTTGCGGCGACACCGACGATTGGTGTCTTGGTTCGGGAGCGATCGGCGGCCGGTGCGGTGCAGATCTCCGCGAGTCACAACCCGCCTCCATACAACGGAATCAAACTCTTCGGCTCGAGTGGACGCGTGCTCGATGCCGAGTCGGGTGCCAAGATCCGCGACGGATACTTCGACGGGCGGGCCGCATGGTGTGCATATGACAAGATCGCAGAAACGACGGCGGACTCGGATCCGCATGCCGCTCACCTCGACAAAGTGCTCGCGACGATTGATGTCGACCTGGTTCGCGGGAAAGCGTTTTCGGTTTTGATCGACAGCAATCATGGCGCCGGCGGTTTGCTCGGCAAACGTTTGCTCGAGGCACTCGGCTGCGATGTTGAGGCGGTCGGTGCCGAGCCGACTGGGGTATTTGCACACGTCCCCGAACCGACTGCCGAGAACCTGACCGGGATCGCCTCGCGAGTTGCCGACGGTTCCTGCGCGGTCGGATTCTGCCAAGACCCGGACGCGGACAGGTTGGCTCTGATTGACGAGACGGGACGTTATATCGGTGAAGAGGCCACGCTAGCTCTCTGTGTCACACGAGCCATGATGGTCGGCCGCACCGGCGGTCCGATTGTCATCAACGGAGCGACGAGTTCGATGAGCGCCATGGTTGCGAAACAACACGGCGTCGAAACGCTTCGCAGTGCGGTCGGCGAAGCAAACGTTGCCGACATGATGATCGCCAACAAGGCCGCCTACGGTGGCGAAGGAAATGGCGGTCCGATTGATCCGGATGTCGGGTATGTCCGTGACAGCTTTGTCGGAATGGCTCAGGTTCTCGACCTCATGGCGCGAACCGGAAAACCACTCAGCCAGCTCGCCGATGAATTGCCGAAGATGGCCATTCACAAAGACAAGGCAGAGATCGAAGTCGAGGAACTGCCTGCCATTTTCAAAAGGTTGCAAGAACATTTTCACGACGCGGACGCGCAAACAGGAGACGGTCTACGGTTGCAGTGGGGCGACAGTTGGCTGTTGGTCCGGGGAAGCAACACCGAGCCGATCGTGCGGATGATCGCCGAAGCCGAAACGCAAGAGAAGGCAAAGAGCCTTTGTGATGCGGCGGCAGGATTGCTCAACGCCTGAGTCGAATCTAATTTGCCGAACGCGAGGTCACGATCGATTGAATTCGATGTGACGACTCGCGTATTTCTTACTCAATTCGGTTGGCTCTGCTTGGGTCCGTAGTTGGGCGAATCGACGGTGTAGCGATCGCCCCGAGGTGGGTGATTGCGTGCAGACGCGGTGTCGAAGCTTCGTTCCGAACCGTATCCGTTATTGGCACCGAAACCGGGTGTGTGCACTTGGAACTTTCCGGCGTATCGGCGACGCAGGTAGCCGCCAACGACCTGGCGGCCCAGCGGCGTTAGGAGTGTGAAGCCGAGAGCGTCCGTAATCAGGCCAGGCGTCAGCAGCAATGCTGCCGCAAATGCGATCATCATGCCGTCTTGGATCTCACGGCCCGGCATTCGACCTTGGGCGAGTGCACCACGGAACCTAGCGATCGCAGCCATTCCTTCGCGGCGAGCCAAGACGGAACCGATGATTCCGGTGACGACGACGATGGTTAGCGTGGTTAGCCAACTCGTCGCGTCGGCCATGCGCAAGAGCAAGATCAGCTCGACGAAGGGGATCAGGATGAACGCAGCAAATAAACGAATCAACATTTTGGTTTCACTGTCATATGCAATCGACTGCCACGTTGACAACGAAAGAACTGAAACGTGGCGTTTCTTTCAAGGGATGCGAATGCCGTTCCGAAGCTCGTTGGCGAACTGAAATCCGCGCGGCGGAGAGCCATTTTCATTCTGACAGAGCAAACGACAATGGAAGCAATCCGCGGATGCTTTCGAGAGCGTTGTTGGTTCCGGTAGAGAATCAAACCTTCGTCGCATCACTGCGAAAACGAAAGGGAATTCGGAACAAAAAAGAGTCGCCGTGCATTCGGGAAAACCCCGCTACTGAGCCGGCGAAGGTGCGGTAGCGGGATTCATCGAAAAGTCGACCGCACCGTTTGAGAAGAGAACTTAGCGGCTGCGACGTTGCGTCGACGATTTTGTCGCGAATCGACTCAAGCGGTCTTCCATCGCGAGCAGGTCTTTTTCAATCCATCCACCGAAATCGGCGGCGGAGACGTCGTTGTCGAATCGAATCAACAGCGATTGCCAGTCAACGGAAACGACCGCTTCCCGATAGCAGTCGTTCCCCCCGGAGGGTGGTGTCGGGTTGGAGGAGATAGCCATGATGAACTCCCAAGATAAATGCGTGGTGGACACTAGTAAGATGCAGCGACCTACAAGAAAGTTCGGCAAATTCGGTGCCACGAGGCCAGTCTGATCGTTCGAACAGTGTGGTTTCCAATCAGTACATGTCCGATTTCGCAGAAATCACGACGGATGACAAGCCGTTTTCGCTGAACAATCCCCGCAAAATGCCGCGTCAAATGGCCCTCGGACGGAATCCGAGGATTTTTCGCGCCAGGTTGCCAAGAAACCTCCGCCTAGAACGAAGAACGGGTAGATGAACCACCTGCCACTGCCATTTTGTGGGCATTAACGCTGTCCATTCAGGCAGCCGGTGAGAGACTCACAACACTTCAAAATTGGGGAAACCAACATGTTACGCAAACTTTTCTTAGCCGGAACAACCTTCGCTCTTTTGTCAGGCATTACACTCGCCACGCCCATCGGGTCGTATGTCCGGTGTGGTTGGAACTACATGACCGACTCGGCGAGCGATGCGGTGCCTTTGGAATGGGAACTCAAACGGGCGCGGCAAATGATTGCTGACCTGCAGCCTGAGATTCAAAACAACGCTCGACGAATCGCTAAAGAGAAAATCGAGGTTGTGCGATTGGAGAAACAACTCGCCGAGACGGACACTCGATTGGCAAAAGCCCAAAGCGAAATAGAGCGTCTTAGCGACGATCTTCGTGACGACAGTCGGACCTATAGCTATGGTGGAAAGACCTACACTTCGGTTCAAGTGAAGTCGGATTTGAGTAACCGTTTCAAACGATTCAAGACGCGACAACAAACGTCGGACAAATTGCAGAAGATGTTGTCGGCACGTCAGGCTTCGTTGCGTGCGGCGAGCGAGCGGATGGATGCGATGCTCGACGCACGACGTCAACTCGAGGTCGAAGTCGAGAACCTGCAGGCACGCCTTGGCGCGTTGCGAGTTGCTCAGACCAGCAGCCAGTTGAACCTGGACGACAGTGCTTTGTCGCGTTCGCGAGAATTGCTCGATGAAATCGCAATGCGGATTGATGTCGAAGAGGAAACAATGAATGTTGATGTCGAGTACTTTGGCGAGATCGATCTCGAAGAACCATCGGACGAGAACCTTCTCGAAGATATTTCCGCATACATGGACGGGCTCAACGGAGCTGGCTCGAACGCGTTGGTTTCGATCGATCTGAGCGAAGACTCTTCGCTGTGATCGATTTTGGGGTCCGGTGCCCGACCGCCTGCGGGCGAATCGGTGTTCCCGAGACCCGAAACGGCATCGGCCGTTTCAGTCAGTAGCGGCTTCCTTCTCCGGTGAGTTTGACTTCAGCAGCAGAATCATGAACTTCACGCATTCCCCTAACGAAACCGTCTTGGACCGTTACACGATTCGTCGTGGTATCGGCATCGGCGGTTTCGGTGAAGTCTACTTTGCGCTCAGTCAGGCGGGAAAAGAGGTGGCGTTGAAACGGATTCAACGCAACCTCGCGGTGGAGCTCCGGGGAGTCTCGCACTGTTTGAATCTAAAACATCCGAACCTGGTTTCGCTGCACGACATTTGCCGCGATAGCGATGACCAGGCTTGGGTGGTGATGGAATATGTCGCCGGCAAGAATCTTCGTGAAGTTCTCGATGAAGCCGACCCGTCAGGACGAATTTGCCGCGCTACCGTCGGTGGTGATAAGGCATTGCCGAGCGGGTTGACGATGGACGAGGTTCGACGTTGGTTCTGTGGCATGGCGGCGGGAACCGGGCACCTGCATTCCGCCGGGTTGGTGCATCGTGATCTCAAACCAGGGAACCTGTTTAATGACAACGGAATCATCAAGGTCGGTGATTACGGTCTGAGCAAGTTCATATCTTCGTCGCACCGGAGCGGCCACACCGAGAGTGTCGGCACACTGCATTACATGGCACCCGAAATCGGTCGTGGGCAATACGGACGCGAAATCGACATCTATGCCATGGGGATCATACTCTATGAGCTGCTCACCGGAACGCTGCCGTTTGACGGAGAGACGCCGCAGGAAATCGTCGTCAAGCATCTCACGGACACACCCGATCTGTCGCCCGTTCCGAATGACCTGCGTCCGGTGATCGCCGCCTGTTTGCAAAAGAATCCCGAAGATCGTCCGAATGATGTGGGGGCGATGATGGCGATCACCCCGTGGGCAAACGAGGTGACGCAAACGGTAGCGTGGGGCACTCCTGTTTCAAACACAGTGGATGCAAATGCAGCCCAGTGGAACGGCCGAGAGCAAAAATCGCACAAACGTCGCTCCGCTGCCGACACGCCCACCCTGGCGGCGGATCCGGTGATTCAGCCTCAATCGACACCGCAAGTTGTCTTGAGCCATCCGACCGCGGAAGAGCCGATCGCACGCGCAGTGCGTACGAGTTTCATTGATCTGAGACAGTGGTGGCACAACCTCGAACGTTCGCCTGGGTCACGGTTCGTGATCGTCATTGCGGCAGTTTTGATTTTGATGGTCAACACGAGATGGTTGTTGCCCATGCTGTCGTTGATCGGTTTTTTCTACATCCCCTACTACGTGATTCGGCATATCGTGTTGCAAATCGCTGAACCGGATACCTATGCCCACGCACGTCATCAGCACGGTGCCGGGCAGTCCCGTGAGGCGATGGCATCGGGGGCGTATCCGCATGGGCCGCATCATGGAGCCAACGCTGCGGCTGTGCGACACCAAGCGGTGCCGGCGCGGTTATCGAAAGCTCAAGTTCGACAGATGTTGCGTCAATCGCTCGCCCAACGCACGCGGACTTCGATGGCCGCGGAATGGACGACGTCGGGGATGATCTCGTTGGTCGTTGCGGGAACTTTATTGTTAATATCTTCGGTGATTGGACTTCGAAACACAGAGTTCAGTCCGCTGACGCTCGCTCCGTATGTTTGGATGGCGTGCGTCGTTTGGGTGGGCTCGTTAGGACTGCTCGGTCTCGGGAAAGCTTGGGAGTCGAGCGACGGGGATGGTTTCACTCGTCGGCTTTCTGCGTCGTTTTTGGGTGCAGGGATCGGTGTTTTCGCGTACCTGTTAGCCGACGCTTTGATGGTGCCGCTGGACACAGGCTTGGGTCGTGATATTGACGCCACGAGGCTGCCGACAACCTTCTATGAAGGTTCCGCGATCCCGAAGGCGGCTGCGATGATGGCGCACTTCGGAGGGTTGTTTGCTCTGCTTCGCATGTGGAAACCCGTCGATCCGCTTCGTCGGGCACGTTTGAGCCTTTGGGGAGTGATGGTCGCGGTGGTTGGAGAATGGATCGTTCATCAAATGCTTCCAATCCCGCAGCCCGCGGGCATGCTGATCGCCGGAGGCATCATTGTCATGACGCAGATGTCTGCTCCATGGGTGAAGACGGACTCGGTGAACTCCCTCGCGACGTCAGCGGTGTAGATCGGCGTTGGACAGACCGTGGCAGCCATCGAGCGGTCGCGCGGTGAGTGTTTGTTATTGCGTTTGCGTTGAGAGGTTCTCATGAATGTATTCCAACGAATTTCGATGATCACTGTATCGGCGGTGTTGCTTGCTTCGTTGAACGTTTGCTCGGCGACCGCGGATGACTCCGACGAGAAAGAGCAAACCAACGAGCCGGTCGCTTTGAGCGTGGCACCTTTGGACCACGTGGAATATCCGCTCGACCGTCCGCAGTGGATCGAAGAAGGTCGCACTCCGCTCGATTCGGATGACAGTGATGAGGTTGTCATTGCCATCACGTCCGGCCCTGCACCGACACCAGAGGCTGCGGTTGAGATGATGGAAGTGATGGCACTCGGGGCGGTCGAGAACTACGTCGATCAACGTCTGCAGGAAACGAACTCGGATGTCAGTTCGAGTGATGTCGCGATCGATCTGGATTGGGTTCTCAATGAACTGGTTTCACGTCGCTATGACGGGACGGTGAAAACAGGCGATATGGTTCAGTACGAGAGTGCGTGTCTGTTGCGAATGGACGGCTCGCATCAGGAGATGCTCAACCGTTTGGTTCAGAATCACGAGCTCCAGGGGCGGCTCGCGGCAGTGGGGGTGCTCGGCGTGCTGTGCTTGGTCGGGTTGTTGTCCGGGTCAATCTTTTTCGGATGGCTGTCGTCGCGTCAACAACGATTCGCCGCCGGCTGATCGATTTAAAAGACAAAACCGATGCGTCGGCGAGGGAGGAGAAGAATCCGCTCGCCGCCGCATCGGTTTCTGATTGCCGCACCGCAATCGCCCAACGCGTCGGATCAACCGCCGCGTTCACCTCGAAAGGTTTTCGTCTGTTTCTAGGAGCGGGTGAAGTTCAGCGAACCGGTGGTGTCGCCGTCGACTTTGAACACGAATCCGTTTGCCGATGCGGTCCAACTGCCCTGCATTTGTTGGAGGTCGCTCGCCCGCACCAAAGACAACCGATCGTTGTCGAGACGGTACTCGCCGTTGAAGCTCTTGGTGCTGCCGCCCTTGGTGGCCGACCAAGTAAACGTTTTGTCATCGTTCAAGATGAGAGAAACCGATTGGTCGCCTGGCAAAGAAACCGTCCAGGTTCCGACGTGAGGTGCCGGTGTGGTTGCCGCGGTCGTATCGCTGGCGACTCTTCCAAATTCCGGAATGCTCGAAGATGCAGCAGAATTCCCGGCGGTCGAGTTGGCGTTGCCTGAGAGCGAGGCCAACATCTGCAACGCGGAGGCTTCGGAAGGTTGTGTCGGTGCGGGGTTGTTCTGTGAACGGGCTTGAGCTACTGCACGAGAACCATTGGACTGAACCGGAGCCGTGTTTTGTCGAACCGGTTGAACGGATGCTGTGTTGGTTCGTGTTGTCGGGGTGGTGTTCCCGTTGGCAAAACTGCTACGGGCTCCATTGAATTGTGCCTGTTGCTGGGGCGCGGTTCGGGACGAGGAGCGTGGAGCCGATTGCTGTTGCCCGCGGAAACCCACGTTCTGTCCGCTTGTGAACGAAGCTGATGTGTTGGCTGGTCCCTGTGGTTTAAAACGACTCGGGGCGGAAGGGGCAACCGAGTTGAATCGAGGTTGAGGAGCCGCGTACCGAGCAGGGGCCGCGTAGCCCGCCGACCCGCAGGTCGAAGGGCTCGATGAGATGGCGTATCCGCCGCCATAGCCTCCTCGGTAGCCACCGCCACCGCCGCCCCCGCAGGCAAAGACGGGATTGCAGGAGGTGCCCAGAATGGCGAGAGCTGCGGCGGTACGGATCCAGTTTTTCGTTCGAGTTTTCATGGTTCAGGCTTCTCAAAAAAGGCGTCGTTGGGTGCGATGGACGCGATCAAGGTCGCGTCACAAATTGCCAAGCGAGCTGTTTCGAGATGTGTTACCAGAAAATTCGAAAAGTTCTTTGAGTCAGGTAAACGTCGGCTTTTGCGGCGTCTATTCTTGGTCGGGACGTCCTCCTGGTTCTCCTGGTCCACCACGTCCACCACGCCCACCACGCATTTGTTCTGCTCGGGATTGGAGTGATTCGAGTTCGTCTTTGGAAAGGGTGCCGTCACCATTCTCGTCAATGCGTTTGAGCAGTTCGCCTCCCCGATCGGCGACCTCGGTGAGTTCGTCTTCAGAGAGTTCGCCGTCCTCGTTCGTGTCGAGTTTCATCAGGCGTTCGACCATTCCAAAGCCGCCACGCTCATTGTTACCGTCGCCGCGAGGTCCCGCGCCTCGGGGGCCACCACCACGTGTTCCATCGCCACGTGGTCCTTCACCACGCATGCCATCACCGCGGCGTCCTCGGCGGTCTCGATTGCCTCGGTCGCTGTCGCTCGCTTCTTCGCTTTCTTCGGCATCCTTCTCGGTCGACTCGGCCGCTTCGTCTGTTTCTGAGGACTCGGTGGCGCTGGTCTCTTCTGAGGTTTCGTCGTCCGTGTCAGTCTCGACGGCTGCTTTATATTCTTCACCGCGTTTGCGATCGTCGGCGTTTCGCGGCCCTTTTCCACGACGTTGTCCGTCGTGCATACCACGTGGTGAGCGGTTTTCACCGCGACCGCGTGACATTCCGTTGGGGCCACGCCGATTGGCGTCACGGTCTACGTTTTTGCGATCACCGTTTCGGTGGCCTTTCATGCCACGGTCGTCATCGCGAGAGTTCATAGCATGCCGAGCATTTCCTCGATCGCGTGCCGACCCACGCTCTCGCGATTGAGCGAACCGTTGTTTGCGAAAACTATCCCGCGAGCCGCGACCGCGGAACTCGAATTTTGCTCCTCGACGGCTTTGTCCACGGAAACCAAACTCACGAGATGCGCCCCGTCCGCCTCGAAAGCCTCGTTTATCCGAGCGACCGTCTCGGTCGCGATAGGATGCTCCGCGGTCGCGTCCTTTCCCACGAAACGCGTAATCCGAACGGCCACGCCGGGGGCCACGAACGTCATGTCGGCGATCGGTTTGTTTACCATGTTTTGCACCGGGGCCGCGACCGCGTCCACGAGAGAGGCCATCACGTTGACGTTCCGACATGGGGCCACCACGCATGCGGGGTTTGTCGCCTTCGCCACGGTTGGCAAAGTTTGGGCGTGTCTCGGTGGCATCGAGAGTGCCGTCTTCGTCTTTGTCGAGGGATTTTAGGGCGGACGATGCGTTCTCCATTTCTTCGCTGGAGATCGTGCCGTCACCATCGGCGTCAAGGGCTGCAAAGATAGGCAGCATTTGCATCATCCGGTTTGGTGATCCTGCTTCGGGGGCACCACGCCCTGGGCCGCGCTGTTCCGGGCCGCCTTGTCCCGGTCCACCGCGTTCTGGGCCGCCTGTTCTGGGGCCGGCTGTTCTGGGGCCGCCTCTTCCATCACGTGGTTGTGCGGAAACAGGGGATGCGAGCATGCACGTTGCGCCCGCTATCAATATCAAACTCGTCCATCTCTTAAACATGATCGTTTCGCCTTGGGGGAGAAATAAGGGTGTGTCTCATTTCTTCTAACCGGCCGGGCGGGGAAAGGTTTCGCGTTGTTACGCGATTTCGATCACGCGGTTTGAAAGCAAATTCAGCTTGCGCGAGCCGATCTGCGATTTGTGCGATTGACGTGATCCTTTCGCCAGTTCAAGTTAATGCGAACGTAAGTTAACGCCGCGAAAATGCTCAGCGGTGACATCAGCGAACGGACTGCGCAGTATTGTCGCATCCCGCGACGGGGCTATGGAAGTGACCGAATGAAGTGAGCGAGTCGTTTCGAGAAAGTGACGGTGTCGGTACCCACGATTCGTTCGAAATCGATACGTCGTTGACCGCGACGATACGGTTCGAACGGTGGCCGGGTGGCGGTGAAGTTCAGTATGTCAGCGAACGTTTCGCTGTCGCGTTCGGACAGATAGAACATCATCGCCCAGGAAACCGCGTAGGCGGTATGCACACGTCCGCCGTCACGAAACGCTTCGTCACCATCGACGAGCTGTTCGACCCAGGCGGTGATTTCGTCGGCGCTGCGCAAGGATAACTGTTTGCGGATGTGGTTGAGCGATTCTCGATTGACACGGTCGTTCAAACGAGCGGCCGCGCGTCCCGAGGCGAGCGCTTCGGGTTCGAACATTTGACCGATCCCCTCGGTGATCCAACTCGGCGTGTCGTTCACTCGGCTGTGCACTCCCGAGTTGAACGCGCTTTGGTGGGCGGCTTCGTGCCGGACCGTTGCCGCGATGTCAGACAAGCGACCGCCATCATGCGTCATCACACGGTTGCAGCGGTTGGCATAGATCCCGGCAACGCGAGAGACGTCGATCCCGAGTCGGTCCAACTCGGCATACATCGCGCGGGCATCAGGAAGGACAACGGCTACCATTGGAAACCGACCCGTCCGAACCTTGACACCTCGTTTGGACATGTACTCGACGAAAGAGCGATGGGAGTTCTCGAACATGCGTGGCCACCGGTCGCCTCGCCCACGCGGTTGCACGACGAGGAAATTGCTCGTGGCGATGACCTCGAAGGAGGGACCGAACTCGGCTCGCAGTTGGTTTCTCATTCGCGTCGCCGATGCGGGTTCGAACCGTTCGTTGGTGGAACGCATCGACTGAGCACGGTCATTCATGGAAACCGTGTGCAGCCAACCGTCTTCGGCGATCACGAGTGATTCCGTCGCCGAATCAATCAGGTGCAGCCCTGTTTCCCATCGTGAGTTGACGAGAAACTCAACCGGTTGGGGGCCACGTGGCGCGGTATGCCGATGGGCGACGTTACGCGAGACGACATGCGTATTGCTGCTCGGTCGGGCGCTTCCGCCGGGATCGGCAAAGCAGCAGCGCACACGCAGCGGTCCGATTTGCATCGGTGGCAAAACCAACGCACCGATGAGAAGAATGCACACCGTGGCAAACGAATTGCGTCGACCGTCCGTACCGGTAGCACGATATCGTGTCGAAACGGTTTGACGACGTTGGCCGTTGGTGGTGTGTCGAATCGGTAGAGCCCGAAGTCGTGGCAGTCGCATAGCGCCGGGGGTGTCGGAGTAGAGACGTCGATTGCGGAAACAGATCCGGCGATGCCCCCCGACACCAACACGGTCTGATTAAACCTAGGTTAGAATCAAGTTGAAGGCTGTTGATGTCGAAACTGTTCGTTCACTTTTTGTAGAAACCCGTCCTATGAAGACTTCACCGAATATGTCTCGAGTGGCGATTGGTCTGGTTGTGCGGCTTGTGAGGCGAGCGTGTCGACGCGGTGGTTTGGCAACACGTACCACCGTGTGCGGTTTGGGTTTGCTATTTTTCACGTCATCGATAGCTCCTCTGCGTGGAGACGATCGCGATGCGCTGACGGCGAGACCTGACTCGTCCGCTGCCGTGGCAGAGGAGGTTGTTCTCGGACGCGATGTACCCGTTTGGATTGCTGAGTTAGACGGGCCGACGGCTCAAATTCGCCGCGAGGCGGAGCAGAAGTTGCTCGCCGCAGGACCCGATGCGGCCGATTATGTGCCGGTAATTTTGGATTCGTTATCGCTCGACGCCAGAGAACGACTGCAGCGGATTGAAGCTCAGTGGCGGCAGATGAAAACCCGCGTCGAGATTGAGACCACGACCGTTCGGATGGCTGAGGCACAATCTCTCAGCGAAGCGCTCGAGGCGATCAGTTTGGCCAGTGGTGTGGAGTTTGATCTCGCGTCGTCGGGCGTTCCGATCGATGCGACGCAGCCCATTCATCCGCCCGCCGCTCCGATGGGGTTTTGGCAGGCGGTTGATCTCGTGTTGGATCAGACCAATTTAGACATCAACTTTTATGCAGGAGACCGGCAACGGCTCGCGTTGGTCCCGCGAGCGGAAGAACGTCTATCGCGTGTGGACTCGGCTGCCTATGCGGGGATCTACCGGCTCGAACCGACGATGGTCACCGCTCGACGAGTGCTCGGGGCACCGTCACAAAATGGTCTCAACCTGACCATGTCGATTTCATGGCAACCCAACCGAACGCCGATCGGGTTGAGTATCCCGATTTCCGAAGTCACGGGGAAACTGGACAACGGAGTCGATCTGAAACCGCAAACTACGGGCGACCAAATTGACATCGCCACGTCAGGCGAGATCGCCGAGAGCCAGTTTTATTTGCCGATGCGATTGCCGGCCCGGCGGATCGATTTTGATGGCGAAGAAAATGACAAAGCGGTCGCACGTGGCGATGCCAGCGAGATCAAAAACCTGTCAGGAAAGATCACCGCGTTGCTGCCCGGTAACCGACGACAGTTCACGCTGGCGCTCGACGAAGTCACACCGTCACAAACTCAAGACGCAATGACGGTCACGATCGAGCGGCTCCGCGATAGTGATCCGCTGCATGAGATACGCGTCGGTGTCGAACTGATGTCCGCCGGACGTTCTCTCGAAAGTCATCGCCAATGGATTTTTGAAAACGATGTCTGGGTTCGTTTGGCGGATGGTACGAGAAAAGACCATCTCGGCTACGAGGTCTATCGGCAAACCAAAACGGGAGTCGGAATCGGATATCTGTTTGACCTCGGAGGTGAGATCCCCGAAGGCGCCGAACTGATTTACGAATCGCCAACGTCGGTGCGACGTAACGAGGTTCCGTTCCTCGTTAATGGAATCCCGTTACCGTGAGACACATGCCGGCGACGAACAACCTGAGTCCGTTGTGAAATCGGCCTGCTCTGAAATCGGCCTACTCAATAGCAACCGAGTATCTAAAAACCTAGCTGATCCGACATTTGTCGTTCCGATTCGGTGCGATGATACATCGCGTGGATAAGG
>JBICHZ010000041.1:0-5254 GCA_043101355.1 Rhodopirellula sp. JB044
CGTCTTCCTCGACGGTCGCATCGGGATCGAAGGTGGATGACTCTAATTCTTCGGACACGGTAGCGTCTGGATCCGAGTCCGCCCGCTCTTCGATGGTGGCGTCGGGATCAAACGGACGTGTTTCTTCCACCGTCGCGTCGGGGTCGAAATTCGGATCCGAATCTCGATCGTTGTTGGAGCGAGAACCTTTTCCGGTTTCGGTTCCGACGAAGGATCCTGGTTCACCTCGGCGGAATCATCGTTGGTGTTTTCACCGATGGAGTCATGATCCGGATTCATGCTCGACTCCGTCTGATGTGTTTTGTTGGTCCTGCGATGACGAGACCTGTGGTTTGTCCGTAACGTTTTCTTCGATGAGTTCGAGTTCCAATGAGCCGGTGTCGATGTCGTCGCTCAGGATGACTGCCTCTCCCCCACGCAGGTCAACGCGGAGGATCGTGCGTTGATCGCTCTCGCCGATCACGTATTGGATTTCATAGCTGCCGTCGGGCAGTCGAGAGAACAAGTCCTTGAGATGTTCCTCCGACATGATGTTGTCCTGCAAGCGAACCGGTTCGACCAAGTCGTCGCCCTGCGGATCAGGGGACAGCGTCCGCAGTTGGAAATACTCTTCCCGGATCGCCAGTGGTGAGGCGGATGCCTCGGCGGTCTCAAACGTGACGTTGGATAGTTCGGTTGTGGAGGTCAATACGAAAGGCGGTGGCGGGTCGATGGGTTCGGGGATTACGTTGCGAACGGCGAAGAAAGCGGGAGGCAGGTCGACACGTGGAATCACGAAGAACGCACGTCCGCTCTCGAAGTCCGGAACGATGTTGCCCTGAAACGTCGTCACGGTGTTCGGGTTGTCGGTCGATGTGATCAGTCCGCCGTCTACCGTCTCCCGCAGTGTGGTCCCGCCCGCGGTGCTAACCGCCTCCGGTGCAACGGATTGTTCAATGGAGTCGCCGTTGATAACGATCGAGGCGTGATGCGAAACCGCGAAGCGTACTTCGAGCGGTGCCGTTGCGCTCGCCCGACCGTTCAGCGTTGAGTTAAGAATGTCACCCTGCGTGTAGAGGTGCGACACGTCCACGCGAGTCCGGTCACCGGGGAGATTCTCTAGCGTTTGAAAGCGATCGGTTGGCGCCCCCCAGTCAATCGAAAGTGTTAAGCCGTTCTCACCGGCGACGCCAAGGTCGACCGAAAAGACTCCGGTTGCGTCGTTCTCGTTCGCTTGGGTCAATATGTTTGTGGAGATGGAATCGACGTCGTAAAAAGCAGTCTCAATTTCGACATAGTCAGGGTCGGTTGGGTCGGTAATGACGCCTGGCAGTTCTTCCTCAAATACTCCCGGTTCGATCACGTTGATTTCGGGCCGTGGGGCAAACTGACGTGCAACGCCGACGCCGTCGCCCGTGTTGATTTCAAAATCATCGCCGATTTGCACATTCGTGGCGTTGATCGTGACCGCGCCGTCTGTGATCTGGCTGGCGCTAATCTGGATCGAATCGTCTGCGATCCAATTCTCGCCGGCGGTAAGGTTGATCCGTCCGTTGTCGCCACCGGCAATGATCTCGCGGTCGGCGGTTGCTCCAGTACCGTTGTTTCCGGAATCGAAATCATTGATATGGAGATCCTGTGTCGCCGACACATTGATCTCTCCATTGGCAGTCGAAAGAACAGTGTCTGACCCCGTGCTCGATGAGACGAGTTCGACCGAACCCTGCACGGTGATCGAAATATCACCTCGGACACTGTCGTCGAGCGTGGCAACGTGGTGGACGGTCATCGTATCGTCGCTGAGGCCGGTCGCATCGCTGTGCAACGTGATGTTCCCGTTGCTGGCAATGTCATCTACGACGGAAATCGTATTGCCGGGATTCGACAGATCCACGCCATCGCTGGCCTGAACGTTTAGACGGTCGACACGGATGTCGGTTCCGGTCGCTTGGTTCACTTCGCCGGTGATCGGGTTTGCGAGGGTGCCAATGTTGACCCGATCATTCCCCGCGGAAACATCGCCGAGAGTGACATCATTCGCGTTGGTAATCGCGATGGACCCGTTCACACCGGTGGCGTTCAGTGCGCCGTCAGACAGGTCAACATTTCCGTTGCTACCGTCGATGCGGATGGACTCGGCAGCGATGTTGAGTGTGTTGTCAGACGTCCCGCCACCGTCCGGATTGAGTGTTATTTCGACCGAGTCGTTGCCGAGGTCATCGATCACGTTGACCTTCAGGTCAATCGGAGTGTCCACCCGAAGGGTGTCGTCGCCTTCACCCAAATCGGTAGTCAGACGCCCGGTTGTGATTTGGGTCGGGTGGACCGAATCCACAAAGATGGGATCTCCGTAAGCGTCGGTACCCACCCGGATAGGGATGATTGCTGAGTTTGCGTCAAAAAGTTCAATACGGCCGGCCGCGTTGATGGACACCTCTACGAAATCGTCCGCGCCATCGCCGGAAATCACTAAGTCGCCGAGGGCGGCCAATTCCGCGGTTGCATTCAGGACAATACGCGGTTCGAGCGTCCGAAACGCGGGAACCCAAGCATTTTTCGGCTGTTTTCGCCCCTGAGCACCCTCGTCGCGAGGCAAACGACCTAAGATCGAGCCGAAAATCGTCCGAAGGGAGGAGGGTGGTCGAATGTTCATTCTTCGGCGGTCGCTGATGGAAAAGGCGTCGAAACTATTCTACTCAAGAGTTTCTTTGCGGCGCGTGGTTCTGGGGGCGAATCAACGGGTTCCTGGTCGCTACGAATGTCAAAATGGAGCGGTTCTGCGGTGTGACACGATTGAACGGGTTGTATCGCTCATTGGAGCCTTGACGAGTCGCCGGCTGCGTCTCGCGAAACGCAACCTTCCCGATCGATATTGACGATACGCTTCTCCGTCTAAGAACCGGCTAGGTTTTCCATTGATCGTGTATCGTTCGCACTTCATCGTCAGTCTTCTCGCGACCGCGTCACTGCTGTCGTCGGTATACGCTGATTCGCCAAAGCAAACGATGGGATCAGCGGAGCATTCCGGTGCGCATCGGTTGATTGTCGTCGATGACAGCGACGAGCTGCGTTTGATGCTGATGGATGACGACCCGGTCGTTGATGAGCCGCTGCGTTTGCCTGCCGATGACGATTCGGATTTGTCACCGTCGTCTGATTCGAGTGAGTCGTTGCCTGAGCCGAAAGAGTCGGAACAACAGGATCGGATCGAACAAGAAAAACGCGACAAAGCAAGAGAGCGGCTGGCGTCTCGTTTGGCAGAGCTTCGGAAGTCACCACGCAATCTGCGGATCAACAAGATCGTCGCTTCCCAAAAGGGCGTCCCGGTCAATCAAGCCGCCGAGATCATGAGCGAGGAGCCGCAGTGGATCGCCGCGGGCAACTTCACCACGCCACGAGCCGACCGGGTTCACACCCGGTTCTGCCATCAGCCGACGTACTATCAAGAGATGAATCTCGAACGTTGCGGCCGGCTCGATTGCGAATCGTGTGGGTGCCTGCAGAATCTCTATTCGAGTTTCTGGTTCCTTACCAACACCGCGATCCTGCCGTATCGATTCGCGTCCCAGCCACATTGCCGATGCGTGGACAGCTACGGGGATTGTCCGACGTGTCGTCGATACAACTGTTCGATCGAGCCGCTGCGGTGCGGCGAAGATTGTTGTCAAACCGGCCGCGGGTTACTCACTGAATCGGCCGCGATCGCCGGTTTCGCATTTTTACTGCTGTAGACGGCGTGATGCAGATTTCACGCCATCGGTCTCGATCAATTGCGGGCTTTACCGCGACGCACGCAGTTGGCCGCGGGCACGGTTGACCGCGGTCTCTTTGATCTGAATCTGCTCGGGCGTTTGGCTCGGCATTTCCAGCGCCTCGGCGAGCGACTTGGTTGCTTCGTCGGTGTCGAGAAGATCGACGGAGATCGCACGCGCGGTGAGCACGTTGACGACGTCCGACTCAACTTGGGCAAAGCCACCGTCGACGAAGAAGCGTTCCGGGCCCGCTGCCGTTTGAAGACGCAGGACGCCGTAGCCCAAACGTCCGATCATCGGAGCGCGACCGGCTTGAACCCCGAGTTCACCATCGAACATCGGCAGCGCGACAAAGTCGGCTTCCCGATCGAGTTCGGTTCGCTCGGGGGTGACAACAACACATCGAATGGCCATCGGTTATTTCGACTCCATCTTCTTGGCTTGCTCTTCGGCTTGCTCGATCGCACCGACGTACATGAACGCCTGCTCGGGGAGGTGATCCCATTTGCCGTCGCAGATTTCTTCGAAGCTGCGGATCGTGTCGTCGAGCGAGGTGATCTCACCCGGTTTACCGATGAAGACTTCCGCCACGAGGAACGGCTGCGAAAGGAATCGTTCGATCCGGCGTGCGCGGTGGACGATTGTTTTGTCCTCTTCGCTGAGTTCGTCGACACCGAGAATCGCGATGATGTCCTGCAGTTCGCGGTAACGTTGCAGGATCGTTTGCACACGCCGTGCGATCGCGTAGTGACGATCACCGACGTATTGCGGGTCGAGAATTCGCGAGTTCGATGCGAGCGGGTCGATCGCGGGATAGATCCCTTTTTCCGAAATCGAACGTTCGAGATAGATAAACGCGTCGAGCTGACCGAACGCGGTCGCCGGTGCGGGGTCGGTCGGGTCATCGGCAGGCACGTAAACGGCTTGCACCGATGTAATAGCACCTTGTTTGGTCGAGGTAATCCGTTCTTGCAGGGCACCCATTTCGGTGGCCAGCGTCGGTTGGTAACCCACCGCCGAAGGCATCCGGCCGAGAAGAGCGGACACTTCCGAACCGGCTTGCGAGAAGCGGAAAATGTTGTCGACGAAGAGCAGCGTGTCGGCACCCGTGGTGTCGCGGAAGTATTCCGCCATGGTCAGTGCGGACAGAGCAACACGAAGACGTGATCCTGGTGGCTCGTTCATTTGACCGAACACCATGCAGGTTTGCTCGATCACGTTTCGGCCGGTGCTGCCGATTTCGGTCTCTTGCATTTCCAACCAGAGGTCGGTTCCTTCACGGGTTCGCTCGCCCACGCCGGCGAACACCGAGTAACCACCGTGGCTGCTAGCGATCCGAGCGATCAGCTCGGTCAAAATAACGGTCTTGCCCAGTCCGGCACCACCGAACAGACCGGCTTTCCCACCACGAACGAACGGGGTCAGGAGGTCAACAACCTTGATGCCCGTTTCGAACAACTCGGTGTTCGTCGACAGTTCGTTCAGCGGGGGAGCTTCACGGTGGATCGGCCAGTAGTCGTCGG
>JBICHZ010000042.1:0-4487 GCA_043101355.1 Rhodopirellula sp. JB044
GGCGATGCGGAAGATACACGGATGTGGATCCGGCAGTTCCCCGATCATCCGAAAGAGTTTGTAAAACAGATTGCCGATCGGAATCGCGAACGTGTGACTCGAATTTGGCGATTGGAACTCGAACGCCAATTGGAAGTGTTAGCGACTGCTTCGGGCGAAGCGGAACAGCCTTTTGAAGATTCAACGACGCTAACCGAAGAGATCGTCGTTCGGCTGGGGCCGCTCGCCGATCAATTGCAGAACGTCTACCTGAAGGACGTGCAGATGCGGTTTGGGCTCACCGAAAAAAGTGATCTCGATCGACTCGTGGTCCTCGAACAGCATGCTGCGACGAGAATGCCATGGGCATCGACCATCGGTCCGTTCGTCGCGGGGGCGGATTTACGAAAACTCTATGTTGACCTAGCCGAAATCATATGGAGTCGTTCCGCGATGCAGATTGCCGTACCCGGTGAACTGGCGGGAGAACCGGACGTGGTTGCGGATTGGGTGTCACAACAGGACGCTCAAGCGGCATTCACGTTCGAGTTAACGCCTCCTTTGCTCTCACGGCGTGGGGGAACGCAGCGAATTCCGGTCTCCGAAGTCGCCCGGCGGCATCGGCTCGGATGGGATGATTTGGATGCGGAAATCGAAGAGTTGGCGATGCTTCGTGTTTCCAATCGTGATTTGGCGAAGTGGTTGATTCGAGGTCAACGGCGGCCTATCGATATCAGTCGTCCGAGTCATGCGAGATACTTGTTTTTTCGATCAGCGGCGGATCGACCTTACCCTATTCGTGATGGCGAAGCACCCGGCCGCACCATCACGATGATTCGAAAGGTTCAGCGATGAAACTGAGATATGTTTGGGGATTGTTGTTTATGTTTCAGACCCACGCGTATGCGGTCGCGCCCGATGCGGTTGTTGTCGGGTCGCAGCTTTTCGAACAGGAGTGGAACTCGCAGAACCCGTCACTTGGCAGCGACGGTTTGGGCCCGTTGTTCAACGCGAACTCATGTGCCACCTGTCATCGCCAAGGTGGAGTGGGCGGCGGTGGTGAAGCCGAATTCAACGCGAAATCGGTTGGTATCGAATCGATCGAGATCCAAGGCCAGGGCCTGACGGGGTCTCGTTTGGCGGAGATCGTCTCAAACTTTCATCCCGGGTTCGTGTTAGCCGAAGGGAATATCGTTAATGTGGTGGCGTTGGCTCATCAAGGTGGAACACCGTTGGCGCGTGAATTTCACGACGCGATGGTCCAAGCGGCGGGCGCGGAGTTCGCTGAGGCAGGCGGTCCGACGGATGCATCCGAAGTACGGATTGCTTCTCAAACGCCGATCGTTTTCGAACGAAACCTGAATGGGTACCTGGTGCGAATTCAGGCACGCATGTTTGGTCGCAACACGACCGCGCTTTTCGGCAGTGGGTTGATCGATCGAGTTCCCGACGAATTGCTCGATCAGCATGTTCGTCTGCAAAAGAACCATCCGGAGATTAGCGGTCGGCCATCCACGCTTCGTGACGGTCGTTATGGAAAGTTTGGATGGCGTGCCAACGTGGCGACCCTCTTTGAGTTCACTGATCAAGCGTGTGCAAATGAGATGGGTTTGCAAACTCGACGCAAACCACAAGCCGGAGATCCGACGAACAAGCAGTATAGGAATGCGACGTTCGATATCACTGATGGCCAAGTCCAGTCGCTCACGCAATTTGTGGCTACGCTACCGGCACCGATTCGATCGATGCCTCATGATCCGGCAACACGCGGGCGGGTTCAGAAAGGCGAGGTTGCTTTCAATCGAATCGGATGCGCGGTGTGTCATGTGCAGAACATGGGTGTAGCGCGAGGAATTTACAGCGACCTGTTGTTGCACGACATGGGCCGTGAATCACTCGATTTGAATCACGCCGAACCGTACGTCGTTCGCAGAAGTTTCGTCGAGAATGAAGTCGATGCGTCGTTTCCAAAGCAGGCGATGCCGGGGCCCTCGGTCGCCTACTATGGTCCGGCTACGGTCTTACCATTGCCGGATGCTTTCGAGCAATCGGTCAGCAACGGTTCGAATCTACCGTTGACGGGACGATCCGGTTCCAGTCCGAACAGCGGTGCGGCGTTTTCTTTCTTCGCTCCCAAACAACCCCAGGTGCTTGTTTCGTTTCGCCTGATTGATTCTGAGATCAAGCCAGCCGAGGAAGAAAAGAACCAACTTGGGCGGCCGAACCGTGATGAGATTACCCGTGTGGATTATTACGAGAGAATGCAAATCGAGCCCACGAATTTCACGCAAGAGTGGCGAACGCCGCCTCTGTGGGGAGTCCGTGACTCGGCGCCGTACATGCATGACGGGAGAGCGGAAACGTTACTCGAAGCGATCGCGATGCACGACGGTGAGGCCGCTGGCACGCGCGACCGATTTCTTTCGCTGTCGTACGAAGATCGCCAAGCTCTGATCACGTTTCTCGAGTCGTTGGTCGCGCCGGGCAACTGAGTAACCCATTTTGTGTTGCAATCGAGTGAGCGGGCGTCAATGATACGCGTTTCTTCGATTTTTCTCCCGACGTGAGCAGCGCGTTCTTTCGTCCTCGAGGTCAGCAGCATTAACGGTTTTTCAGTCGACGACACGATCATCGCGGTGGCATCGCCGCTCGTTCCCGCGGCGCGTGGCATTGTGCGAATGTCGGGCGATCGTGTGGTCGAAATCCTACGTCGGGTTGAGCTACTGTCGGATGACACCACGGACAAACGGGCACGTCGCTATCGTGCTTGTGTTCAGTTGGGTGAACCGATCGGGGCACTCGATGTCGATGTGATGCTGTGGCCGACGACGCGTAGCTACACCGGGCAGCCCTCGGCGGAATTGCATCTGATCGGTTCGTTGCCGATTCTCGATGCGGTGGTGGATCGATTGATCGCGGCCGGAGGACGAGCGGCCCGGGCCGGCGAATTCACCATGCGATCCTTCTTGGCGGGAAGGTTGGATCTGCCGCAGGCCGAAGCGGTGTTGGGAGTCATCGACGCGGAAGATCCGAGTACGCTCGATCACGCGCTCGAGCAACTCGCCGGTAATTTGTCGCGGCCATTGCAGACCGCTCGTGGCGAACTATTGAACTTGCTTGCGGATGTGGAAGCGGGTTTGGATTTTGTCGATGAGGATATCGAATTCATCGACGACGGCGATCTTGTCGATCGGCTCGGATCGCTCGGAAGTCTTCTTCGGCAGACGAGCGGGCAATTGCGCGAGCGGTCCGCATCTTCGTCCGCGTTCGAGGTCGTGTTGAGGGGGCTGCCCAATGCAGGGAAGAGTTGTTTGCTCAATGCGTTGACGCAGACGGAATCTGCCATTGTCACGGAGCAAGCGGGGACGACTCGCGATAGCATCTCGGTTTCGTTTGAGTTGGGAGGCTATCCGATTCGCGTGACGGACACGGCTGGAATCGAATCGCGTCCGTCGAATGATCCCGATGCCGAGGTCCTGGCGAAGGCACAGGAGCAAGCTATGGAAGCGGTCTCGCGTGCCGACCTTTGTTTGTGGTGTTTGGACGCGACCGAGGAAGAACCAGACGATGCGCTGGAGCATCTGCGTTCGCTATCAACGCAGATGCAACCGCATAAAAAGGTGGTGGAGCATTGGGGAGTCTTGACCAAAGGCGATTTGGTATCTGAGCCGCCTCGATGGGCCGATGACCTGAGCGATTCGGTTTCCAAGGTAATGATGCTCAGTGCACTCGACGGCAGCGGTATCGGCGACCTCCGCAGTGGAATCGTCGAGATGGCGGAACGGATCGATGCAACCGAAGTCGGAAGCGTCATGGGGACCGCGGCCCGCTGCCGCGGTTCGTTGGTCGGTGCGATCGAGGCGATCGAGCGAGCGGTGGAGGCAACGCAGTTGCAAGCCGGTCACGAAATTGTGGCGACGGAGATTCGCGACGCAGCGGGATTGATCGGTGACGTCACCGGTGAGGTCTACACCGATGATTTGCTCGACCGAGTGTTTAGCCGTTTTTGCATCGGGAAGTAGCGATCCATTTGAAGATGGGGCCATTCTTCAACGGCGTCAGCTATCTTCGCGTCGCAGGCGGGGGAATGTGAAGATGCCGGAATTGTGTCCGTCGCTGAACGCGATGTTGTAACCGTAGGTGCCAACCGGTTGCATGCCTTCGATTCGCGTCGGCTGTGCTTCGGCAACGCTCAAGACAGGTAATCCGATCGGTTTTGGTTGTGTCGCACCGGTGTCCTCATCACCGCCGTGGATCTTGCCATGCTTTTCTCGGCAGGTTGCGCAGGGGCAGGCGTCGCGAAGTTGTTGTGCGGTCCAACGGGTTTTTTCGCCGTCACTCCAGGTGATTTCGATTCCGGTTTCGCCGATTCGCTCGATCGCAGTGGGTGAGTAGGTTAGCGAGTCATTCATTGTTGTCCCCTTGTTTTTCGATGTTTGCGAGAGCCTTCTTGCCGGCCTCGAGGGTGGCGACGATCCGCTCCACATCGTACACGCATCCACCCCATG
>JBICHZ010000043.1:0-4470 GCA_043101355.1 Rhodopirellula sp. JB044
TGTTCCGGCGTGTTTATCTTTGTCGGTGCCAAACCGCACACCGATTGGTTGCCCGATAGTGTGGAGTTGGACGAACACGGGTTCGTGTTGACGGGTCCCGGGGTGCGTGAATCAGACCGATGGACGCTCGACCGCGAACCGTGCGAACTCGAGACCACCTGTCCCGGAGTTTTCGCCGCCGGCGACGTACGCAGCGGCACCACCAAACGATGTGCCTTCGCCGCCGGTGACGGCGCGCTGGGCATTACGTGCGTGCACCAGTACCTCAGCCGCAAGGACCACGATTGAACCCCAATCGGTCAATTCACCAACCGAACGGCGTTCGCCGCGGGTTATTACGCGTGAAAACCGGTGCTAACGCACGTCGGCGGACTCGGTCGTTGCCATGGGCCGGACCAAGCGCAGCGCCGCTGCGGCATCCACACTGCCGGATCGCCTAAAGGCTTTACTCCAACGGTTCGCGCAACTGCCGGATGCGCGTCGCAAAGCTTCCTTCATCCGGTCATCCTCGGATCGCGACTACACCAACGAACTCTCGAACAACGCCAACATGCGGGCCCATGCCTTTTCTGCTTGCTCGTAATTGTGGACGCGGGTGTCGGGTGGGCACCAACCGTGTCCGGCGGGGTAAACTTCAATCTCCGCTTTTAACCCGGCCTCGGCGAAGTCTTTCTTCAGAACCTGTTTTGCGTCGGGGTCACGTTCGTCGTCGTTTTCCGCGATCGCGATCAGGAACTGCGCGTCCATTTGGGGAATCAGGCGGTGTGGACTGTCGGGTTGATCCGTGACCAGCCCTCCGCCGTGAAACGTCGCGGCGGCACCAATCCGGTCGGGAACGGCAGCGGCGGTGCGGAAAACGATTGGTCCGCCCATGCAGTAGCCGGTCGTGCCGACGGGTTTCGACGTATCGACTTGCGATTGTGAATCCAACCATGCGATGAACGCTTTGGCGTCGGTCGTATGCGTGGTCGGGGTCAAAGAACGGGCGAGCGGCCGGACATCAGAAATTGGTGTGTTGGCCCCTTTTTCAGCGGTCGGTGCCTTCTGCTTCCGATAGAACGGATTGACCACCAGGACGCTGTAGCCGGACTCCGCGAGCCGTTGTCCCATTTGCCGAAACGCCGGACGCAAACCGAAGATGTCTGGCCAAATCAACACGGCCGGATGTTTGCCGGAGGTCGGGGTGACGAAAAATGCATCGCACTCGCCATCGGCAGTTTCAATGAGGACGTCGTTGGAACTCACCTCCGCGGCGTCCGCGGCCCGCGGCAACATCATCGCGGCCCCGAATCCGGCAGCGGCGATCGCGCCGAGATCACGACGCGAGTATCGTTTTAAGTCGTCTTCAAAATGGTCTTGATCACACATGGACGGCTCTCTGAAAGAAAACACGGGGAAGATAGTCAGCCTGGTCATTCCGGCGGATATGCGAAAGGTGTATCGCAAGTCGATACGCGAATCGTTTCTCACCGGAATTCGAGTCTAGGTGAGTTGCCCGCCGATCACAACTTCCCGTCAATTCGATTATGCTCACGCGAATCCGGTTTCGCTCGCGAGCCTTTTTGACGCGACTCGCAGATCATAACCTGTCTCGAAGGCTCCGGATGATCGCCCCAAATTCTTACTGCGGATCTTCTTTCATGATTCAACGCACCGTCAACGGATACAGTATCCCGGTTGGAGTACTTCTGTTCCTCTTCTTTGGCTGGACCGTCGATGCGGTCGCGGACTCGGGTGATTTCGATTGGCAGTCGGCGGAAGATCGACATTGGCCGGGGCCCGAATTTTGGGCGAACCGTCTGCAAGATTGGGGCATCGTCGACGGACAACTTCAGTGCGAACCGCAATACGGTGGCAACGATTGGCGAACCGTTCACTTGCTGACCCACGAACTGAACGATTCAGGAAGTCAGTTCACCATCGAACTGCAAACCGAAGCCACACCGGAGGGACGCGTTGGGATCCTATTTGCCGGCGGCGAAGGTCAACTGAACTACAAACAAGCGTCGATGATTCAGGGGATCCCGGGTCTCGGTGGCGGCTTCGTCGTCGACATGGGAATCGAGGAAGGGAACGTTTGCATTCGCGACTTTGGCTCGGACGCGGAAGTCCGAATACCCAAACCGCTCGCGTCATCCGCCCTTCCGTCAACACTAGCAGCCGGTTCCAAGGTTGAACTCAAGATTACCGGCGAACGCATCGACGCACAGACGTTCCGCGTCAAAGCGAGCGTGGTCGAGGACGGCGAAGTGATCGCGAAAACCGGGACGCGACTGCCCGAGGAACGGTTGGCGGGCAACATCGCCGTGGTCAGCATGCAGGGATCAGCACGTTCGCCTCATCGGTTCCGTCGACTCGCGGTCCACGGTGACCGAATCGCCTCGCATCGTGAACGTGCCTACGGTCCGATCGCCGGAGTTCTATATTCGGTCGCCGGTGGTGATTTAAAAGTGGGTGTGCAGTGCATGTCGATCGGTAAAACCATTCACGTCGAACGTGATACCAAGAATAGCCGGCGTACCGGTGTTCGGTTGGAACGCCAACAGCCCGACGGGACTTGGGAACCTGTGTCACGCGTGGTCGGCGTGAGCGAACCGGACTACTACGCATTGATCCGTGTCACCGACTACGACAGTTCCTCACCGTCGAGCCTACGCGTCGTGATGGTCCACGGTCCCGAGCACGCCGGCGCGTATCGGTTTGACGTTCCCGCCGAACCGGATGACGGTCGGCTCGTCGTGGGCGGCGTTTCCTGTACGGGCGACATCGGGCGAAAAACGCTCGCGAACAAGAAGTTGCTCGAGCCTGGGGAATCCTTCATCGGTGTATGGACTCCCGCGAATCAATGGGCGCCGTTCGACGGGATCAGCGAACCGTTGATCGAACAGGAACCCGACATCGTGTTCTTCACCGGCGATCAGCTATATGAATGGTGGCCGACGCCGATCGACATGACCGACGCAATGCCGAGTGAAGACTATCTGTATAAATGGTTGATCTGGCATTGGTCGTTCCAGAATGTCACGTCGCGGGTGCCCTGTTTGCTGCAGACGGACGACCATGACGTTTGGCATCCGAATCTCTGGGGCGAAGGCGGTCGTTTGATGACCGAAGGATGGGAGAAGGGCGGCGGCTACGTGAAAAGTGCGTACTTCGTCAACATGGTCCAACGAACCATGTGTGGCCACAATCCAGACGCGTATTCTCCCGGGCCGAGCGACAGTGGGATCACCAATTATTATTGCACATTCCGATACGGAGGCGTGGACTTCGCTCTGCTCGAAGACCGCAAATTCAAATCGTCGATGCCGAGTGTCGAGGCGGGCGCCGAACCGACGATGCTCGGCGACGCGCAGCTTCGCATGTTGAGTCAGTGGGCCGCCGATGAACAGGCCGCGGCGGCAAGAGTGATCGTCAGTCAAACCAACTACGTGACCATCAACACGATCGGCAACGGAAAACTTCTTCCCGATCGCGATTCCAACGGTTGGCCCAAACCGGCACGTGACCGAGCGGTCGACCTGTTCGGCAAAGCCGGAGCGTTTCTATTCACCGGCGATCAACACCTCGCATCGGTGACGCGAATGAACACGCCAAGCTCGAAAAACGGTGTCTACCAATTCTGCCAACCCGCCGGCGGATGCATTTGGTGGCGTTGGTTTTACCCGAATGAGAATCAACACCTCGGCGGCGGACCGAAACCGGGACAGCCGAGCTATCTCGGCGAGTTCCAAGATGCGTTCGGCAACCATTTCGAAACCTACGCGGTCGCCAATCCGGGCCCCCGCGAGGCAATGGCGTCGTACAAGAACACCGACATCTCACGGTTCATTCTCACGCCGGAACAACGAAACGCCGGAATCGGCACGCGGTACCGGATCCATCAGGGCGAGGGCTTTGGCATCGTTCGCATCGACACGAAAAATGACCGAATGGTGCTGGAGTGTTGGCCGGATCGAAACGCCACCATGCGACATCCCTACCGGCAGTTCGACGGATGGCCGATTGAGTTGAAATTGAGCGATCTTTCCGTGAACAACTAAAGCATTTTGCAACTGGACGTGTCCAATCGCAATAACTGGATTCGTCAGAATTCAGGCCAACAAAGACTGGCGAATCGGGGACATCAATCTCCAAAACGCTTTCATGACATTAACACCGGCTAACGCGCAATCGAGGCCATCGCTCGTTCGCCCAATGCTCGGTTTGGAAACGTTCTGACTTGGCACCGGCCCCGGTAGGTACGCTGCAGTTCTTTCACCTTGTCCGGCGAACTGGTCAACATCACGGAGCTGCCGGCAACGATCAGATAGTGGGTCTGATTCTTGACCGGGTCGACGTATTTCAAACTCATCAGGTGTCGATTCATTTCGCTTTCGACGCTCGTGTAGTCGTCACCAAAGTGTTTTGTATACACATCGCTCGGGGAATCGAATCCGTCGGACAACGCTGCGATTCCTTCGAGTGGCC
>JBICHZ010000044.1:0-21269 GCA_043101355.1 Rhodopirellula sp. JB044
CACGTAAACCTGCGTTTTACGCGGCAACATCGGAATTGACTGCAATTAAGGAGACCCGTCCGTGGATTGGAGCACTGATCTCAGTTGGGTACTTCGAGACCGTTAGGCCACTCAAGCTTGTGAATCTAGTTGATGCCTACATGGGTGAAAAAAAGAGCTTTGTGTTCTTGCTTAATAGGCTCCACAAGAAGCTGAACGAAGAGAATGCTGAGCAATTTGCTTGGCATTTCATTGGGGAGGCGTTCAGTCGACCCGTGACTTTGGATGATGACCCGAAAGGGTATCTCCCAACCCAAATCCTAGCTGAACTCTTCAAATCTGCAGGCGTGGATGGGATTGCTTTCCGTAGCTCGGTCGAAGTTAGCCAGGTAGATAAAGAGGCGGACGACGAACCTGTTGAATTCAACATCGTCTTGTTCAATTTAGACGACGTGAAGCAGGTTGGTGGTCACGTAAGCAAGGTAACTGGCTTCGATATTACGATTGACCATGGGCCCCACTACTGAGGCCAGGAAGTACCTGGGTACACTTCCAACGTCGATTTGACGTAAAAGCAGTACACCCCACTGGATTCGAACCAGTAACCTTCGGTTTCGTAGACCGATGCTATATCCAGTTGAGCTAGGGGTGCCGTTGAGGGGTGGAAGAGTAAAGATTCCACTTTGGCTTGGCAAGGGGGATGCGGCGGTTTGTGTGAAAATTTTAATAAGCTCCGGTGCGGTCCCGCCGCGTGGGGTGCGAGCGGTGCGATGCGAGGGGGGATCGTAGGGGTTTTAGGGACCGCTTGACGTGTTCGCCGGGATGTCGATAATCTGTCCGAAACAGTCGCCAGCGTAGCTTCAATTGGCAGAGCATCGCATTCGTAATGCGAGGGTTGCCGGTTCAAATCCGGCCGCTGGCTTAAACCTGTCGATTCACCGTTCCCCGCCTCGTGTCGGGGCGTGATCTTCTCGGCAGTGTCTTTCTCGGGGCGTTCCTGCTCTCTGGATCCGTAAACTCTGTTCGTCGATTGATTGGCTGACTTGTCGCCGTTTTCTCGCGAAGTCTCCTCCGTATAGGAATCTCACTTATGAGCGAAGTCGATCTCGAAGTGCTCGACTTGAAACAAATGGTCTTGGCTAGCAACGCGTTCGGCCCGAACGATGTCGCTGAGATCCGTAAGGCCGTCACGGAAAACTACGGCCATTTCAGTGAACTGAGAGATGCGACTCAGGAGATGGAGCAAGACACCGCTCTGACTCCCGCCAACCGCACGAAAATGGGCGTCTGCCAGTTCTTGTTGGGGCGATTCAGCGACGCTCTCGAAACCTTGTCGTCGGCCGACGGCAGCGCGATGGCGTTGTTCTACGGTGCTCGATGCCGTTTCGAACTCGGTCAATATCAAGAATCGATCGAAGCCTACGAGAAAGCCAAGGTTTCCGGCTACAACGAAGACCAGTGCAAAATCGGAATCGCCGAAGCGAAACGCTACGCAGGCGAAATCGAGGAAGCAATGGCGATCCTCGACGACATCTTCGGTCCGGCCGAACAAACCGCCGACTACATGTACCAACGTGCCGCCACCGCGGCGTTGATCGGTGGCCGCATGGAAGAAGCCATCAATCTTTACCAGCGTGCGGTCGCAACCGACGAGAACCACGCCGGTGCCCTGTTCGGTTTGGCTCTCGAGAACGACCGGTTGGGCAACGATGACGAAGCGTTGCAGTTGTACGAGCGGGCCGCAAAGGCGTTCCCGACCGGACTCGGTGCGTTGACGAACCTCGGCGTGATGTACGAGGATCGCAACGAGTACGACAAGGCACAGATGTGCTACAAGCGAATCCTGGATTGCTTCCCCGGCCATCCGCGGACCGCGTTGTACATGAAGGATGCGTCGGCAACGGGCAACATGCTCTACGACGAAGAAGCCCAACGCCGCAACGACCGTTTGGCTCAAATCCTCAACATGCCGGTCTCGAACTTTGAACTCAGCGTTCGCAGCCGCAACTGCCTGCAAAAGATGGGCATCGAAACCATCGGCGAGCTGACCCGGCACACCGAACAGGAATTGCTCGGCAGTAAGAACTTCGGCGAGACCAGCTTGGTCGAGATCCGCGAAATGCTGTCTCAGAAAGGGTTGTCACTCGGCCAGTTCGCTGGCGAGAAGAAGAGCAACGACCCGCCGATCGACACCTCGCACATGTCCGCGGACGAGCAAGCGTTGCTCGAACGGCCGATTGCGGACCTGAACCTGTCGGTGCGTGCCCGTAAGTGCATGACTCGATTGCAGATCAACACCATCGGCGAGCTGATTCGCAAGACCGGTGACGACATGCTCGAGTGCAAGAACTTCGGCGTGACCAGTCTGAATGAGGTTCGCGAGAAGCTCGGCGATCTCGGATTGAAAATGCGTGGCGATTGATCGGAGTGTTTCGCTTCGATCTGCAACACGAAAGCAACGGTGCCCGTCGAGGTGTGTTCCACACGCCTCGCGGCGACGTTCAGACCCCAGGTTTCATGCCCGTTGGCACCGTCGGCACGGTGAAGGGCCTGACGATCGATCAAGTCGCCGCAACCGGCGCCGACATGATCCTCGGAAACACCTACCACCTGCGATTGCGGCCCGGTCATGAGACCGTCGCTCGGCTCGGCGGGCTGCATCAAATGTGCGGTTGGGACGGGCCCATCCTTACCGATTCCGGTGGCTTCCAAGTCTTCTCGCTTGGAGCCCTGAACAAGGTCACCGAGCACGCGGCGACGTTTCGGTCGCATCTCGATGGTTCGAAGATTGAGTTGACGCCAGAGCACTCGATCGAAATTCAACAGGCGCTCGGCAGTGACGTCGCGATGGTGCTCGACCACGTGATCGCGTTGCCGGCAGAGCAGTCGGTTGTCGAAGATGCGTTGGCGCGTTCGATCCGCTGGGCAAAACGTTGTCGCGATGCGGCAGACCGTCCCGAACAGGCGTTGTTTGCGATCGTCCAAGGCGGTTTGGACCCAGAGCTGCGTCGTCAGTGCGCCACCGAACTCGCGGCAATGCCGTTCGAAGGATTCGCGGTCGGTGGGCTCAGCGTCGGAGAAGCACCGGAGGAAATGTATGCGACCACCGCAGTTACCACCGTGCACCTGCCCGTGGACAAGCCCCGGTATCTCATGGGCGTCGGAACCCCTCGCGACTTGCTCGAAAACATCGCCCGCGGGATCGATTTGTTCGATTGCGTGATGCCGACTCGAAATGGACGCAACGCGTTAGCGTTTACGGACGACGGTCCGATTAAACTTCGCAACGCAGTCCACCGCGAAGACACCCGTCCGATTATGGAAGATTGTCCTTGCCTCGCGTGTCGACATAGCCGTGGTTATGTCCGGCATCTTTTCAACGCCAATGAAATGCTTGGCCCCATTTTGTTGTCGCATCACAACCTCACCTACTACGGAAGGCTGATGCGTCAAACGCGACAGGCGATCGAGGAAGATCGATTCAGTGCGTTTGCGGCCGGCAAGCTCCGGGGTTGGGGATATGAGCCGATGGATGCGGTCGCTTAAAGGGCGTGCCAGAAACGCGTCTTCTCAATTGGACGCGATCTGAGAATTCGCGTGGCCGATCGCTGTCGCTGAATTTGACCGAACTCACGCCATCGATGTTCGGCGACATCATGTTCGCAATCGTTCGATGTAGGAATTTCGCCCGCATTCGGTCTGGCGGTTTTCGGGAATCAGGGGGGCGCGGCACCGCTGTTTCGACGAAATTGCGTCGCCTGTCGTTTTTTGGCATGGCAATCGCTTAACAGGAAACCATCTTCGCGAGATCGTGATGGTCACGAGAACGCGGTATTACCTTTCAATCTGGGAGATAGCCATGTTGGGCTGGGCTTTGACTTTTCTGATTATCGCTTTGATCGCCGGTGTGCTCGGTTTCGGTGTTGTTGCCGGAACAGCGGCCACCATCGCGAAGGTCCTCTTCGTCGTGTTCTTGGTGCTTTTTGTTGTGGGGCTGTTGATGGGGCGTCGCGGACCGGTTGCCTGATTCGCGGACGAACAAACACAGTTCTATTCAACTTTGGAGAACCGTTATGTCTACGACACTCATTACCGGTGCATCGTCCGGGATCGGGCGAGAACTCGCACTGCTTTTTGCGAAGGGCGGCGATGATGTCGTGTTGGTCGCTCGCAGTGAAGACAAGCTCGCCGAGTTAGCTCGGTTGATCGAGGAAGAAAGTCGCGTCAGCGCCACTGTGATCACGGCTGATCTTTCTGATCCCGACGCGGTTGACCGGCTGTGCGATCAACTAAATGAACGGAAAATCCATGTTGATCATCTCGTCAATAACGCTGGGTTTGGGGCGTTGGGCAAATTCGCCGAGCTGTCGGCTGACCGGCAAACCGACATGTTAATGGTCAACGTTGTCGCGCTGACACGATTGACGCGTCGGTTACTTCCGTCGATGTTGGAACGGGGGCGAGGCGGTGTGTTGAATATCGGTTCGATCGCTGCACACCAGGCAGGGCCCAATATGTCGGTCTACTACGCCAGTAAAGCGTATGTTTTGTCGTTTACCGAAGGGCTTCGTGAAGAACTCAACGGCACCGGATTGCACGTCACTTGTTTGGAGCCCGGGCCGACCGAAACGGGGTTCGGCGAGGATTCCGGAATGGGGCGGTTGAAGACGTTCTCCACCCAAGCCATGTCTGCAGCACAGGTCGCGAGAGCGGGCTACGACGGTTACCAAGCAAATGAGGACGTTGTGATCCCAGGGTGGAAGAACCGGTTGTTGGTCACCTCAACGGGTTTCATTCCACGGGGTATTACGCGCAAGGTCGTTGCCAAGATGCAAGGTGCCTACGAGTAGAGAGCGTCGTTGAGATGCTGCATTGAACGCGATGTGGCGTAGTCGGAAGGGAAGCGAAACTCGCCAAGAGTTTTGGCAGGTGCGGTGAATCGCCGAACGTCTTGGCGACGTTCGCTACGGGGTGTTGATGATTTCGTGGTTGAGGGGGTGATTAGTCGAGGACGAGTTCGTCGGTGGACATGTCTCGTTTGATTCGAATCAACCGATCGATGTCCGCACTCAGTGCACTCGGGTCATCAATGTATCTGCGTCCACGGCATCGATGCAAAAGATCGACCTCGAAATCGACGAACTCTTGATGGGCAAGTCTCCCGAATTGCGATATGCCAGACTCGTCATGAAGTTCTTCGCTGGAAAGAACTTCCCGCAGTGCGTCAGGGGAACGCAACAGCTTTTCCACCTCAAGAGCGGACATGGTTCGGTTTCGATGCCGCATACTGCCGAGAAGCAAGCTCGAGGACAGAAACAGAAAGTCCGAAATCTTGTCCAGTGGTTCGTGAATCGTTCCGTAGGAGTCGAGGTCGATCGCTTTGAGTTGACCGCGACGGCTGACCATGATGTTGCAGTTTTTCAAATCGTTGACCGCGTAGCCGAGTTCGTGGACCTTTTCGACCCACAGCAGGATGCTGGTCAGCAGTTCTGCGTATTGCAGCAGGTTGGGCTGTGCGATAAACGGCAGTGTGATGCGTTCTCGTCGCCAACCCTCGCCGTGTGATTCTTTGATCCGCTGCTCGTAATCCTCGCGGCGAGATTTTTCGTCTCGACCCGGCCGCGGTTTGTTCATGAAGCTCGAATGCTCTCGGCCCGTTACTCCGATGAGGTTATCCAACGTGTCTCCATCGACGCGTTGTAGAATGTGGTAGTTGTTTCCCATCCCCGGAATCTGTCCGGCATCGAACAGTCGGATGATGTGCGGCGACCTGGCGAGGTCTTGACCGATTCGAATCATCGACGCTGAATCACGAATCGACTTCGCTTCATCTTGTTTAACAGAACGGTCGACTTTGATCGCGACACGCAGCGGCAGTGACGGATTGGCTTGGTTCAACGCGTCGTAAACGCGACCAAACTCTCCCGAACCGAGTTGCGACAACAAGGTGTAGCCCATGGACTTCATCGGTTTGGCGATCCGATTCCATGCCTTCTTATCGCTCTTGTTGAGGATTCCGTATCTGCCGATCTCGGGGGAGTCGGTCAGGATACGGTCTTTCTTTCGTTTGTACTTCATCGCCCGCATCGTGTCGGTGACGTCAGGCATAATACCGCTGATCCCGAGTCGCAGATACTTCTCATCAACATATTCTCGCGCGACGAGTTCGACGATGTCTTCGTGTTCCTTAAACAGTTTGTAGTCGAAGAGCATCGAGCCGAGTCGATTGAGCATCCGAAAGTATGGGTGGTCGTGGATCAGGTGTTTTTGCGGGATGCCGGTTTGTTTGCTGATCAGCATTTCGTTGACCTTGCCGGCTTTCGTCGGAACGAGTCTTCCGTACGACATTCCTTCGTAGAGCAGCGGTGTCAGCAATGGCAACGACTGAGCGACAACACGGATCTTTTCGAAGAAACGATCTCGCGGGTGATTGTTGTACGCGAGTCGAGAGAGGATCCGTCCGTGAAGGGCCAACGTGTAACCGAGGCATTCGTCTTTGGATTCGCAATCAGCGACACGTGATTGAATCTTTGCGACTTCCTCTGCGTTGCAAACGATTGACGTCGTCGAACGACCCATCTCCCGTGTGACGTGTGAGGGAATTTTCGAACTTAGACGCAGTTCGAGCGGCTTTTCTCCGTTGGATTCGTTCTCAAAGATTGCTTCGTGAAGACTCTCCAGCAGCATCGGCCGTTTTGCGAGCCGTTTGCAAACATCGCGATGTGTTTTGTTCAGCAGTTCGGTCAGCGGTTCTGCGTTCTCGTCGAGTGGGTCGAATCGAAGTGTTTTGCTTGCCGGTTCCCATTGAATCCGAACGCGCGTTTTTTTCTTGTAACGTTCGTTGGGAGTTTGGCTGAGGTAGTCAATCCACTTGCGCGCATCGCCGGTGAATACCGTAGCCGACAATTGGGTGCGAACCCGCCGTTCTTCGATTGCCTGCTGAACATCAAATTCGCCGGGGGAGAACCAATCAATGACGTCGGAGACCAAACCCATGGTTCACCTATTTACTACAGCGTGAGAATCGTGGTCGCCCGCTCGCAGGCGAACAGGAATCGAGTCTATCTGAAAACCGCAAACGACCAACTCGCCGGCAGTCGTTGGCCCCGGTTTTCACAAACCGACCGTCGATAACGGATACTTGCAACTAACAGAGTCGATGCGGATAAAATTCGGTCGCCTCATTCCGAGCGAGATCGTCTATCTGGATGTCGATTTAATCAGCCGTGCCGCGTTAGCGGCGGTGAACTAGACGCCAACCGGGGCTAATGCACAAACGGCTAGTTGTTGTCATGTGGTATGCAACTAAATCAACGAGCCATTATCGGGTTCAGACGCGTGGGAATCCCTAGTGCGTAAACTCCAATCGGTTAATCCGCTTTCGGATCGATGATTAGGATAAACGCAAACGAAACCCTGATGCAGGGGGCACCGACCTCTCATTCCAGTATGCCGGTTTTGGATTGAGAATGTTAAGATCCGTCGCAGTGCTTATACAGCATGACGACCGAGCGATCCGCCGCCCGGTACGAGTTCTGGTCCCATCGTGGCGCCTGTTTCCAAGGGCAAATGTCATCGGGTGAATCTAACGATGTGTCGATCCAGCGTCGCCAAGGGCTAATGTTTGAATTCGGGAGCTCAAACTGCAGCGGTTCCCAATAGGCGTTGAGGATCAAATGAAAGATGAGCCCCTGTTGCTTCAGCATTCCCCCAAAGGCGACCGTGTGCGAGTCTTCTCCCCAGTCGGGTTCGTTGAGCTTCACGCCATGCCAGGCTTTTTGTGCCTCGTGCAGCATGTCGACAAGGCTGACGCGTTGGTTTTCGACGTGCATGCTGCGTTGACTGCGACGTTCGCATAAGTGTGTGAAAAAACGGCGGACGTCGGGATACCGCTCGAGGTCATCCCAATCGAACCAACTCAGTTCATTGTCTTGGCAATAGGCATTGTTGTTGCCGTGCTGCGTCCGGCGAACTTCGTCACCCATCAGGAACATCGGCACCCCGAGAGAGAACATTGTGATCGCCAGGAAGTTTTTAACCTGACGGTTTCGCAATTCGTTGATGACCGGATCATCGGTAGGGCCTTCGACGCCACAATTCCAACTGCGGTTGTGGTTTTCGCCGTCGCGGTTGTTCTCGTTGTTGTCCTCATTGTGTTTGTCGTTGTAGGAAACGAGATCATTGAGTGTAAAACCGTCGTGACACGTCACAAAGTTGATGCTCTGTTCGGCTTCGCGTCGCTTGTGAGCATAGAGTTGTGGGCTACCGACGACGCGGTCGGCAACTTTTGTAACCGAACCAGGTGCACCGCGGAAGAAGTCGCGTACGTCGTCGCGGAATCGACCGTTCCATTCACGCCATGCGTCACCGACAAAGTTGCCGACTTGATAGAGCCCCGCCGCATCCCAGGCCTCAGCGAATAGTTTCGTACCGGCGAGGGTTGGATCGGATTCGATGTCCCAAAGGACCGGTGGGTTGGGCAGCGGATACCCATTGGTGTCTCGCGAGAGAATCGAGGCCAAGTCGAAGCGAAAGCCGTCGACGTGCATCTCTTGCACCCAGTAACGCAGACTATCGAGAATCATGCGACGCACGACGTTATTGTTGGCGTTCAATGTATTCCCGCAACCGGAATAGTTCGCGTATCGCTCTCCGCCGTTTTCCAACATGTAATAGGTGGCGTTGTCGATTCCGCGGAAGCTCAACGTTGGTCCGTATTCGTTGCCCTCGGCGGTGTGGTTGAATACGACATCAAGAATGACTTCAATCCCGGCCCGGTGTAGTGCTTTGACCATGTCACGGAATTCGTCGATGACACCTAACGGTTCCGGGCGAGAGGCGTATGCGGCATGTGGTGAAAAGAACGAGATAGGAGCGTAACCCCAATAGTTCGTTTTACCGGGAGGTGCATCGAAGGCGTCGAACTGGAATACGGGTAACAGTTCGACAGCAGTGATTCCAAGGTCGACGAGGTAAGGGAGCTTCTCGATCAGTCCCGCATAGGTTCCGCGTTTGGATTCGTCGATGCCGCTGTTGGGGTTGCGGGTGAATCCGCGTACATGCATTTCGTAGATGATCGTCTGAGAAGCAGGACGCTGCGGCGGTGCGTCGTCTTCCCAGTCATACACGCCCGGGTCGACGACAACACTTTTCATCGCGGTAGATGTGTTGTCACCAGGTTGCTGTGCGGCGTCGCGAGAGTAGCCCGGTGGTACGCTGCAGGCGCGACCATAAGGGTCCAGCAATAGTTTTTCGTGATCAAAGCGTTGGCCGACTTCGGGCACGGAGGGACCATGCACGCGATACCCGTAGAGTTGGCCGGTTTTGATCCCCGGAACAAACGTGTGCCAATAGTGATAGGTGCGGTTTGCGGTCGGATCGAGCGAGATGGACCGTGTGGCTGTGGCAGCGTCGACGTGGTCAAACAGGAGCAGGTCGACTCCCTTCGCGGACCGCGAATAGATGCTGAAGTTGACTCCGTCTTCGCAGACGGTTGCGCCAAGTGGCGCACTTTGCCCGAGGACGTTGGTTTGACTCATGATCGATGCTCTTTCGGAAGACGAGCCGCTGATCTCTCTATTTTAATGGTGCGGCCAACCGGATGTGAGAGCGTGTTGGGAACATTTCATGGGTCGCGATGTCGCAGGTCAACCTGAACGAGCAGGCGATCAGAGCCGATCGACATCGCCGCCATCGTTGTTGAAAACGGTCTACTTCGATCGAGAGACCCAGCTGTTTCCCCAGCCGATGTAAAGGTCATGAAGAAAAACTTTCCAATCCTCTGCGGTCCGGGTCGCCGGGAACGGTTCCGGGCAGATTGGCGAGTCGGCGGTCCAGACGACACGAAACTGCCCATCGTTCTGAATTTGACCAATCCGAGGCGTCTTGAAGCAGTGCTGAGTTTCGGGATCGATGCGGATGTTGCCCTCCGGGGCAGCGATTCGTTGACCTAGCATCGCTCGACGAATCTTCTTGGGTTCAATGCTATCGGCATCCCGGACAGCCTGTGCCCAGAGATGCACCCCGATGTAGGCGTCCTGCATCGGGTCGGAGATCACGCGGTGTGGATGATTCGATTTGAAACGAGCGACGAAGTCCTGGTTGATCTCGTTGTCGAGCGATTGAAAGTAGGTGGATGCTGCGTAGTCGCCCTCCACGTCGGCGAGGTCGAGGCTGCGAAGTTCTTGTTCACCGATGCTGAACGACAAACAAGGAAGGGTGGTTTGATCGATTCCGGCGTCTCGCAGTTCGCGAAAGAACGCCACGTTGGATTCTCCGTTGAGCGTATTGAGAATCATATCGGGTTGGCTGTCTTTGATTTGCTCAATCACCGAATCGAAATGGGAACCGCCGAGGGGAACATACGACTCGGCAACGACCTGGGCATCGTATTCGGCAAGTTGATCTTTGATGATTGCATTTGCCGTGCGAGGGAAAACGTAATCGGATCCGATTAAGAAAACTCTCTTCTTTCCGAGCGAGTCGCTCACCCATCGCACCGCCGGAATGATCTGCTGGTTCGGTGCCGCGCCGAGATAGATGATGTTCGGCGAAATCTCCATCCCTTCGTACTGGACAGGATAGACCAGCAGGTGATCGTGGCGTTCGAACAAAGGGCGGACGGTTTTGCGTGAAGAGGATGTCCAACAACCGAAAACGGTGCAAACGTTTTCGTCGACGATCAAACGTTCGGCTTCCTCGGCGTAAACGCTCGACTTGGAACGCCCGTCGGCGACGACCGCTTCGATCGGACGCCCTAGTAACCCACCCTCCTCGTTGATTTCAGATATCGCGAGCAAGATCGAATCCACCAGACTCGTACCGCTGACCGACATGGTTCCGCTGAGCGATTGCAGCACACCTACCTTGATCGGTTCTCCGGTCGGCGTGACGGCTGAAGGCGCGGCGTCGGGAGTTGCAGTTGCGAGAAAGGTCGACGAAAAGAATCCGCGACCGAAATAGCCGAGCAGTATCAGTGAGATCAGAGCGATCGAAGTCGCGATCAATTTCAAACGACGAGGCGAACCTTTGTCTGATTTTGTCTCGAGACGCGGAAGATTCGATCCGCTCGGCAGGTCGATCGGGACCGTACCGGAGAGCGTAGCGTGAACCGATTGCAGATCTTCCAGCATGGCGTCGACCGACGGGTATCGTTGGTCCGGATCTTTCGCCATTGCGTTGGCGATGATTGTCGAGCATGCCGGCGGCACCGACGCATTGAACGATCGCGGATCGGGTATCGGATTGTTGCAGTGCGCGAACATGACTTGCACGACACTGTCGCTTTCGTCGTAGGGCTGCCGTCCGGTGAGAAGGCAGAAGTAAGTCGCGCCGAGCGCGTAGATGTCGGTTTTCGCGTCGACTGTTTTTCCTTGACATTGTTCAGGGCTCATGAAGTACGGTGTTCCGATCACCGTGCCGGTTCGTGTCAGGTGCAGATCGTCCTGGCTGTTCGTCGTTTTTGCTAAGCCGAAGTCCGTCAGCTTTACCGAACCGTCGGCCGACCTCACCAGGTTCGCGGGTTTGATATCGCGATGGACGAGGCCTTGAGCGTGCGCGGCGGCAACGCCCTGGCAAGCATCGATCATGATCCGAGTCGCTTCGACGGGCGAGCACGCACCATGTTGCTGGACTTGTTCGGAAATGCTGCCACCGGTCAAAAGTTCCATCACGAGGAAGTGCAACGACCCGTGTTCGCCGATTTCGTGAATCGCGGCGACGTTGGCGTGGCTGAGTTTTCCTGCCGCACGGGCTTCGGATTGAAAGCGTCTCAACGCGATTTCGTTTTCGGACATCCCTTCGGGAAGCACCTTGATCGCGACGTCTCGATCGAGCGTCGGATCGTGTCCCCGGAGTACAACGCCCATCCCACCACGTCCGACGATGCCCGTGATTTGATACTTGCCGATTGATTGCCCGACCCAGTCTTCAGGCCGAACGGGTCCGCTCGACGAGACAGCGGTATCGTCAGGCGTGACGGCGAGGGTTTTGGTTTCGTCAATGTCCGAGGATGTCGTCTCAGGTGTTGGAGACTGCGGATTTTGGGGGGCCAGATTCGGAGGCCCCGGGTTTGCGCGCGGCGTCTCACCATCTTCGGTGGGCGGCAAAGGATGGCGGTCGTGGTCTGTCATATTGCGAATGATGCGTGTGTGCCCCGGGACGACGCGGATTGACCAGTGATGACGTGACGCACTGGTCCGCGACAGTCGTCGACTGTTTTAACCGATGCCGTGGTGTGAGATCATTCTACCTTCGACTCGTTCTTCTGACGCAGCCAAATGTTGCGGTGTTCCCGAATGATCGAGATGGCTTCGTCCGCATTCGCAACACATTTTGGGATTTCCATGTCTTCCGCATTCGCGAGCGGCGTTTCGCCGGAAAGCATGGATTGGTTGGCCCAGTCGATGAGACCAGGCCACATTTTGCCGACCAAGATCAGCGGCGTGTCGTTGAGGTGGTGAACCTGCAGCAGTTGCCAAACCATCAGTGTCTCGAGCACCGTGCCGATACCGCCCGGCGCCACGAGAAACGCGTCGGAGGTCAACACGAACTGATGCAATCGGGTGAAGAATGTCCGGTGTTCATAAGTTTGGTTGACGAACGAGTTGATCTCTTGCTCGAAAGGCAGGTCGACGCGAATGCCGATCGATTTTGCTAACTCGGGCGCACTGGAAGCGCCTTCGTTGGCCGCCTGCATCAGTCCTGGTCCGCCACCGGTGATGATGTCGCATCCCATTTCGGCCAATGCGGCCGAGCAGCGTTTGGTTTCTTCGTATCCAAACGTACCGGGCTGGACTCGTGCCGATCCGAAGATAGTAACGCGGTAGCGATCCTTCGTGGACGGTCGCAACCGAGTGAGGCTGTTGACGACATCCCAAAGGCCCAGGACGGCGTTGCTGAGTACCTCTTTGACGGCCTCTTCATCGGCGAGGCTGACGTCATCGGATCGTGTGTGTGTTGTTGCGTTCATGACGAAACCTCTTTGCTCTCGGTCGTGGCGAGTTCGAGTTCGGCTTTGTATCGATCGTATTCCGCGGTCCCGGGAGCGCTGTAGTTCCAGTTCTTATAGAGTCCGATCACTTTGGTGAAGAAATCACGGGCGTCATCACGATTGGCGAACGGGTATTCGCGATCAACAAGGCGTTTGATCAGCCGCATGCTTTCGAGTTGCCGTTCGCGGGGCATGCATGCGTCAACGTCGTCGAATGCGTCTTGCTGCAGGTAGGCCATGTCGACAAGGACCGATTTTTGCCACGTGATAAAGTCCTCCAACGTAATCCCTTCCTCGCCGGTGACCTGCATCATTTGGTTGATCGAGTCGCCCTTGCGAAGCAGTTCTTGCAACTGAGCCACGTCGTCGACCCAGGTGGTTGTGAGTTCTTTGCTCAACCATGGCTTCAACTGATCCAGGTACCGCGACCACGAGATGAGCGGATCGATGGCGGGATAGAATCTTTTGTAGGCACGATCATACGAAAGGCCGAGAAACGTTTTCACGGTGCCGAGCGTGGACTGGGTGACGGGCTCTTCGAAATTACCGCCCGCCGGGGACACCGTCCCGATCATCGTCAGTGAACCGTGCGAACCGTCGGGGCATTGAATCACACCGGCCCGCTCGTAAACGCTCTTGATCGATGAATCCAGGTATGCCGGGAACGCCTCCTCGCCGGGGATCTCTTCCATCCGTCCAGACGTTTCCCGCATCGCCTGAGCCCAACGCGATGTGGAGTCGGCGATCAGCAGCACCTTCAACCCCATTTGCCGGTAATACTCCGCCAAGGTGACACCCATATAGATCGAGGCCTCACGTGCGGCAACGGGCATCGATGACGTGTTGCAGATGATGATCGTGCGATCCATCAACGTGCCGCCGGTGCGCGGGTCTTTGGTTTCTGGGTACAGCGAAATGGTTTCGACGACTTCACCGGCTCGCTCGCCGCAGGCGACGACAACCACAACGTCCACCGCGGCATACCGAGCGAGTGTGCTCTGCAGGACCGTTTTCCCCGCCCCGAACGGACCCGGGATGCAACCGGTACCTCCGGTCGCGATGGGGAAAAAGGTGTCAATAATGCGTGTGCCGGTGGTCAGCGGTTCGTCCGGATACAGCCTTTCGGCAAAGCGACGCCGGAGCAGCGGGTCGGGGATCGGGCGGCGTACGGGCCAGTGTTGCAGCATCGTGAGCTCGCGTTCCACGTCACCGGAGCGAACACGCGCGATGGGATCGTTCAGCGTGAAGGTGCCGTCACCAATCCATGCGATCTCGACCGGCTCCGGCTCATTGAATGGAACGAGAATCTTGTGGGTGAAGGATGCCTCCTGGACCGTTCCCAACACACCGCCCGGCGGAATACGCGATCCGACTTTGGCGACGGGTTGGAACTCCCATTTCTCATCGATCGGAAGCGGCGGGGCGGAAACGCCACGAGGCAGGAAAAAGCCGTGTTCCGCTGCTAGGTCGTGCAGCGGGTTCTGCAACCCGTCAAAAACACGCCCGAGCAGTCCGGGGCCGAGTGTTGCGGTCAACATTTCATCGGTCATCTCGACCTTGTCGCCGACGCGCACCCCGGTGGTGTCTTCGAACACCTGCATGTCAGCGGTGCGGCCACGGATGCGAAGCGTTTCCGCCTTCAGACGCTCGTCACCGACACAAATGTAGCCGACCTCGTTCTTCTTCACTGACGCGTCTTCGTCGATTTGAATCAAGACGAGACTTTCGCGAGCTTCAATGACGGTTGCCGTGGACGACTGTTTGTTTGCATCATGAGTTTGCGACATGCGTCACCTTGTCGATCAATGCCGAGAATTGAATTTTGGCTTTTTGGGAATCAAACGCTAACCACGCACGCAGCATGTCCCATTTGAAAAGAAACGCCATCACCGCTTCGAACGAAAACATCGACGATTCGCTGACTCGCGTGAGCCATCGCCAACAGGTTCCCATCAGGATGCGTTCGAGCCCCACCGCATCGCCCGCCGACAGTCGTTCTGATACTTCGGGCAACCAAGTAAAAAGGTGTTCGAGTTGGAAGTAGGGTACGTCCCAGTGCTGGTGGATCGACGCGACGCAAGATCCTAAACCCCAACGCCGGTAGTCCGCCGACGGTTTTTGGCCGATCGGACGCATCCGCAAGGCGGCGAGCAGCAATCGTTGCGTCAATCGAAAGGTCACGTATTCGTGCAACAACGCAGACGGGGCGGTTTGTTGGAAACGTCGATAGTTCGCGTCCAGTGATCGATCCGTTTGGTCCGTGAATCGTTCCGCAGACCACTGGACCAATGGGCGTGCCGCTCGGAGTTGTTCGGCATGCTCGTTACCGAGTCGCTTCATGCGTTGGTTCAAACGCAAAGGTGTGATGGGGAGGCGATCGGCCGCTTCAAAATGTGGTAAATGCGGAAGGCTACAAACCAGATCGTAGTACATTACCGAAGTGCCCCGCCCTCGAGAATTTTCTTGAACCGTGGGACCATCTGTTTGGCGATCAATTGCGAAATGGCTTGGTCCGACAGGTCGATCTCCAACTGTTCGTTGACCAACTGAACCCGCGCTCCTCCCTCGACCTCATAATCGGCAACCAATTCGATTCCTTCGCGCAGCATGTCGCTCGAGAGCGCGAGGATCGCCTCTTTGCTTTCTTCCTGCAGTGTCGGTTCGCCCAGCAGTGCTTTGGAAATTCGCACCTCGATTTCTTTGTCTTGGATGAACTCATCGGCCGCGTGTCCGGCGAGCACCAAGACGAGGTTGCGGACCAACTGTTCGTCAGTCGTGGCGGAAACGACGAGGCGACGAACAAACTCCTCGAACTGCGCGACGACACGCGCCTTCAGATCCAACACCGTGTCACGCGCCGCCAGTTGCAATGCGTCCAACGAAGCGACGCGATTGGCCTCGATCTCATTTTTCGCTTTTTCGCGTTCGGCGTTGGCTTCGGATTTGGCGTTTGAAACGATCTCGGCGGCTTGTCGGCGAGCGTCCGCCAACAGGCGTTCGGCTTCCGTCTGGGCAGCTTGCACTCCCTCGTCACGGATCCGTTCGATCAGGTTTTGGACTCCGCCTGATTTCTTTGCGTTCGCTTCCATCTCGGTGTCTTTCGGTGGTGAAATACTTACGGGAGTCGGCCGGCGAGAACCAACGCGAAAACAAACGCGAATACGGCGAAGCCTTCGATCAACGCCGCCGGAGCGAGCGAGATGCCGAATACCTCGGGCTTACTCTTGGACGCATTGATCGCCGCGGCACAGGCGGCGCCTTGGGACATCGCACTGACCAACAACGCGATCCCCGACAACACACCGAGGGCAAACATCCCGGGTGAGTTTTCGGGCGAGATCGCGGTGGGCAACGCCATCGTCACCACGATACCGTAAATGGTTTGCGACGATGGCATCGCCGCGACACCGACAAAGCGACCGAAGCCCGACTCGACCTCCAGCATCGCACCACATGCCGCCATGCCGCCGCGAAGGCAACCGATCATGCTGCCGACGGCGCCGAGTGCCAACGGGGCGTACAGCCCGATCCACCCGAGGGTGAGTATCGTCAATTCCATAGGGAACCTTCCTTTCGTCGAAACGGGGTGAAACGCCGACCTTCGTCTTTCAAGCCCCAGTTAAAAAATTCAATCACATTCAATCGGAGTCCGTGAATCACACCGCTGGAAACGCCTAGCAACATGTTCAAAGCGTGGCCGAACAGAAGTACCAACAATGCAAAGAGCAATCCGAGTCGTGGGAGAGCCCCATGGATTCCCGCCGCCATGTCGTTGAACGCGGATGCGAGTGACGCCGATGCCAACCCGAGTGCGAACAAACGCAGATAGCTGAGGATGTCACCAAACGCCGCCGAGACCTTCGTCAGGCCGAGCATCCCGGCGAGCAATCTGCGAAGCGGTTTCTCCTGACGTGCGGTGTATCCGACCACCAGTACCAATCCAACCGCTGCCGCAAACGCACCGACCATTTTCAACGCCGACAACGAATCGTTCGTCGCACCGGCCCCCGCGACCAAACCGCCTGTCACCGCGATAGCCCATCCGATCGACGCCAGTCCGTCTCGCCAGTCGTCGTAGCGCAACGCGTTCATAACATTGGCAAGGATCACATGGACTCCGCCGACGAGGACAGAGATGCCCATCATCAGACGTGTGTTAGTCATGTCTAGCAAATTCAGCTTCGATAGAAGCGATCCCGTCGAAGGCGTTATCCCGAAATAGCTGCCGACGAGCACGCCGTAGACGAATGAGAAAACGACGATCAACAGCAAGAGCGGGCGAAAACGCTGGCCGGTGGTTCGCTGTGGCAACGGTTCGCCTTGTTCGATATCCGCTGCATGAGTCAACCGCGCCTCGGCGGTTGTCGGTTTGCCGAGCTTTCGCCAAATCGCTGCTAGCCCCAGGCCTAGAAGTACCGCGTAGCCGGCGTCGGCGAGAATCATCGCAAAGAAAATCGCGAACGAGATCGCAACCGTTCGCGACGGATCCCAAGTCCAGTAGCCCGGCGTCATGTAAAAGTTGACGAGGTCTTCGCCCGCTTCCACGCGAGGTTCGTTCCGCATCAGCGTGGGCGGATCCTCGTCGGGAGTTGGTGGCCGATGTTCGAACATGATGCCTCGCGATTCGGCTAATTCCGCGAGCTCATCGACGTGTTCGCGGGGCACCCAGGCCTCGAGGGCGAAAAGAGATTCGATGTCGCAGGTCAACTGTGCTGCACCGGAACGTGCCGCCGCATCGTCGAGCTGAGTCAGGCTTCTCGCAAACAGAAGGCACCACCGCGTCAAATAAGCACGCTCCGCTTGGGCGTCCTCAATCGCGAGTTCGACTTCTTCGAGACGTTGGGAAAGCTGCTTGAGCGACCGTGCCCCGATTCTTTGCCGGGGGACAGGCATGTTGGTTGGTTCTTCCGGCGAAACAACCACCACGTAACTGTGCTGTGAATCCTCCTTGACCGCTTCCCAGCCGGCCGACCCCTTGGAGGTCTGTTCGTCCAACGCGGATGCTACCTTGGGCATTTCCGCATGCGGAACCACGTAAAACCAAAGACGGAAATCACCCATCTGTTGCAGCGACGCGAATGAGAAATCACCGAAAGGTTTGATTCCTTCGATCCGTTCCAACAGGTCGTCGCGTTCGGACTCCAGGTCGTGAATCCGAGATTGAAGTTCACGTGCCTGACGTTCGACCTGTGCGGCATCGAACATCGTGCGATCATGCGATTGACGCCGACGTTGGGGCGACGCCAAGAGAAACTTTAACGCATCCCGCGAACTTTGCGTCGGCGCCGCACGTTTCTTAATCGCGGCATCGACGTCGCGTTCATTCGTCAGTGGAATGATCTCGAGGTTTCCGAAATCATGCAGCGAATCGAGCAGCGGCTCCTTATCCTGAGTAAGGCCGACGAAGGTTGCCCGGTGCAGTGGCACAATGCTCATGAGACGACTCCGTCGGTGTCGTCGTCTTCCCAGGAGTCGTTGTTCTTCTGTTGTTTGGCTTTGGCGAGCTTCGAGGTGATCACCGACGCGCGTTCGGCATCGCCCAGGTAGATCCTGATTCGTTGGATGTTCTTTTTGGCGTCTGGGATCAAGACTTTGTCGAACAGATTGACACGCTGCGTGATGCGTCGAACCGCATGCGAAAGAATTTCGACGCGTTCGCCCGCGATGCGAGAGCGGACTCGTGCTTCGGCTGCATCCTTGAGTCGCTGCACGAGGATATCAATCCAAGCCGGAGTCGCCATGCGGGAATAGTCCGCGACGACAAAGTGCATCTGTTCCAAGATCGGAAGCCGCGTCCCGACAACGTTTTGTTCCCCAACCCGATAACCGTCCATCTTCACCAGCCCGGTGAGATCGAGTCGTTCATCGGCGAGCATTGGGAGGTCCTCCCCGATCTTCATTTCGAGAGCTTCCGCCGCTTCGATCGCGACGCGTTGCTCCTCGCGAGCCTTTTGTGCTTCGACGGTAAGTTGTCGTCGTTTGAGGTCCAACGACGGCAGCAGCTTTTCGTACAGTTTGAGTTGTTGTTGCTGTTGTTGCAGTGAATGTTTGCTGAGACGAAGCTTGCTCATGACGAGGAACCTTCGCTCGTTTTTGGTATCGGTGGTTCTGCCGCGTCTTGAGCGCTCTCATCGGCGTTGTCGGGTCGTTCGTTTTGCCCAGGCCGATTCGGGAAGTATTTGTCGATCAAGTGTTGTTTCATCAACAATTCGTTCGGCTCGAAACACTCGCCGAGCGTTTGCCAACACAAGTCCAACGCTTCGATCACGCCCATCGAAACGCGGATGTCCATGAAGCGTTTGCGAAACAGGTCGCCGTATTTCAGCAATTTGTGATCGAACGGCGACAACTCAAACGCCATCGCTTGTTTGCGTTGTGCCTCGACCGCTTCGGAATAAAACCGAATCATCGTGTTCATCACCTGCGAGTGATCTTCGCGAGTGGATTTGCCGATGACGTGTTGTTTCAAACGGGACAGCGAACCGAACGGGTCGATAATTCCACCGTGCAGATAGAACTGGCCTTCGGTGATGTATCCCGTGTTGTCCGGGACCGGGTGCGTGACATCGTCACCGGGCATGGTCGTCACGGTAAGAATGGTGACCGATCCGGCGCCTTTGAAGTCGCAGGCCTTCTCGTATCGCTGGGCGAGCTGCGTGTAGAGATCGCCCATGTATCCGCGGACCGCTGGGATGCGTTCTTGCGCGACGCCGATCTCCTTCATCGCGTCGGCGTACGCGGTCATGTCGGTCAACAAAACGAGGACGCGTTTGTTTTCCTCGACGGCGAACTTTTCGGCGACCGCTAGCGCCATGTCGGGAACCAACAACCGCTCCACCAACGGATCGGATGCTTGGTTGACAAACATCACTGTTCGGCCAAAGACACCGTGTTCTTCGAATGCGGTTCGGAAGAAATGGTAGTCGTCGAAGATCAATCCGAGGCCGCCGAAGACCAGCACATCCGCGTCGGCTTGGAAGCCGATTCGCGCGAGCAACTCGCCGTGTGGTTCACCCGCTACCGAAAAGATCGGAATCTTCTGGCTCTCGACGAGGCAGTTGAACAGGTCGATCATCGGGACGCGGGTCTCGATCATCTTGGTCGGCATGACTCGCATGACGGGGTTCACCGTCGGGCCGCCGACTTTCACGTGCGGGTCGGATGTGAGATCAGGACCGCCGTCGAGCGGAGTGCCGGACCCACGAAAAATGCGGCCGAGAATATTCGGTGAATAAACGACGTCGAGTGAACGGCCGAGGAACTTCACCGTTGCGTTGGTCGACAACCCTTTGCCGCCGGCGAAGACCTGCAGACTGACAACGTCGCGTTCTAACCCGATGACTCGCGCCAGCGACGATTCGCCGTCCGTGTTCTCCACTTCCGCCATGTCACCGAGAGCGACGCCTTTGGCACGAAGTCGGATCACGTCGCCCACGATTTCTTGAATGCGGGTGTGACGAACCAGCGGTTGTAGGTCGAAGGTCATGGCTGTTTTTTAAGTAGAGATCATTCGGCAGGAACCCGGTACAACAACGCATACAACGTTGGCACCATCACCATCGTCAGGAGCGTGCCAACGATCAGTCCGAAGAAAATCGTTACCGCGAGCGCGACCCAAAAAACGTCCTGCAACATTGGCAACACCCCGAGAACCGTTGTTCCCGCCGCGTTCACAACGGGGCTCAATCGCGATACCGCCGCCTCCACAACAGCATGGTAGGGCGAGGCACCTTTGGCGAGGTTCACGTTGACTTCATCCAACAGGACAACCACATTCTTGATCATCATACCCGATAGGCTCATCGCACCCAACAAAGCGATGAAGCCGAACGGCGTTTGCGTCAGCAACAGTCCGCCGGTGATTCCAATCATCACGAACGGGATCACGCCAATGCAAATGAGCATTGGACGGAATCCGTTGAACAACGCGACGAGGATAAAAAGCATAACCACAACCGCCGGAACGATGCCGGGGGCGAGGGCCTCCTGCGACTGTTTGGCACTCCAGTATTCACCGTCCCAGTCCAAACGATAGCCCGGCGGCAGTTCGATGGCTTCGAACTTTTCGAGCACCGCGTTGCGAAGCGTTGGTGCCGTCGCGTTGTTGGGCGAACACTGCACGGTTGCCGCACGACGTCGGTCCCATCGCCAAATGATCGGATCTTCCCATGGAATCTCGACACCATCGATGACTTGAGAAACGGGGATCGCGTTGGTCGAAAGCTTGGCCGTGACCTGCAGTTCATCGAGCGTGGACGCGGCGACTTCACGTTCGGATTCGATGTTGCGTGCAACGATT
>JBICHZ010000045.1:0-3369 GCA_043101355.1 Rhodopirellula sp. JB044
CGGTTCGCGGTCGAGCGTCCATCGGTCTGATTCACGCACCCCGGGACCCGTCAACACGAACCCGTGTTCGTCCAACTCCACACTATCGGGCAACCAATCGGTGTGCGGTTTGGCACCGACAAAGATAAACACGCCGGAACACTCAACGCTTTCGCACTCGCCCGTTTGGTTGTTCCGGATACTGGCTCGTTCGACGTGTTGGTCGCCTTCGAGTGAATCGATTTCGGTATGGTGAACCACCTCGATCACTTCGTTCTTCTCAATCCGGCGTGCGAGGTAGTCCGACATGCTTTTCCGCAAGTCGTTACCTCTCAGCAGCAGCTTGACGTCTTTAGCATGTTGCGAAAGATACATCGCGGCTTGGCCGGCCGAGTTTCCCCCGCCAACGACAACTGCGGTTGAGTTGCGGCAAAGTCGTGCTTCCACGGTCGTTGCCGAGAAATAGACCCCCATGCCTTCGAGTCGGTCGCATCCCTCGACCGGCAACCGTCGATACGACGCCCCGGTTGCGATCAAGACTGTCTTGGTGTGAACCTTCTGGCCGGTGCACAACTCGACACAGTGGTTACCGTCGTCGTTGCATGTCATCGACCGCACCATGACCGGCGCGGTGAACTCAGCACCGAACTTCATGGCCTGCAGGAAACCCAGGTTCGCTAGTTCCGTCCCCGATACTCCGGCGGGAAATCCCATGTAGTTTTCAATCTTCGAACTCTGCCCCGCCTGGCCTCCCGGTCCGATCCCGTCGACCACCAACGTTCGCAATCCTTCCGACGCGCCGTAGACCGCCGAAGCCAATCCGGCCGGCCCGGCGCCGACGACCAACACGTCGTAAAGTTCCTCCTTAATGTGCCGCGAGATTCCGAGACACTCGGCGACCTTCGCCAACGACGGTTTTGATTCCACGTGTTCGCTGCAGGCGATCACAGGAGTGTCGTCAGCCGCGAAGCCGAACTCTTTCAAGTCCTCGGCAACGGACGTGTCGGCGATATCGAGAAAGGTGTGGGTGACGTTGTTTTTGTAGAAGAACTCTCGCAGTTGGAGCGTCTCTTTGGAGTCCGCCGCACCGAAAACACGGACGCCGAGAAAGTCCGATGCTTCGAGGAGTTTGCGGCGATATTGAAACGCCTCGAGCAATTTATCACTCAGGCCGGGGACCTCAGCGAGCATGTAACGAATCGTGCACGACGTGATTTCGATCACCTCGGTATCGCCCACCGACGTCGCCGTCACCACGGCGGGTCGCCCGGTCAACATCGAAACGTCACCGGTAAATTCGCCCGGTTCATGAATGACCACTTCACGCGGTTGGCCGCTCGACGTTTCCGTGATCGCGACGCGGCCCGATCGAACGACAAAGAACGAGAAATCGCTGTCGCCGGATTCGAAGAGCACTTCGCCATCAGAAAACTGACGCAAGGATCCGAGCCGTTCCAAACAACTCATCTCCTCATCGCTGATGTTGGGGAACGCGGCGGTGTGCCTCGTGTCGAACGCGTCGGCTCGCATGTTCATCGATATCTTCCTCGGTTGTCACCGTTTCTCGCTTCGATCGCATCGGGCGACAATCGCCGTCACAGTATGGACAAACCTGCCTTCACGCCCCCAATGGCGGTTTGGTCATCTCATTATCGCACACTGAACACCTTTGACGCCATCCGCTACCTCCGCGTGTCGGCTCAACGGCGAATTCGCTGCGAATCACGCCCCTCCACACTCCCACGACGGGGCCGAGGTAGGGCGTTGACTGAAAAAGATGAGGTCGCAATCCAGATTCGGGGCACGGAATTCCGGAGACTCAAGCGACAGGAGACGCAACGAGTTTCGTTTCAGAATGCGCTATACAAAACGTCTCGGCCGCGAGAAACCCCACGAATCGGCCAACGCGTCGGCGGCTTCTTCGATGTCGGTGATCTCGCCCCACCCGCCGTTTCGCAAGTACGCATGCGCGAACTCATGAGCGATCACGTACCACGCGAAATGCTCCGACGCGTCGTTGAGTTTCAAACGCAGCACGACACAGCGACTACCTTCACCGTTCACTCCGGGGGCAGGCATCAACAACGACCAACCCACCCCAGCCTGATAGTTGTCGACCGTGACGCGAAATCGAGGGTCCTCGAGGAAGTCCTCTTGCACGTCCGCGGGCAGTCGCTCGAGCACGTGCAAAACCCGTTGCTGCAGAACCGGATGATCCGCAAAAGGAATCAGATACGGTTCAAAGCGGTCGAAGGAATTTGACTTCACAGAGGCAGCACGCGGCAGGCGGAGAAAGGTTGTTTCAGCGAATCGAAGTGAAACCTATTTCGCTTCGAAACTTCGTTGACTCGATTCGAAGGCTTTCGGAAAGTCGTCAGGAATTTCTTTCAACGTGACTTCTCCGGTTGCCGCCCATTCGGTGCCACGCAGCAACATGGTAATGAACCCGACGCACTCCATCGTTTTGTCGTCATGACCCATCGGCGTGTGATAGATCCGTCCCTTGCCGTAGTCGATGGTCATGACGATCGGTTCGTGTCGTCCCGTGCCGCGGTATTTCGGATCGGCATACGACGTCGCCAAGATCGTCATGTTGGCCGCCGGGCCGCGCAGTTTCTGATACAGCTCATCTTTGACGTGCATCCACGCCCGAGGCATGTCTTCGGTGATCGGATGGTCGGGGACACGCACAACAACTTGGTATTCGTGGGCCGGTCCGTGGTTGCCTCCCGAACCAGGTGACATGTCTCGCACCAGATTTTCGTTTTCATCGAGGTAGACGTAAGGGCCCGACTTTTCGTTCCGGCCGTCCCAACCGCCGAGTCCGATCATCTTGTTGAACTCGTCCCAACTGCCGAATGAATTGTCGGCGGCGTGCACGACGACCAAACCTCCGCCGCCGGACACGTATTCTTCCAACGCGGCTTGCGTTTCTTCCGGCCACGGTGCCGCTTTCCAACCGAAGTTACTCAGCACCACGTCGTAGTCGGAAAACTTTGGTTTGAAGTCCGGATCGGATTTCGGTTTGGGTAGGTCCTGGTACTCGGTCCCGTCATCGAGGCCGAATTGCTCGAGCAATTTACCGCCCTTCCAAGTGAACTTCGTTCGCGAAACATCGACGGTGAATCGACCGGAATCTTCGAGGTACTGCTTCATCATCGCAGTCGTCTTGGGCCACGCCGTGTGATTATTCTGCCCGTCGATAATCAGAACTTTTAGTTTGTCGTCGGCGGTGACGCTCGAGCAGGCCGGGAGAAAGACGGCGGAAACAACAAAGGTCGCGATTAGGAACGCGGTTCGGTACATGGGGGGGCGTCCTGGGGATGTTTTTCGTCAACGAGCATCCAGCGAGATGCTGCGAAAGGATCCGCCCGCGGTCAAAACCGGCCA
>JBICHZ010000046.1:0-11989 GCA_043101355.1 Rhodopirellula sp. JB044
ATTTTTTAGCACGGAGACTGCAATGCCGACGGAACCTCAAGCCGGGAGCTTTTCGGACGAAACCAAGAACCACTCGTATCTCAAACGATTGCCCCCGGAATTCTACCGCGGACAAGCATACGTGCACTGGTCTCTGACGATTGCGGACCGAAAGACCGGCTGGTTACGTCCCATCTTCCTCTACCGATTCCGCGAGTTACTAACTCATACCGCGTTTCGATATGGGTTGTGCTGCCCGATGTTCGTATTGATGCCCGATCACCTCCATATGATTTGGGCGGGAATCTTCGATGGATCAGACCAACTGTCTGCCATGAAACACTTTCGGACGCGATTAAATGATTCTCTAAAAGCCCTCGACTTCGCGTTGCAGCCACAACCGTTTGACCGCGTTCTCAAAGATAACCAGCGTACCGAAATCGCCTTTGCGGAAGTCTGCGATTACATCGCCCGCAATCCGGAGCGGGCTGGCCTGGTTGCTGACGATGACTATGCGAGCTACCCATACTCGGGCTGCCTTGTTCCGGGCTACCCGGAGCTAAAGCCGTTCGCAGGCGATTACTGGACGCGATATTGGCGAACGTATTCGTATCTTGCAAAGAACGGATTGGTGCGTTTGAAGGATACGTAGCCAGGCGTGAAATCCGTAGCCGGAGTCGCCGAGACTTCGGAGGTGCGTTGATGGTGGGGAGTCTGAGTTCTTGGCGAATCCAGCTACGACAACCGTAGCGCGGAGTCGCCGAGAATTTGGAGGTGTGCTGATGGTCGGTGGTCTGAATTCTTGGCGAATCCAGCTACACCAACGTAGCCGGAGTCGCCGAGACTTCGGAGGTGCGATAATGGTGGGAGGCTGAATTCTTGGCGAATTCAGCTACGGGTGGTGGGATTTTGGCGGTCGTTCGAAACGAAAAAACCCTCCGTCAGTTTCCTGGCGGAGGGTTTCGTTTGCTTATCCGAATCGCTGGAAGCGATGGAATTTAATTCCTTGGGTCGAAACCGGTTTGGGCGATTTCTTCCTCTTCTTGGATGATGATCCGTGGGGTCACCATCAGCATCAGGCTGGTCGATGTCCGGCCGACACCCGTGTTGCGGAACAAGCGGCTGACGTATGGGATCTTGCTGAGGAACGGCACACCACGTTCGTTGCGGCCTTCGCTCATCCGTTTGATACCACCGAGCAGGATCGTACCGCCGTCCGGAACGCTCACGGTCGTGCTGACCGATGTCGACGCAAACGTGGGCTGTTGGACCGTGGTACCTTGGATGACGTCTTCCTCCTCGTTCTCGTCATTTTCGTCGATCACGCCGTCGCCGTTGGTGTCCACTTCGCTCGTGCTCGAGCTGCGGGTCGTCCGTGCACCTTCGTAGGTGAACGTGTTGACCTCGCCGATCTGGCTGAACGTTGGAACCAGCGTCAGACGCACGAAGCGTTTGTCATCGCTGACCACACCCTGCACGTTCAATCGGGTTCCCTCATCGAGGACCACGATCACCGGTTGCTGAGCGACGGCAAAGTCACCGACGACAGGCACGATACTGGTCACGAACGGTCGCGACACGGTGTCGTTGATCGAGGCGATCTGTCCGTCGAACAGGGTCACCTTCGGAGCCTGCATGATGTTACTACGGTTGTCCCCTTGAGCAGCCTGCAAGAAGAAGAACGCTTCGATGTCGCTCAAGATCGCAAAACCGATCGTCGAGATCGACCCGGTGTCTCCACCGAACGGGGCCACCGCACCACTGAAGGTTTGGTTGTCGAATCGAATGTCGAGGTCAGCGGTCGGCACACCTTGTGCGTCCAAACCGATCGTGACGGCCGAACCCGAGTCATCCGCTGGGATGCTTTGGGCGTTGTCGTCAAAGCGGACGTCGAAGTCGATTCCGATTTGCTCGAAGAACGTATCGGCCAGCGTGATGAAGCGAACTTCGATCGTGATCTGCAGGTTTTGCAGGCGACGAAGCGATTCGAGCAGGTCGACGATTTGGTCGTGCACATCGCTCGTCGTGCTGATCACCAGCGACAAGTTTTGTGGGTACGGTGCCATCGTGCCGACGCCGCCGAGGGCTTCCCAGCTGTCAGGTTCGATCGTTTGTTGAATCAGTTGCATCAGCGAATCGAAGTCAGCCATCGATCCACCACCGCGGCCCGACGGGACGACGCCCGAGGCACCGAGGCCACCGGCGAAGCTCGAACCGCTGCCCATCGGGTTGTACTGACCGAGCATGTTACGGCCGAGATTGTTCGACGCGTTGTTTGCCATCCCGCCGCCGAGATCGGTCATCGAAACCGGCATCACTTGGACGTCGGTGGTCGGACGAATCATTTGATAGGCGGACTTCAACGCACCGGCCAGGCCGTGTTCGTATCCCGAGATGAAGTTCGGGATCGGCGTGACGAGGTCGGCGACGCGATAGGTGCGTGGAAACACCATCGTGCGGCGAGCTTCGCGGCTGGTGACGTTGAGCACGTCGTTATCGAGCACGTAGGTCAAGTCGAGGTCTTCGAGCAAGATGTTCAGTGCGCTCTTGAGCGGCAGACGGCTGTTGATCGATTTCGAAACCGGCGTGTCGCGACTGATTCGGATCGCAGCAAGGGCTCGTTGGTCGATCACGATCGGCACACCGGTGACGGCGGCCAAGTCATCGAGGACTTCTCCGAGCGGGCTGTTGCGGTACTTCAGTTCGACGTCGGTTTCGAGTTTGCGTTGAATCTCTTGCTCGCGAATACTCAGTCGTGAGTTGCTGTCACGAGCGGCGAGACGACGACGCGAGATCGCTTCCCAATCCTTCGGGTCTTGGAAAGTGAACGGACGGTCCGGATCAGGAGCGACGGCGGTGCGGCCGATGTCGAGCATCGTGCGTGCAAACCCGTTCTCGCTGTCCGCACGAATGTCTTCGTCCATTTGCAGACGGACTTGCGTGCGGCTGTTGTGGAACATCGTCATCGCGATGGTGGAGTCAGGCTTCAACTCGCCGACTTGCTTTGCGATCACCTCGGCTTCTTGGAAGCGTTTCTGATCCATCAAGTCGTTGAACGTGTCCACCAAGAGCGAAATCTCTTGATCGATGCGTGCTTCGCGAGCGTCTTCGGTTTCCATTTCCGTGCGGATGCGTTCGTTCTCGAGGTCGAGATCGATCTTCGCCCGGTTGGCTTCGACGTAATTGCGTTGTTCGGTCAAGGCACGCCCGACCATCGCGGAGAGCGATGCACGAGAGGCTTCGTCGATGTTGGCACCTTCGACCTTGCGGGCGAGGCGTTCGAGGTCGCTGACCGCGTCCAGGGGAGCTTCGGTCTTCTTCTCGTTTGCTTTGGCGAGTTCTGTGGTGACCTCGCGGTAGAGACGTTTGACTTGTTGAGCAGCAGCGTGGTCCGCTTTCTCGATCGCGGTCATCGGAGCCGCCGGAGTCGACGTGGCTGGCATGCGTGAGGGCTGCAGCAAAGTCAGCTTGTCCTGCAACGCTCGACGGGTGTCGACCGGCAAGTCGGCTTCGAATTCCCATGCTTTGACAAACTTCGCACGAGCTTCGGCTTGGTTGCCCGCGGAAAGGAACTGCATGCCTTCGGCGTACAAACGTTCGCCTTCGGATGATCCGGTGCGGTTGTCACCGACAAAGTTCGATGACGCTTGGACTTGCTGAATGCCCGATGGTTCGCCGGGAGTGAACGTGCCACCGGCCTGAGCGACCATGTTGGCGGCAGGTTGACCGGATTGACCGATCGGCATGACGCCACTGGTTTGTGCGATCGCCGGGTTGGCGGCGGCTTGCTGGGCGAGTTGGTTCAGGTCCAGACCGCTGCGTCGTGCTGCCGACTGAACGTCGAGCAACAGTTGCCACGGACGGGCGTCGCCGGGGTCGAACTCTTGTTGACCAACGCCGAGGTTTTGTGCGGCGGTCGCGAATCGGAATGCGGAGGCGACGTCACCGCGGTCCAAGGCCGTGCGGCCCATCGCGGTGAGCCGGCGGCTCTCTTGTTTGCGTTTATCGAGCGGCCACGACTTCGGATCGGCTGCGGCAGCTTCTTGCTGGCTGTCGATCGGTGCCATGGCGGAACCCGATGGTGTGGCGATCGGAGTCAGGTTCAACAGGCTGCCGTCGATTCCGCGTGCAACCAAAGCGTCGTAGCGTTTACGAAGCTCCGGGTTGGTCGGCGCGACTTGATGGGCGGCGCGGTACGCCTGGACGGCTCCGGTGAAGTTGCCGGCGGCAACTGCGGCATCGATCGCTTGCAACTGCGACGTGATGCCTTGAGAACCGGCCGTGGAGCCTTGGGTAGCCCCCTGCGATCCTGGCAACGTGAATTGTGCCGATGCGGTCGGGGTGAAAGCAATCAGGCATCCGACCAAGCACAAAGGCATGACCGTACCTTTCGGGATAGTCATACGCGATCTCCTTGGCGGAATGGGATATGAGGTGGGACGGGGCCCGACAATCTCACCGTGTTTGAGGGGACGGTCGACCGCACACCGCTCGTGACGAGTGGAATGGGTGGGTTCGACACTGGATGAACTCTTTTGCCTGGGCGGCTTGTTCGAGCGGTTCAACGCGACTCTCCTTCTTCGCGGTGAGACATTGGACAGATTTCGGAAAGCTCTCGCATTAGCTCGAAATCCTTTCGAGGCGATACGGAAACCTTCCGATTGGGTCTGGCAATACGAACTGATCGCTTGTCGCGTCAAGCCGGTTTTGGTTGTTTTTTATATAGCGAATTCTTCAAAGTTTCGCTCAAGTCGTCGTCAAACACGACGAATACGGGCAATTGCGCAGCCCGATCATCTCACGCCGATCGCGTCAACACGGATCGAGGCGAAAAAATGCGGAAAAATTTTTCGGCGAGCGAGGCTTCGCGGGCAAAAGCAGCCGCCTTTCAGGCCCGGTGAAAACCACGTTTCGATGACGAGCGTTCGTCGTGCGACGGGTGGTCCCGTTGGGGCGATTGATAGCGTCTCTCCGAAAGATGCCGTCTCTTGGAAAACGGTGCGCTGCAGTAGAATTGCAGGGTTCCGTGGCAAAATGAGAGCAGACAATGACAGATTGGAAAACACAAACCTGGTTCGGGCACGACATCGACGCGGGGCAACACCGAAACACCGAGCTCGAGATTTCGGAGAGTTACAGCGGCCGGAACATCGTCATTCCTCTGCGTGTGGTCCGAGGAGCCGAGCCGGGGCCGACGGTTTTCGTCACGGGGGCACTGCACGGCGATGAACTCAACGGGACCGGGGCGATCCGTTCGTTCTTGGCCGATCCGGAGTGGGGCCCGGTCCGTGGCAACGTGTTGATGATCCCGGTGCTCAACGTTCTCGGGTTCGAGAGGCACTCGCGATATTTGCCAGACCGTCGTGACCTCAACCGCTGCTTTCCCGGCAATGCGTCGGGCAGCATGGCGACCCGGATGGCCAAAGTCATTTTTGACGCGATCGTTGCCAAGTGTGATTTTGGCATCGACCTGCACACCGCGGCGGTCCGCCGGACGAACTATCCGAACGTGCGATGTGATTTTAAGAACAAAGAGTGTCTTCGACTGGCGACCGCCTTCGGCGCCGGAGTGATCCTCGACGGGCGTGGTCCGAAAGGTTCGTTTCGACGCGAGGCGACCGCGGCGGGATGCCCGACGATCGTGGTCGAGGGCGGCGAAGTTTGGAAGGTGGAACCGTCGGTGGTCGATTGCATGACCCGCGGCATCGTCAATGTGCTGCAGGAACTGGAGATGATCGAAGGTGAACCGGAGGTGCCCGAGAACCAGGTGAAGTTGAAACAGACCAAGTGGGTTCGGGCCGAACGGGGTGGTTTCATGGACATGCACGTGTCGCCGGGAACGACGGTCGTCAAAGGACAGCCGCTCGCGACGAACAGCAGTCTCGTGCAAGAAGACCAAAACCGATTGGAGGCCCCTTTTGACGGGATCGTCATCGGCATGACCACCCTCCCCGCCGTGCAACCCGGCGAACCGGTGATTCACCTCGGAAAACTAAGCAGCCCGAAAACCGTTCGCCGCGTCGAAAAACAAACTCAAGCCGACGAGGTTCAACGAACCGCCCAAGAGCACTTGTCAACAAACGTGCAAGTCGTCGAACCGACGGATTGACGTTGGGGGGAAACCGCGTGAAGCGGCAATAGTGTTGCGAGCTCACAAGGCCCCAGCAATGCGTCTCGATCAAGATTCGGACTCCAATCCCGTAGCGAAAGTTGCCAAAACGTTCGGCGATTGAGTGCTGCGGAAACTCCGTAAGGCCGCGGATCATTCTGTGATTGGTTTACGTGGGCGTTCCGATCACGGAGTGATCGGCGACACTCTTTTATCGACAAACCGTTGGCGAGTTCCACGGTAGTGCATCTCTCCGAAGACGCTCAGCCGCCTATCGCTCGTCCTTCTCCACCGGGCTGTCTGCCTCGATCCGTTCGATGCCGACCCCTTCGCCACGGTCAGGTGATAGGCGGTAGACTCGGTCGGCATGGCGGATGAAATGATTGACGTCGTGGTGGCTGATCATCAGGACTTGGAATCCGAGCGCCGTGCCGGCTTCTTGGACGATGCGGGTGAGCTTGGGGACGAGGTCGGGGTGCAGCCAGCAGTCTTGCTCGTCGAGGACGAGGAATTTGCGGTGGCGGCGTTCGTCGAGCGTCGTGATCGCGAGCATCCTGAGACCGACCGACACCACGTTGGCGACCGATCCGCCCTGGCCTTTCATGATGTCTTCGGTGTTCTCGCCTCGCTGGATCGAAAATTCGACGCTCGCGGCACCGCGGCTGAACGACGCGTTGGCTTTGAAATGAATGTCTTGCTCGAGGACTTCTTGGAGCGCCTTGGTCATCGTGTTTTCGATCAGCGTCAGTTGACGTTGGAAGACGTCGTTGCCGAGTTTCTCGAGCGCGTTGGTGACATCGTCGGCGATGGCGAGAAAACGATTTTGTTCTTCGAGTTGTTCGGCAACCTTGGCTTGTCGTGAAACCAATTCATCACGCTTGCCCTCGATGCGATGGGCCCGGTTGCGAAGGTCAGCGAGGTTGAGAGTTGCGTTCAAAGGTCGTTCGAAAATTACGAAGGAAACAGATCATCAAGTAGCCGGAGTCGCCAAGACTTCGGTGGTGCGTTGTTGTTGGTGGCGGGAGGTCTGAATTCTGGCGAATCCAGCTACGCGGATGGTTGGGTATGCGAATGGTTGTGTACGCGAATGGTTGGGTACGGGAACGTCTCGGTAGCGACATTCGCTTCGGTTTCAATTCCGATTTCTTGAGCCATCCTGAGGAATCAAGAAACCGGCGCCAGATGACGTCTAAGCGTCGGTCTTCTTGCCTTCCGCGGTCGCCTTTTCGACTTCGGCGAGGTCGCCGCTGATCTTGTCGAGAAGCGTCTGGTATTCGCTGCGTCGCTTTTCGTTTTCGGCTTCCATCTGTTCGAGCTTCTCGGTCAGCTCTTTCACGTCGCTCGTGCCGAATTCTTTTTCGGCTTCCGCTTGGGCACTGGCGAGTTGCTTTTCGGCTTCGCTCAATTGCGTTTGCGCTTGGATTTTTCGTTCGTTGAGTTGTTCGTATTCCGATTTGAGTTGTTCGATCGTGCGTGCGGTCATTTTGATAATTCCGGGGAGAAAGGTTGGAATGCCGGAACGGCGCTGCGATTGGTCCGGCCTACGGTGTTAACGGGTTGGGGGAAACGCTACTGAGTCGACTGGGTGACTTCGTTGGCAAGGCGCATGATCTCGTCAGCGATGGCGTCGTCGAACTGTGACACGTTTTGTTCGAGGTACGTCATCAACCCGGCACCGCTGTCGGTTTTTCGCTGAGTCAATTCGCGTAGATCGGCGATGAATGCGGAACCGTCGGCGGCGTCCTCTTCGGATTCGTCGCCGATCAGTTCGGGATGGAACACGTCGTCGAAGGGTTCGTGCGGGACACGTACCCACCGCATCGACCACGGGACGTCGGATTGCGATTGAAAGTCGAACGCCTCGATGGCTTCGTCGGCGACAACGGACGTGTTGGCCGGTGGAACAACGCAAACGACGGCGGGGACGTGAGCACGTGACGCGTCGCTGCGAGCACGGCGGGTGATGTTGCCGGCGGTGATCCAGTTCGTGCCGTCCTTGCGGACCGGTTCGAGTCGTCGGTGCACATGTCCGTTAACGATCAAATCGATGCCGGGAATTTGCTTGGGGCGAATCCGGCCGGCCTCTTCGTAACCCGGAATGAGAATGTCGTGATGAGTGATCCAGGCGACCAGGCCGGCGTCGTCGCCTTGAGTTTGGAACAATTCACCCTCGCCGGGCGATGCGGCCGAACCGGCAAACTCTTTGGGTAACTTCTCTCCCCAAACCGTTCCACCGACGATCACGCGGCGACCGTCCACGGTGCCGACCCAGGGATCGTCTTCGGAAAGTAAACGAAGGTGCCCACCGGCGAACAAAATACTGACCGAATCATTCGGCTTTCGCGTGTTCTCACGTACGTCGTGATTGCCGTGGATCGCGGGGAGCCCAGGGCCGTAGAAGTCTGAAATGGTCTCGATGATTTGCGACAGCAGCCAGTTCGGGTTGTCCTGCGGGAGGTGGAACAGGTCACCGAGCAAGATCGGTTGCAGGTTCTGTTCGCGTGCGTAACGCAAACACCACGCAAACTTTGCCAACGCCACCTGCGGGTAATCGTCTTTGCGAAAACCGGGGACGCGAGCTTCCAAGTGCGGGTCGCCGATGAACAGCAGTCCTGATTTTTCGTTCATACCACGGGCTCCTTATCGTTCGAGGCGCCGTCGTGGTCGCTGCCGAGGTCGCTGCCGTGGTCATGAGATCCGGGGACGGTCGACATCAGCGTTTCCGGGTCGATGCTGCCACCACAGGTTTCGCATTTGGGGTTCGCATCGACGAATTTTCGGATCGCCCGCTCGTGCTCGCTGAGTTGGCGTTTAGCCTCGTCGGCGGCTGTTTTGACACGTTCAACCTCCGCGATAATCTTCCCTAATCGATCGACCGTTTTGCGGACCGGATCGAGGTCATGGGGAGGCTCGATCGGCCGCAAACCCGCGAGCGTTTCGGCTCGTTCGGACGCTTTATCATGCCGTCGGTGAGCCTCACGCAGGCTCGCGATCGTACGGCGGAGTAATTCGGGCGAATCGATCGTAGGCGGTGGCGTGAGAGACGCGGATGCGGCGATGCGTGATCGCAATTGGTCGCGAGTTGCGGACGTGTGGTGCAGACGCTCGATCAGGTGCGATGCTCTCGCGGTGTCGTGCTGCGACGGTACCGCGGTCAGCGGCAAAAGTGATGTGTGAACCTGTTTTGCGGTTGCGTGAAGGGTGATCGCGTTGTTGAGTCGACGCAGATGTTGGCGGCACGATTCGGCCGGCTGCATCTCGGGCGGCGAGGAGAGCGGACCGCAGCAGTTAGCGATTTGCTGCGATACCGCGTGGTGTTGCTGCGCGTCGATGATCCGTCGAATCAGAGTCGCGGTTTCCGCCGCCGGATGTTGAGCCGGCAGGGGTTGTAGCTGCGACAGTGCGGAGCAGCGAGCTTTTTCGCGATCGCGGATCCGCGTTTGTCGTTCGGCGGCGGCGAGCCAACTGCGCAGCCGATCGCATTGGGTGCGGCGGGCCAACAAGCCATCGGGCGTGGTCTCGGCGTCGGACAACCGGTTGAGAATGTTCAGGTCGTTACGCAAACGGCTTGCTTCGCTCGCGGCGGATTGCAACCGCGTGATCAGTGCGGCGAGTTCTTTGGCCCGTTGTTGTCCAGACTGCAATTCGTCCTGCAGGTTCTCGGCCCGAGCAACCGATTCGGTGATCGCGTCGATCGGCGCGAACGCGGCGATGCGAGCGGTATTCTGTTCGCTCTCGGTATGCAACCGTTTGGCTTCGGTGCGTGCTTTGGACGTGCGAGCACGATGGACGTGTTGCATCTCGACGAGCCGGGCGGCATCCGACGACGACGCGAAGAACGCCGCCGCTCTGCTGCCGCTTTCGTTCAGCAAAAACACCGGCGACTTTTGTTCGCCGAAATGAATGTCGTATTCGTTCTTGCTCGCGCCGACTTCCGTGATGACTTTGTCGAGCCGCAGCGAATCGTGCAGTTCTTCCGGGATACCTTGGCCGGTGCGGTGAACGTCTTCGCCGTCGATGTTGTATTTGACGGTTGTCTTTTTGCGTTCCCAGATGATCGTGTGATCGTCGTCCGTTTCGACGGTGATCCGGCAGACCTTCGCACCGTGACGCAGCACGTGTTTGGTGCGACCGTTGGCGGCAATGATCTGCAGTGCCGAGACGAGTGCGGATTTGCCGCAATTGTTCGGCCCGGTGAGCACGGTCAGACCGTCGGCAAGTTCGATCTCGGTCTTGCCGTGGGACATGAAATTTTCGAGCGTGATCTTTCGAATCATGAGGTCGCGTTGCTCGAAACGGTCGGACTTTTGACGTCATAGACGAGCGAGTAGCGTTCACGCAGGCTCGTCACTAACGGCTCGGCGGACAGCGGTGCGCCGGTCGCGTTTTGCACGAGTTCGTCGGCGGAGAATTTGCGTCCGTGAGCGTGCACGTGTTTTCGCAGCCAATCCAGTAGCGGTTGGAACTCCCCGCGAGCGATCATGCCGCTGAGGTCGCCGAGCGACTTTTCGGCCGCCGCGTAGAGTTGAGCGCCGATCAGGTTTCCGAGTGTGTAGGTGGGGAAGTAACCGAACAATCCGGCGCTCCAGTGCACGTCCTGCAACACGCCGTCGGCGTCGGACGGCGGTCGGACACCGATGACGCTTTCGTAACGTTCGTTCCAAACGGCCGGCAAGTCATCGGTCGTTAGTTCGCCCGCGATGAGGGCTTGCTCGAGTTCGAAGCGAACGATGATGTGCAGGTTGTACGTTGCCTCGTCTGCTTCGACGCGAATCAGCGATGGGGTGACACGGTTAAACGATGCGTGCCACTGCTGCGGCGTGGCGTTCTCGCCGAACGTTTCCCGCATCAGCGGCGTGAAGCACTGCCAGAACTCAGCCGTCCGGCCGACGAGGTTTTCCCACAACCGCGACTGCGATTCATGAATGCCCAGCGACGCGTACGTGCCCGGCGGTAAACCGTACCAATCCTGCGGCAGGCCTTGTTCGTACATTCCGTGGCCGGCTTCATGCAGGGTGCCGAAGATGCTGCCGGGCAGCCAACTCGAATCGTAACGCGTCAAGATCCGGCAATCCGATGGCCCCAACGCGGTGCAGAACGGGTGCGAGGTTTCGTCGAGGCGTCCGCGGTTGAAATCGAACCCGATCGCTTCGGCGAGGGTGCGTGAAATCTGACGTTGGCCGTCGACGCTGTATTGTTTCTTCAGCAACGTTTCGTCGACTTGGCGTGCCGAGCCTTGGATCTCGTCGAGCAGTTTGACCAGTTCGCCGCGGAGGTTCGCAAAGACACTCGAGAGCTGGTCGGCTTTCGCGTCCGGTTCGTACTGGTCGAGCAACGCTTCATACGTTGTCTGTCCCTCTTCGGCGAGGCACTCGCCGGCTTGACGTTGCAGCGAAATCATCTCGTCGAGGGCCGGTTGGAACTGGCGATAATCGTCGGCTTTGCGTGCCGCGTCCCAACATCCCTGGCCACGCACGGTCGCCGACGCGATCGCTTCGACCAGCGATTTGGGCAGGCGTTTTTGTTTCTCGTAATCCTTCCGAACCAACCTCACGGTCGCACCGATGTCGCTGTGCGGGTCGTCCGCCTCGGACCAATCGCTGAGTTGGTCAAGCCACGTGGCGATCTCCGGGCCGGTCTGCATGTCGTGCACCAAACCGCTGAGATATGCGACCTGTTCGGCGCGAAATTCACCGCCTTCGGGAGGCATGCCGGTGCGTTCGTCCCACCCGAGAAGTTCCGCGGCGGAGGAGACCAGCGAGGTCTTGTGCAGATGGTCTCGCAGTGCCTGGAAAGCCTCTCCGTGATTGGTCATTTTTTCATTCCTTTGTGGCTTCGAGCGGTTTTTGACGCGTTCTACGGCAGGGCGGTTTCGCCTGAGAGCCGCGATCGGGTCGCGTT